>MEDW01000136.1 GCA_001724215.1 Erythrobacter sp. SCN 62-14 | reverse complement strand
GGTGTGACCAATCTGGTTGACAGTGTGACCACCCCGCTGCTGGGCGTTGTCAATAGCACCTTGTCGCCCTTGACCGACCCGCTGGTTGGCGGAGCGAATGGAGCGCTTCCGGGTGCGGCAAACAACCTCGTTGGCGGTCTGGTTGGCGGTGTCCTTGGCGGTCTGCCAGGTGGCACTCCTGCTCCGGGTTTCGAGGGCCAGATCCTCGCGGCCAATGTCGGCAACCTGACAACAGGCTTCGAAGGCGATGGCTTGGTGCTCGGCCTCAACGTCCTGAATTCCGGCGATACACCGCCGCAGTTGCAGGGCCAGCTCGCCACTGTTGACGTGCTGTCGCAGAACCGCGTGCTCGATGTAGGCCTCGCAACCACAACCGAAGGGGTTGTGGCGGGTCTGGCCCCGGTCGGCAATTTGGCGGGTTCGCTACTCGGTGCCGAGGTCGGCGGGCTTGTCACGGAAGTGACGACCACGGTTGCGCCGGTGGTAGCTGCGACAACTTCCTTGGTGTCAAGCATCCTCAACCCGGTGACCGACACGCTCAACTCAGCATTGGGTGAGCAGGTGACCGATCTGACGCAGGCACTCGGCCCTGTGACCGGCTTGCTGGGCTCAGGTGGTGAAGGCGGTATCCTTGCGCCTGTCACTGGCTTGCTGACGGGCGGCGAAGGGGCTGGCGGCTTGCTTGCCCCAGTCACCGGTCTGCTCGGTGGCGGCGAAGGCGCTGGCGGCTTGCTTGCCCCGGTCACTGGCCTGCTTGGTGGCGGCGAGAGCGGCGGCGGTCTGCTTGCTCCGGTCACCGGTCTGCTTGGCGGCGAAGGTGCTGGCAACCTGCTTGCTCCGGTCACCGGCTTGCTCGGTGGCGGCGAAGGCAGCGGCGGTCTGCTTGCCCCGGTCACCGGCCTGCTCGGTGGCGGCGAAGGCAGCGGCGGCGTTCTGGCTCCGGTCACTGGTCTGCTCGGCGGCGGCGAAGGCAGCGGCGGCGTTCTGGCTCCGGTCACTGGTCTGCTCGGCGGCGGCGAAGGCAGCGGCGGCGTCCTAGCCCCGGTCACCGGCCTGCTCGGTGGCGGCGAAAGCACTGGCAATCTGCTCGCACCGGTCACCGGCCTGCTCGGTGGCGGTGAAGGCAGCGGTGGCGGTCTGCTTGCCCCGGTCACCGGCCTGCTCGGCGGCGGCGAGAGCGGCGGCGGTCTGCTTGCCCCGGTCACCGGCCTGCTTGGTGGCGGCGAGAGCGGCGGCGGCGTCCTTGCCCCGGTCACCGGGCTGCTCGGCGGCGGCGAAGGCGGCGATGGCGCCCTTGCTCCGGTCACCGGCCTGCTCGGTGGCAACGACGCCAACGGCGGCGTGGTTGGCACGCTGCGCAACACGCTACGCCGTCTGCGGGGCGGCGGTGCTGCGGGTCAATAACCCGTTCTAAGGGATCCCGGCTCAGCCGGGGGTCGGAGAGGTTGGTCACTACTGCGACCCGCCCCGACCAACCTCTCCGTTACCCCTTAAGGAACTAGATATTCAGGAGTACGATTGTGGACAATTCAGCCAATATGAATAACCGCCGCTCGGTGTTCCTGGTTATTGAAAACCTTGCTCTGATCGGCAATGCTTACGGAAATGAAACCGCCCGCCTGATGAGCGAGGCTTTCGAGAAGCGGCTGCGCACCCATTCCTGTGAAGGCGCGCGTTGGCACCGGGTTTCATCGGCTATCTTTGCGCTGTTTTTCGATGAGGGAACTGCCCCTCTTGCAGGTGGCGTTTTTGAGGATTTGTGGGTCGCTTTGGCAGGAAAATCCTTCACGATTGGCGGCGATTGCCTGCTCGCCGTCCCTTCGCTGCACACAGATCTGGCCGAGGCTCGGGCGGCCACTCACCCGGCCACCGCACTCACGGAACAATGGGCGGCCGGCTATCGCAAGGATATGGTTGCAGCTGCGCGACTGGTCGACGAAATCGCCAACGGCCATCTTCTTCACTTGTGGCAGGCTATTCGCAGCACCCGCCAGCCCGAAATGGTGCTCCATTATGAAATGACGGCGCATAGCTGCGATCACAGCGGACGCATCGCAAGCGTTGCACTGGCTCAAGCAGCATTGGCCCGGATCGGTCTCTCCTGGGTCCATGACAGGGCGATGGTGCTCCACGCTGTCGATGAGCTTGAAGCCGATGCACGGCCAGCCATCGCCGTGTGCCTGTCGCAGCTGGGCCTGTGTCAAGACTGGGGCGGACATCCTGGCATCTGGTTTTCGGCTCTCAGCCGCCTTGCCGCACGGCCGGATGTTGCAGCACGCCTTGTGATTGATATGAGCGAGGGCCATGGGACCGTATCGCTTGATGAACTGAGGCAAGGCTTCTTGCGTTTCAAGCGGTTGGGTGCAAGCATATCCGTATCGGGCTTTGCCTCAAGCACGCTGACATTTGCTCATCTGACCGCGATTGATCCCGATTTCGTCAAGATCAGCCCCGTATTTCTGCACGCAGCGCCGCTGTCCGATGGTGCGCGGCGTCGCCTCCAATTGCTGATCAATCTCGCCAGCACCTTTGCACGCACAGTGATTGTCGAAGGCATGGAGAACGAACAGCAATTGCAGATCGCGCTGGCGGCCAAGGCCGACTGGGCAATGGGAGCGTTGATGGGCCAGCCCGCCTTGTCTCGGCGCTGGAAGCTGGACCATGATTGCCAGTTCACTGCGCCTTTGCCGGTGGCGGAGAATTGCAGCGGCGCCGAGCCGAATTTGCCGATGACAGCTTTTGGGTGAAGCCTGCGCTCTTTGAGCTGGGCTCACACCTCCTGCGGCCAGCATCGTTCGTGACTAGCCCGGCCCGGCGACCAGTCAAACCGACGGGATATGATCGGGCAGAAAGGCTGGGGGAAAGCGGCACTGCTCCCCGCCAGTCAGCCTTGGCCCAATTCGCGCGCGGGAAGCGCCCTACTGAAAATGGGCGCCTATCGCGGCAAGGTGAGGCGATAGCAGCGCCGGTGGCCGAAAAGCTGTGTTGCCGATAATTTCCCACCGGCATTTTCTGCGACCTCGCTGAGCAACCACTCCATGACCGGTTCGATCGGGGCAATGGGAAGATCGCTGCCATCCTTGCGATGGCAACTGACGGTGAATTCGAAGGCTGATGACTTCATGCGCACCGCAATCCTGACGAGGCCATCGATCTTGGTACCATCATCAGCGATAAACGTCCGAAACGCCGACAGCAGCATTCCGGCCACTGCCATTTCCAGAGTGCCGCCATTATCCAGCGCGAGGCAATCCAGCCCCTCCCCTGCGATCTCGACCTCGACACCGCCATGACGAATATTGGACTGGGTGGCGAGCACAGCGAGTTCAATCGCTCCGCGCAAAGTCATATTGTCGGTGTTTTGCAAGGTGCTGCGGCCAAAACTACGGAAATAGCGCAGCAGATGCGCTGCTCGCTCTGCCTGATCGCCAATTCGCACAACCCTTTCGCGGAGCAACTGGTCGCGCTCTTCGCCTTGGGGCATCTGATCAATCACATAACCCAGATTGCCATTGGCCATGGCCACCACATTGATGGGTTGCGCAAGGTCATGAATCATGCCGGTCACGAGACGGCCCAGCAACAAGTCACGCGCGCTCTGATCAATCACCGCGCTGCTCCAGACGCCGCCGCGCCGTGCATTGGTGGCGAGCAACTGGCCAACCAGCGCGCCAAACACACCGGCGGCAACCTGCGCCAGAAACAGCAGCCATTCTGATCCGGCGCGCAGCGATTCGCCAAGCAGGGCAATAATCCCAGCAGCGAGCATCAAACCCAGCAATCCATTGGCAGGCGGAAGCGAGCGGATCGCGCGCCACGGACCAACAAGACCCAGAATGGCAATAAATGGAACCGTTAGCTGCGTTAACTTTTGCGGCGGAAAACCGGCCACCAAAAAGCCTGCGGCAAGGACCGCGAGCACCATGGCGGCTCCGATTCGCTCACCACTTCCCAGCAAAATGGCAGCGCCCATGGCTGCTGCCACCGACATAAAAGGATCGTTGCTCCAGGCACCAAGCACCACCGTCAGCACCAAGGCGATCTTGGGCACATGGTGATGCCAGAATGGTGTTTTTTCGGACCAAATCCGCAGTTTCATGAAATCAGCCACCATATGCACGGCCCAAGCCGTCTTCGCGAGTGCGTGTCCTGGTCAGGCCCATGCGAACCTTCGCATCGCGCTGGGCAATGATTGTATGGAAGTTCAAGACGCCGCCCCCCCAAGTCGTGGATCAGAGTGTTTTACAAAGCACACTGTCAACAAGGCCTGAAAGTATAGGTAATTCATGCGCTAAGAAATACGCATACCGGCCGTAAATACTGCCACTTTGGGAGTATCCTCAACTGGACACGAAAGCCCATCAACCACACACCCCGCATATGCCAAGGCCATCACTGCCATCGGGTTGATGCGTAGTGCTGGCAAAAGCGGGGCTTAAAACCGCTCTGGCATTAAATTGGGGAAGTGTGCGCAATGCAGCGCATTCTGGGGCGGAGTGCATGGGTTTGTCGGCCAAATCGAAACTGCTGATCTTTGGCGGGGCTGGGCTTGCGATCCTGTTTCTGGTGCTGGGCGTCATTCAGATGTTCCGCACGCCTGAGCCTGCCGTTGCTGCGGCGACGCCTGCGGCTGCCCCTGCTGTGGCCATCGTCGCCAAAGCGGGACGCGCCATCAAGGTCGGTGAAACCATCACCGGCGATATGATCGTCAACCTGCCCTTCAACCCAAGCCTCCACCAGGTCGTTGCAACGCCTCAGGAAATCATCGGGAAAGTCGCCATTCGCGACATTGCGGCCAACACCGCCATTGCGCGCGAATGGGTCGATATTGACAGCAACCTTGCCATGCGCGTGCCAATCGGCAAGCGCGCGGTCAGCATTGAGACCAACTCGGAAATTGCGGTGGCCGGGCTGATCCGCCCCGGCAATGTCGTGGATGTGCAGGTGGTCTATCCGGGCATGGATGCCCTCACCAGCGCGCGGGCGCAGGGGCGCAGCCGATCGGAAACGGTGTTGCAGAGCATTCAGGTGCTGGCCGTCGGCGAATTAGTGCTGGGGGAGACCGGCGGCAGCGATGGCGTGGCACCGCCGGCACGCACAGTCACGCTGGCGCTGACACCGGATGAAGTGGGGATGCTGGCGCTGGCGAAGAACACCGGTCTGATCTTGCTGTCGCTGCGCAATCCGCTGGATGTGGCGATGGCCGATACGATCCCTTTTGTCGCTTCGGGTGGGGCGGATTTTGATCCCTACCCCAACTTCGAGCCGCCAGCAGCCGCGCCTGCACGCAGCAGCGCGCCGCGCCCGCCTGCTCGCAAGCCCAAGCCAAGCGCTCCCAAGGCGCAGGTCGAACTCAATATCGGCGGCCGCAAGCAAACACTCACCGCGGAGAGCGCATCATGAACATCGCACGGTTTCTTGCGCACCTCTCGCTCAGCAGCGCGCTTGCCGCACTCCCGGCCGCCATTGCGGCACAGGAATATGTCGCACCCGGCAGCAACCAGGCATTGGAATTCGATAAGCCGATTGGCCGCATCGACCTTGATCGTGATGGTGTGGTGTCGGTTAGCCTGACTTCCGCACGCGCGATCAAGGTTGCCGGAGTTGCTCCAGGCGAAGCGGAATTGCAGATTTTCGCCCGCGATGGCAGCTTGCTCAAGGCCACCACGTTCCGGGTGCCGGACCCTGCGCTGGATGCAGGGGCGGCTCCCAATCTGTCACCCAGCGCGCAGGATGTGGTGGCGGTCGATGTGCAATTTGCCGCTGTCTCCACTTCCACCCTTAAGGCGTTGGGTTTCAACTTCTCCCGGCTGACTGGCGATATCCAGGGCGCGGTCATCTCCCCCAACTCGCTCAACTCAGCCGCGTTCAATCCGGAAGGTCTGAGCATTTCGGCATCGGCGCCGATCCAAGAGGCGTTCAACCTGTTTCTGGCAGCCCCCAATCGCGGGATTGGGGCGGCGCTGAGCGCCTTGTCCAGCACCGGCCTATCGCAGCTGCTCGCTCAGCCAACGCTGCTGGCCCGTTCGGGCGAGCAGGCCAGCTTTCTGGCAGGCGGCGAAGTGCCGATCCCGGTTCCCGGTGTCGCTGCAGCCGGTGTCGGCAATGCAGTTACCATTGAATATAAACAATTCGGGGTGCGGCTGGCTGTCACGCCCTTTGTGATGAAAAATGATCGCATTGTGCTCAAGGTCGCCCCCGAAGTGAGCGAGCTTGATTTCGGCATTGGCGTGCAGGGTTTGTCGTCCCCGGCCTGCGGCGGCGTTCGGCTGAGACGACGGTTGAACTCAACGCCGGGCAAAGCTTCGTGATTGCAGGTCTGAGCTTTTCCAATTCGAATGTTACCGACAGCCGCGTGCCATTCTTGGGCGATATCCCGATCATCGGCGCGCTGTTCCGCCGTCAGCGCGAGGCCAATGAACAGCAGGAATTGATCATCGTGGTGACGCCGCGCGTGGTGAATGCGCTCAATCCCGATGAAATCCCGCCCTTGCCCGGCACAGCGCCGGCGGCCCTGCCCAAGTCACCGGCCCGGCCACAAAAGGCCAACAGCTTTGGCGTGGTGCGAAACTGATGGCTGCCATCCTCCTCTTGTCGGTCGATCGACTGCTGGCAGATCGGATTGATCAAGCCTTTGCAGGGCGTGCCAGCTTTCGCATGGTGCAGGATATTGCCGCAGGCGATCTGCCCGGCGCAGGGGTGGTTGTGCTTGATCGCGCAGCGCTTGCGGCCAATCGCTCCTTAAGCGAGGCAGTCACTGAAACCGTTGCCATAGCCAAAGGCCTGCCGGTAGTGGTGGCGAGCGATACGCTGGAAAGCGCCGAAGTGCTTGCAGCCATTCGGGCAGGCGCTGTGGATGTGCTGGCGCGCGATGCCGGGGTTGATGAAATCGCCACTGTGCTCGGCCGATTGCTCAATTCCGCATTGGTCGGATATGCCCAGCCGGGCCGCTTTACGCTGGTTTTGGGGCCAAGCCAGGAAGCCGTGGCGGTGCTGTCCACCGATGCAGCGCTCACCCACGCCCGCGCCGGGCGCAGCACCATCTTGCTGGATTGCACCCTGCCCAAAAGCGCGTGCGAGACCTATCTCGACACCAAATGCACTTACGGAATTGCCGCAGCAATCGGTGACATGGCGCGGCTGGATGCCAATCTGCTGGCGAACACCGCGCTGCGTCATGATCCGACAGGCCTGATGCTGCTGACGCTGGATGCCGGCACTGCAACCGAGCCTGCGGGCATCGCAGCGGGCGACATCACCGCTCTGATCGAATTGCTGCGCACCTGCTGCAACGAGATTGTGCTGTGTGTGGGCAGCCTGCGCAATCCTGCTTTGCTGCGCGACTTGCTGCGCATGGCCGATCGGATCGAGATCGTTGCCACGCAGTCGATCCTTGATCTCGAAGCGATCCGCCGCCTGCTCGATGCAATTGGCGTGGGCGAGCTGGACCGCGCGCGCAGTCGCTTGCTGTTGTGGGATTATCAGCCCGCCGTTTTGCTGGACGGCAAGCGGATGGCCGATGTGCTGGAACTCAAGACTGCGCTCGGAGTGCCGGTTGATCCGACCTTGCTGCGCAACGCGCTCAACCTTGGCAAACCCTTGGTTTTGGAGCCTGCCGCAAGCGCCTATGCGCAAGTCATTGCGCGGATTATCGGGGTTGAAAGCGCGCCTCAGCAAACCCCCACTCTGGCGCCGCTGCGCCGCCTGCTCAATCGCTCGGCCCGTAAGGTGCAGGCACGATGACCCTGTTTGAAAGCGACATCTGGAAAGCCGCAGAGCCAGCTTCGCCAGCGCCGCTGTCCAAGCCGGTGACAGCGCCGCCGCGCACGACCTCGATCACGCCGCCGAGCGCTCAGCGCATGAGCGACACTTACCAGATCCTGAAAGGGCAAACCTGCGAACAGGTGATCGATCAGCTCGAAGCGCGGGCGCTGACTGTCGAAAGCCTGAGCCCAAGCGAACTGCGCGCGATCATCGAGGCGGTCGTCAACAGCCGCAGCCGGCGCGGGCAGCTGGCGCTCAACAGCGCGGAACGCATTTTGCTGATTGAGGACGTTGAAGATGAAGTCGCAGGGCTTGGCCCGCTGGCGCCCCTGCTGCGCGATCCCGACGTCGATGACATCATCGTGAACGGCACGCACAATATCTATGCCGAACGCAGCGGCATCCTTGAGCGGGTGGAAACCCGGTTTCGCGATGAAGCGCACCTCATGAACATCATCCAGCGCATCGTCGGCCCCATCGGACGGCGCATAGACGAGGCCAATCCCTATGTGGATGCGCGCCTGCCCGACCGCTCGCGCATCAATATTGTCATTCCTCCCATCGCGCTGGATGGCCCGACCCTGTCGATCCGCAAATCGCGCGCCAATGCCTTTGAAATGTCCGATCTGGTGACGCGCCAGATGCTCACCGAGGATATGGCATCCTATCTCGAAGCAGCGGTACGCTCACGCCTTAATGTGCTGATTTCCGGTGGCACGGGCGCGGGCAAATCGACTTTCCTCAACATCCTGTCGGGCTTTATCTCGGACAAGGAACGGTTGGTGACAATCGAGGATGCGGCCGAATTGCAGCTGCGTCAGGAGCATGTCGTCCGGCTGGAAACGCGCCCTGCCAACCAGCAGGGCAGCCGCGCGGTGACGGCGCGCGATCTGGTGGTCAACGCGCTCAGAATGCGGCCTGATCGGATCATTCTGGGCGAGGTGCGCGGCGCAGAAGCGGTGGAGATGCTGCAGGCCATGTCGACCGGCCATGATGGTTCCATGTCGACAATCCATGGCAATTCGCCCCGAGATGCCTTGAGCCGGCTTGAACTCCTGATCGGCTTTGCCGGATTGCAGCAGGATATCCGCGCCATCCGCCGCTTCATTGCCAGCAGCATCAATCTGATCGTGCATGTCCAACGCTTGGGCGATGGTTCGCGCAAGGTCGTGGCGGTGTCCGAAATCACCGGCATCGAAGGCGAAAACTATTCGCTGAACGAGCTGTTCGTCTTCGTCGAGGATCCGCCGCTATCCGGTAAGGGGCGCTTTGAACGACAGGCGGCCCGGCCGTTCTTTGCGCCGCGAATGCAGGGCTATGCCAGCAATCTTGCGGCCTTTCCCAAAGATGCGGGCAATGGCTCACTTGGTGCAGGCGAGGTGCTGACATGATCACAGCGCTTGCCTTTTTCGGACTGGCGATCGTCGTGATGGGCGTGGTGATCGCGGTGCTGATCCTGCAAAAGCGCGATCTCGAAGCGGCGCTTGAACGGCGGCTGGCTGGTCTGCAACGCAGCGAGCAACAGCCCGGTTTCGAGCCGCTGGTCTTTTCCGAGATCCGGGTTTTCAGCACGCTTTTGACGCAGGCCGATGTCACCATCTCGCGCTCCTTTGCAACCGGCGCAGCGATTGCCTTGGGCGTTGCTGCTTTGCTCGGCCTGCTGGTGCAAGGGCCGGTGCTGGGGCTGATCATCGTGCTTTCGGGCCCTGCGCTGGCCTTTGTGTGGCTGCGGCGGCTGGCGCGCAAGCGGGTGGAAGCGCTGATTGATGCCCTGCCGCTTTACGTCGATGGTGTGCGGCAATTGCTGGGTATTGGCACTTCGCTCACGCAGGCTCTGCTGCGCGCACTCGGCGATGCGCCGCCTGCGGTTCGGCGCTATTTTGATCCGGTCGCCCGGCGCATCGAATTGGGCGCCTCGGTTGATGATGCGATGGATGACATGGCGTCCCAGTTGAAGGTGGCCGAAGTCTCGATGCTGGCAGCCGCGATCCGGACTCAGATGCGGTTTGGCGGATCGATCAATGTCGTGCTCACCAATCTGGCGCAATTGCTGCGCGATCGGATCCGGGTGCGGCGCGATCTGAAGGCCGCGACCGCCGAAGCTCGGGTCAGCGCCAAGGTGCTGATCGCCATGCCGGTGGTTGCGATGGTCCTGCTGATGCTGAGCAACCCAGAATATCCGCGCTTCTTCCTCCACGATCCGCGCGGTCAGAATTTTGGCCTGATTGCCATCGGGCTGCAATTGGCTGGCATCTTCGTGCTGCGTCAACAGATGAAGCTGGAATTCTGATGTCGGCGGCGGCGCTCCTGTTCTGCACCTTGGCAGCGCTCAGTCTCGCAGCGGTGGGGCTTGGGCTGCGCTTGCTGGTGGCTGAACAGCGGCTGGACCGCCGACTCGGCCAATCGCTGGCGGCGCGTGAGCTGACGCCCGCCAAGGCGTGGCGCATTCCGCGGCTGATCGGGGTGGGCACGGATGATCGCCGCGAGATCGAGACGAAATTGCGCAACGCCGGTTTCAGGGACCCGCGCGCGGTGGAAATCTTCGCGCTCGTCAGGCTGGCGCTGACCGCTCTGGTCACTTTTGTGACGGGCCTCGCCTGTGCGCTCAGTGGTGATGGGTTTTTCTCGCAACCCTTGCTGCTGCTTATCCTTGGCGGACTGACTTACATCGGCTGCAAACTGGCGCTGAACCTCTTCGCAGCGCGGCGGGTTCGCAGGATCACTGCTGAATTCCCCTTCCTGCTCGATCTGATGTTTATGATGCTGCAAAGCGGCATCTCGTTGGATCAATGCCTGCGCACGATCGCAGTGGATCGCTCTTCGGCCGTGCCGATGCTGAGCCTCGAATTTGCCCAGCTTGCCGCCGATCTTGATCGTGGTCTGAGCTACGAAGTCGCGCTTGATCGGTGGGCGGCCAATGTGCCGGTATCGGGCTCGCGCGAACTGGCGGCGCTGTTTCGCCAATCCCTGTTTCACGGTGTCGAACTGATCCCGGCGCTGCGCGAATTTGCCACCGAGTTTTCCGGCAGGCGATTGGCGGCCGCCAAAGAGGCCATGGGCCAGATCACTGTGCGCATGGTGATCTTGATGATCGTGTTCTTCATGCCGGCTTTGTTCATCGTTCTGGGCGGCCCGCCGGTCGCCGCCGTGTTCGACACGCTTGCACAAGGAACCAAGCAATAATGCGAGCAATCTATGGACTTGTTGCGCTCGGGCTGGTGGCGGGGTTGCCATCGCCTGCGTCCCTGATCGGGCCGGCGCCAGCCGAGGCGCGCGCCGCCGAGGGGCAATCCACCCGCGGGCTTTATCTCGAACTGATCCGGCAGGCCCGCAGCGATGGCAAGCCGCGCGCAGCTTTGGCCTTTCTGGATGATTTCGACCGGACCTATCCAGGCGATGTCGAAGCCGTGGTGCTGCGCATCAATTGTCTGCTTGATCTTGAAGCCGTGACAGAGGCGGCGCTGCTTGCGGAACGGCTGCCGACTGGACCGCGCGCCGCTGCGCTTGGTTCAGAAGCCGTGCGCGGCCATGTCAGCGCCGCCCAGCAGGATTGGCGCAAGGCGGTGCGCCACTACGAAAACGCAATCAAGTCGAAGCCCGCCGATGCCTATCTGCTCAGCGCGCTCGGCTATGCGCGCATTCAGGCAGGCAGCGCGCGTCAGGCGATCGCGGATCTGAGCGCCGCCAGCGAACTCGCCCCGCGCTCTCCGGTGATCCGCAACAATCTGATGCTGGCGATGCTGCTGGGCGGCGATGCCAGCGGCGTAAGAGCGATGCTCCAAACCATCACTGACGATGCCGAACGCCAGGAAGTCGATGCCACGCTGGAGGCCGAAGCGCGCGCTATCATCGAGCGTCTCGCCAATCGCGCACCGGCTGCCGCTCGCGTAACGGAACAAGGAGACGAGGCATGAGCCTGATTGCGACGCTGCTGCTGGCAAGTCTCGCCAGCGCGCCCGATACCCCTGCCGCCGAGGTGGATGCGCCTGCTGCTGCCCGGGCCCCGGCAGCGCCCCCACCCGAAGCTCCCACCGCGCGCAGCGTAATGCAGGTGCAACTCGATAAAGCGCCGCCGCCTCAATCCGAACGGCGCCAGCAAAGCGATGCCGAACGCGAGCGTCTGATGAAGATCTATCTCGATGCCATGGGCAAGCCACCCGAACGGCGTTCGCCCGGTCCAAACATGTAATTGAATGAAGCGCGCAAGGCCCGCCATGACACTGCTCAGGAACCAGTCAGGAGCCATTTCGCCCATGCTGGCGGTGTTCGCACCGCTGCTGGTGGCAGCGGCCGGTTTTGCGCTGGATGCGGCTGCCTTTTACGCCGCCAACCGCGAATTGCGCATGGCGACCGAAGCCGCAGCGCTGGTGGCAGCACAACAACCCGCCGCCGCCGAAGCGCGCGCCCGCGCCTATCTGGTAGAAAATGGCTATCCCGGCGATGTTCTGCGCACTGTCCAGATCGGGCGCTATTGCCCGGATATTGGCCTTGGTTCCGAAGACCGCTTCGATCCGACTTTCACCCGCTGTCCGGGCAATGGGCAAAGCAACGCCGTTCGGATCACCACCCAATCGCAAAGCCGCCAATATCTCTCGGCGGTGCTTGGGCCGGTCAATCCGATCCCGCCCCTTGCCGCCACCGCGACCGCCGCCCGGATTGATGAAGCGGGCATTGGCGTATCCTCCGGCATCCTCAATGTCACCAACCGGCTGGTGACCTTTGTCAATGATGTGCTGGGCGCGATTGTCGGGGTCAGACTCAATCTGACGGCCACCGAAATCGGTGCAATGGCCAATGGCAATGTTGATGCCGGGCTGTTTTTCGATGCTCTGGCGCGGCGTGCGGGAGAGACTGGCACATATGGCGCGCTGACTTCGCGCAGCGTGCGGCTGGCAGATATTCTGCTGGCAGCCGCCGAAGTCAGCGATGGCGCTACGGCTGCTGCGCTCAGTTCTGCAGCAGGTCAGGTTCCGGCTGGCTACATGGTTCCGCTCGCCGGATTGTTCGATCTGGGCGTGTGGGAGCGTCTGCCCGTCGGCGAGGCGGATGAACAGCAGGTGCTGCGCGCAGGCCTTAATGCCTATCAACTGTTTGCCTTTGCAGTGCAGGCAGGCCCCGGACGGCTCGATCTGTCCGACACCGTCAGCTTTCTTGTGCCCGGCAGCGTGGTGAGAGTGGCTGCGCTCGGCACCGGGCCAACCGATCGGGCGCGTTTTGCCTTTGGCCCACAAGGCGAAACGCTTGCTGGGACTTCGGCGCTGCGGTTGCAATTGCTGCTGGGTATTGGCCAGATTTCGGTGCTGGGCAGCGCGATTTCGGTCGATTCCGTGCCGGTGCTGATCGATGTCGCAGCGGCCACTGCCGAGGTGCAGAATATTGATTGCACCGCCACCTCTGAACAGCGCGAAGACACCCGCGTGACAGTGCGCGCGACCAGCGGGTTGGTGAATGCCTATATTGGGCAGGCCCCCGCCAATGCGCTCAGCAGCCCGATGCCAGTGCTTAGCCCTGCCGACATTCAGCCCGTGCGCCTTGTCAATCTGCTATCGCTGGTGACGATCGACGCCCGCGCAGTGGCCCAGCCGGTGGTTGGCAGCGCAAGCAATGTGGTGTTCGGACCGGGCGGCGCAGGCCGGATCGGTTTTCCGCCGTCACTCGGCACGCCGGTCACCGTGGGCAACACCGCGCAAGCCGGACCGCTGCTCAACTCGCTGGGAAACAGCTTGCTGGCGCCCGGGGGCTTGCAAGTGCGGATCCTCGGACTGTGCCTGCCGCTGGTGTGCTCGATCGCTGAGGAAAATGCTCGCACGCAATTGCTGGGCGGGGTCACCAACGCTCTGGGCGGCCTTGTCGGAACAGCGGTTGATCCGATGCTCGACACCCTGCTCGCAGCGCTGGGGATTCAATTGGGTCAAGTGACCGTGTGGGCCACCGGTGCGCGCTGCGGGGTTCCGG
>MEDW01000135.1 GCA_001724215.1 Erythrobacter sp. SCN 62-14 | reverse complement strand
GAAGCGCATGGAGCGCGACCACGCAGGATGTGGTGGTGATCGGGGCTGGCCTTGCGGGGCTGCACACGGCATGGCTGCTTGAACAAGCGGGCCTCAAAGTGACTGTGCTTGAGGCTGAGCAGCGGGTTGGCGGACGGCTTCACACGCTTGATGATCTGCCGGGAAAACCTGAGGCAGGCGGCATCCAGATCGGCCAGAGTTACCGGATCCTGCGCGGCATTGCGGCGCGGGTGGGCGTGGCGCTGGACGAGGATGCTGGCGCTGGTGTCGGCGCGGTCGGATCTTCGGCAGCTTTGCTCCACATCAATGGACAAACCTTGCGCGCCGAGGACTGGCCAACGTCGAGCGCCAACCATCTCGTTGGCGCCGAGCGCGCTGTGCCGCCCTTTGCGCTGGCCGGATTCTACGGCCGCGCCTTGCCTGTGCTGGACACTCCGGCAAGCTGGCTTGATGCGCCAGCGTCTGGACAGGATATCAGCTACGACGAGGCTTTGCGGCAGGCAGGGGCTAGCGCTGAGGCGCGGCGACTGATCGATAGCAATATGAATGGCAACACCCTTGCCGGGATCTCCGCACTCTCGCTTGCGCGTGCTGTCGCGCTGCGGCGGGCCGGACCGGGGCCGACGCTCACTGTGCGCGGTGGCTCGCAGCGTCTGCCCGAGGCGATGGCCGGCGCGCTCACCGGTGATGTGCGGCTTGGCGAGAACGTGCGGGCCATCCGCGCATCGGCAAGCGGGGCGGAAGTCATCACGGACGACGCCATCATCGCCGCGCGCCATGTGGTGTGCACGATTCCCTTTGCCGCGCTGCGCGATGTGCCGATCGAGGCGGACCTGCCGCCGGCCATGGCAGAAATGATCGCGGCCCTGCCCTATACCCGCGCGACTTTTGCCTACATCGCGGCAAAACAACCCTTCTGGCGCGATGATGGCGGCCCGGAGACAATCTGGAGCGATCACCCGCTGATCGGGCGCATCTTTGTTCTGGACGATCAGCCCCCAATGCTGAAGTTGTGGACTTTCGGTGCCGGGGCCGATGCGCTTGACCGCATGGGAGAAGCGCGCGCTGCACAGACGCTGATCCCGCTGATCGAACAGATCCGCCCCTCAGCGCAAGGACAGATCACCGGACTTAAGCTGTTCTCATGGCAGGCCAATCCCCATGCGCGGGGCATTTATCATCATATCGGCACCGGTCAGGCCAGCGCGCTTTCGGCGGCAATCCGCTGGCAGGGCAGCCGGTTGCACTTTGCCGGCGAACATCTCGGCCCCGTCGCGCAAGGCATGGAAGGCGCGCTTGAAAGCGCCGAACGAGCTGCGCAGGCCATTCTCGCCGCTGTCTGACACGATAAAGGGCGGAAAAGCGCCAAGCCTTCCCGCCCTCTTGCCCCCTGGGGAGATGGATTGATCAGAACCGCAGTTCGGTAATCACGCCAAAACGGCGCGGCGGGCGCAGGCCAGCGATGAAATTGCGCCGCAAATCGCGGTTGGCATCGGCATAGCGGATCAGCTGATTGACGGCGTCTTCGTTGAACAGGTTGCGCACGTAGAACTGCACCCGGAAATTGCCGTTCTGCGCGCCAAGCCGAACGTCGGAAATCACCGAATCCCCAGTTTCGGCCAGATTGTGCACTTGGGCAAAGCTGCTGGAGAGCAGATAGGCATTGATCCCCGCGAACGCCTGCCAGCCCGAACCGCCGATATCGCGGCGATAATCGAGATCGACGAACACGGTGTGCTGCGGCGCGCGCGGCAATTGCTTGCCAGTGATGTCACCGAAAATCGGACGCGGGGCACCGCCAGCGACGCACCCTATATCGGGAAATTGCAGGCCGGTTGAACAATTGACGAGGCCATCATCTGCAACATCATTGAGCACACCCTGATTTTCATCAAGCCCGCGCCGGAACCGACTGTGCGCATGGGCATAATTGGCTGTTAGGGTAAGTTCCCGCGTGGGGCGCACAAGCAGTTCCAGTTCAAAACCTTGGATGCGGACATCACCGGCATTGTTAATGGCGCTGGTGATGGCAGGAGCCAGCCCGGGATTCGATAAATCGTCTGGCCCTCCGATTTGCACCGGCTGGGTCAGCTGATAACCTTTGATTTCATTGCGGAACATCGCGAGATTGAGGAGCAGGGCGCCGTTCAGAAAGGTGTTTTTGGAGCCAATTTCAAACGACGTGAGATTCTCCGCCCCAAAGGTGCCGCGGTTCACCGCAACTGCCGCTGGACCATTGAAACCGCCCGGCTTGGTGCCCTCGGCATAAACTCCGTAAATCAAATTATCAGGCGTGATTTGGTAATCTACGGTAAAGCGAGGCAAGAACTGCCGAAAAGTCCGTTCCTCTTCCAAAACCCCAATATCGGGATTTACGGTTGTTGCCAGTTGGATATTCGTGCGAATCCGTTCTTCTTGATAACGTGCTTCTGCGCTTAAAGTCAGGCCGTCGGCCAATTCATAAGAGACCGATCCGAAAACAGCGATGTTGCGAAAATTCTCGTTGGCGACATTGCGATTTTCCAACAGCGGGTTTGGAGATCTGATGGAGGCAATGGTTGTAATTGGAAAAGTGCATATCGGACTTGCCGCACATCTTGCCTGTCGTGCAGCAATCATATTGGCGTCTGCCTGCTCTTGTGCGCCGGTGGGCAACACACGCGTATCGGCTGAGACCGAATCCTGATTCCAATAAAAGCCACCCAGCAAGAAGCGCGCGCGTTTGGTGGTGTATTGCAGCCGCAATTCCTGCTGCCAATCAGACTGATCCCTGAAGTTTGAGAAGGAAAAATCGGTCTGCTGACTACCAAAACCAAATGGTGCAGGCGGCACACCAAGCGGGAAGGCCGCAAAAATTACCCCTTGGAACCGATTAGGCGAATAATCCCCATCGGTGCGCTGGGTCGCCTGCCGGCTATTATAACCAGTGAGTGAAGTAAGAGTGAGATTATCGGCCAGATCAATGTCAATTGTCAGACCAGTGTTCCAAGTATCAATGGCATTACCAACAAATTCATTTTCAAACTGCAGAGTGTAATCCGTGCTGACCGGACGCGGGCGGATCACGCCGCAGAAATAGCGGCCGCGCCCCTGATAAGAGGCCCCGATATCAGGGAAGCAATTGTTGTCGTTGGCATCAGTGGCAAAAATTGCGGGCTGGCCATCACGCGTGCGGGTGTAATTCCCGCGCAACGACGCGCGCACCGCTCCGCCATTGTCAAATCTGAGCATGGCAAAGCCCGACTGGGTTTCCTGAACGCCAATTGGGGTGCCATCAAATTCGTTGGTGAACAGCCCCTCATTCTTGAAATAGCGGCCACCTACAATCAGCCCCAAGCCCGGAGCGAGCTGACCAGAAATATTGGCAGTGATATCATAGGTCATGCCTTCGGCAACTTCGGCCTGCACCCGGCCGCGCCATTCCTCACCCGGCATTTTGGAGATGATGTTGATCGCGCCGGAATAGGTGTTGCGGCCATAGAGCGCGCTTTGCGGACCTTTAACCACTTCGATGCGTTCGATCGTGTCGATGTCGTAATCGGCCAGCGACCCATTAAAATAGATGCCGTCGATAAAAAATGCGACGCCCGACTCGCCCAGGATATTGGCCTGCCCGCGTATTACCGGACGATTGGAATCACGCCCGAAGCTGTCATCGAAAACGAGGCCTGCGGTGGCACGGGTGAGATCGGTGATCGAGTTGAAGCCAAAGCGATCAATCGCATCAGCAGTAACCACCGAAACCGCCAGCGGCGCTTCCTGCAAGCGTTCTGCAGTCTTGCGAGCAGTGACGACGATTTCATCGGCCCCGATCATCGCGGTGTTGGACTGACGAGTGGCGCTGCCCCCATCCTGATCAACATCCTGTGCCGCGTCCTGCGCCATCAACGCACCGGATGTCAGCGCGCTGGCTGCGAGAAGAACGCTGCGCATCATAATCTTCATGCTTTACCCCCTCTTGGTGTCACAATCGCGCCCAAAGCGCGCTCCCGTTGTTGTATAATTCGCCGGGTTGAAAAATTTGTCCAGACAAATTTTGTCGCAGAACTGAAACTATCCCCACTAGGTGTGGCGCCGCCGCCACGCTGCAGGGGTGCTAAAAGGGCTTCACATTGCCCAGAAAGGCCGTGATCAACAGCAACAGATAGACCGCCCACACCCACACTCGCGTGCGATCCATGGTGCGTCGCAGCGGGATTTCGGTGGCGTCGCTTGAGCCTTGCTGAAGCACTGCGGCAAGCTGTGCGCCGACTGGCTTGAAGGTGATGTCGATCATGATGGCCGCCACAAAAATCAGCCCGAACATCAACGCTTTCATAGCCAGCCACAGGGGGGCGAGCGGAGCGCCGAGCAACAGGCTGTGCGCTCCCAAACCAAGGTAGAAGCCACCGATCAGCCAACGCAACCAGCCTTCGATGCGGCGATTGCGCGCAGCGCGCGGGGTCATGTCATGATGGTGCGAATCCCACACCAGCCAAAGCCAGAAAAGTCCCACACCCCAAGCGCCCCACAACAGCGCAGGCGGAACCGCCCACCAACTGCCCGCAGCCACCACGCTCAGCGACAAGGGCACCATCAGCGCCCAGGCGCTGCGCGGCACCATATCAACCTCCACCAGCAGCTTCAAAAGAGCAATGCGCTGATCGAGCGTGTAGGTTTCGCGGCGGCGAAAATGCTGACCAAGCATAAACACCCCGACATCGGCCCCTAACCACAGCACAAACAGGAGCAAGTGCCCGTAAACCAGCAGAGAGTAAGCATAATCCTGCATTCGTGACCTCGCCTGAAGATGAATGAATCTTACCCGGTGCGCACGTCCTGAGACAGATTCGCACAATTTGTCTGGACAAATTGCATTTCTCCGCTTGACAAGCAAGCATTTGTCCGGACAACTTTGTGTCATGCAGGGGGAACACCGCTGCCACGGCAATCGCCGGGCGGGATTCTGGGGTGTTTTCATGAAGGGGCTTGTTCACGATGACTTATGCGCACTCTCTTCGTTATCAGCCAGCGCGGCGCGGCTCTTTTGGGCTGCGTGCGCTGGCCGGCATGACTTCCATTTTCGCGCTGGCCGCCATGCCGGGCGTTGTCGCTGCACAAGAGACCGACGATCCGGTAGCCGAGCCCGAACGAGAGCGTGGCATCACTGACATCATCGTGACCGCGCAACGCCGCGCCGAAAGCGCACAGGACGTACCGATTGCAATTTCGGCTTTCAGCGAGACCGAGCTTGCTCGCCGCGCGGTGCTCAATGCGCTGGATGTGGCGCTGTTCGTCCCCAATATGGTGGGGATCAACAACACCGGGCTTGGTACCGCCAATGCCTATTACATCCGCGGTATCGGCAGCACCGAGACGATCGCGACCTTCGACCCGCCCGTGGGCACCTATGTCGATGACATTTATCTTTCGCGCCAGAACGCCAACAACCTGATGCTGTTTGATGTGAACCGCCTCGAAGTGTTGCGGGGCCCTCAAGGCACTTTGTTCGGACGCAACACCACAGGCGGCGCGGTGAGCGTGCATCTCAATCAGCCCAAGAACGAGATCGGCGGCTATGCCGAAATCGGTTACGGAAGCTACGATCAGTTCCTTGCCCGCGCATCGATCAACCTGCCGCTGTCCGACAGTTTTGCCGCCAGCGTTTCGGGGTTCTGGATGGCGGACGAAGGGTTTGCCCAGAACACTGTCAGCGGCGAGCGCACCAACCGCAGCAACAACTGGGGTGTGCGCCTTGCGCTGCGAGGTGAATTGGCGTCATGGGCGCGCTGGAACGGATCTTACATCCACACCGAATCGGAATCCGACAACGTCCTCAATTTCGCCTGCAACCCAGCACAGCCCACCCAGTGCGATGGGCGTTTTTCCACCACTGGCCTCACGCGCGGCGGCAATTTCATCAGTCCAACTTTCGGCCCGCTGATGTCAGGGCGCAAATCCGGTTTTGGTGGTGGCAACACAGCGAGGATGGATTTCGTCTCGTCGAATTTCGAATTCGATCTTTCCCCCGACTGGTCGGTTAATCTCATCACCGGCTTTGTGAATATCGGCCAGCAGTTCGCCATCGACTTTGCCGATGGGCGCGCGCTGCCTTCAGTTGCCAATCCCGTTCCTCCGGTCATTGGCTTTACGTTTGGCGGGTTCACCATCGCCAATGATGGCAAGCACAACCAGTTCACTCAGGAAATCAAATTCAACGGTTCGATTGCGAACGGGTTGATTGATGTGGTGGGCGGCGTCTTCTACTTCAAAGAAGACAACCGCACCGATTTTGCCGATATTTTTTCGCTTAATCTTGGACCGGGTCCGTTTGCGCTGCCGGATGGTTTCCCGCTGCTGTTGGCGGATCGCACGCTCGATAACACAGTCGAGGCCTGGGCGGGCTATCTGCAGGCCGATGTGAACCTGACCGACCGCTTCACCGTCACAGCGGGCATCCGCTACACCGACGAAACCAAGACCTTTGACATTCGTGACAATCGTCCGCGTCTGGCGAGTGGCCTGTGTCAGGCACCCAACCAGTTTGGTCCTTCGGTCTGCATTGACACAGCCAATCTGGTCGCACCCAATGGCCGGCAAATCCCCACCCAGCAGACCGCGAGGCTGTGGACCCCGCGCTTTGCAGTGAATTATCGGCCGAGCGATGAAGTGCTGCTGTTTGCCTCGGCGACCAAAGGCTTCAAATCGGGCGGCTGGAACGCGCGCGGAACGGCGCCGGGTGAATTGCTGCCGTTCGGGCCGGAACAGGCGTGGAGCTACGAGGTGGGCGCGAAGACCGATCTGTTCGGGCGCCTGCTGCGCCTCAACGTGACGGGCTTCTGGCTGGATATTGAGGATTTGCAGACACCCTCGGCCTTTGTGCGGCCTGATGGCTCGCTGGCGTTCCTTACCGGCAACTTTGCTGATTACCGCAACCGCGGGGTGGAAATTGATCTCACCGCACAGCCGGTGCGCGGGCTCAACCTGTTTGCGGCCGTTGGCTATCAGGACGATCAATACCGGATTGATCGCAACGCTCCGCCGATCGATGCTTTCGGGTTCCAATCGGTTGCCGCCCAGCAGGCCTCGTGTCAGGCCCAATTGAGCGCCGGATTGATCCCCAATGCAACAGGTGCGAGCAATGCCGCGGCCTGCGGGGTCGGCATTGTTACCCCCACTGGCGAGATCGCCACACCGGTGCGCACCCCCGATTGGACGGTGGCGATTGGCGCAAGCTACGATGCCGAACTGAGCCGCACTCTCACTCTGACGCCGTCAATCAATGGCAGCTGGCGCAGTGAAAGCGAGGTTGGCACCAGCAATGTGACGCTGTTCGATCAGGCGGTCACAGGACCAACCGGAGTGGTTTTCCCATCGAACACCCAGGGTCTCGGCAATCCGATCAACCCGCCGACCGGCTCCCTGAGCCCGGCGCGCTGGATCGTCAACGCAGCGCTCACGCTTGCCAGCATGGATGGCTGGTCGTTGGTGGCCGAATGCCGCAACTGCCTTGATCAGGAAGCAATTGAATCCTCGCTGGCAAATTTCAGCTATCTCAATCCTCCGCGCACTTTCCTGCTGCGGGCAAAATACAATTTCTGATCTTGTCACTGCGCAAACGAGGGGCAGACCCACATCTTATGATATCTAGGCTTGCCCCTCGTTCAGTATTGTTGAAATCCCGCCGACCCGCCCCGGCGCGATTGTCGCTTGCAGGGCGAACTTGAGGTGGCGGGCAAAACGACCGCACCTGCGCCTGACGCTGCACGTGACTTTGTGCTCGTT
This sequence comes from Erythrobacter sp. SCN 62-14, assembly GCA_001724215.1. Taxonomy (GTDB): domain Bacteria; phylum Pseudomonadota; class Alphaproteobacteria; order Sphingomonadales; family Sphingomonadaceae; genus Erythrobacter. The sequence continues at coordinate 6,396 of MEDW01000135.1, read as the reverse complement.
CATGGCGCATGGCACGGCGGCTGGTGCTGGGAGGAGGTTGGCGCCCGGCTGGAGGCAGCCGGACACCGGGTTCATTGCCCGACCTTGCCCGGCCTTGCCGAGCGTGCCGGGGAACTCACCGCCGATTTGGGCCTTGCCGATCACATTACCAGCGTGATCGACTTTGTCGGCAGGCACAAGCTGAGCGATTTCGTTCTCATGGGTCATTCCTATGGCGGGATGGTAATCACCGGCGTCGCCGATGTGATGAAGCATCGCATTGCGCACATCGTCTATCTTGACGCTGCCGTGCCGCACCACGGCGAGAGCATGGTGAGCTACGGCGAACCGCGCCCGCCTGAAGTGATTGCCGCAAGCGTTGCTATGGTGCGTTCGCTCGCACCCGATGGTGTCGCCATGCAGGCCTTGCCACCCGAGGCGCTGGGCGTGCCGGCCGATCATCCGGCGCACACATTGCTCCAGGCGCGCATGACACCGCACCCGCTCAAGACGTGGCTTGATCCGATCGCGTTGTTACACGGCGGACCGCGCGATCTGCCGCGCACCTATCTGCTGTGCACGTCCCCAATGCTCGAACACAGCCAGTTTGCCCACATCGCCCGCCTTGCCGCTGTCGATCCCGAATGGCGCTATGGCGAGATCGCGAGCGGCCATGAAGCCATGCTCACCGCACCAGACGAAGTCGCGCAGCACCTGCTGGACACTGTCCGGGGGCTACGGCACGATACCACCGAGCAACAGGATTATCCCAAAGCCATGAGAACGCATCTGTGACTTCAGCTCAAGCCAACAGCACTGCCGAACGCGGCGAGTTCGCGAAGGGCTGGAAAGTTCTGCTCGCCGGGCTCCTAGGCGTAATGTGCGGGGCCTCACCCATCCCTTACAACGTGATCGGCTTTACCGCCGGACCCCTGCGCGAGGAATTCGGCTGGACGCAGACGCAGGTGCTGATCCCGATCACGATTTTCGGCGTGATCGCAGCGCTGCTTGCGCCGCTATTCGGATGGATGGCGGATCGCTATGGCGTGCGGCGGGTGGCCTTGTGGTCGCTGTTTGCCTTCGGCCTGACCTTCGCCGCGATTGGCCTTACCCCCAGCGGTGATGGCGCTGCGATCCTGCCGATCTATTATGGATTCTGGGTCGTCGTAGGGCTTGTCGGCATCGGTTCGACCCCTGTCACCTGGACCCGCGCGATCAATCTTTGGTTTTTCAAACATCGCGGCCTGGCGCTTGGTATCCTGCTGATGGGCACCAGCCTTGCCGCCATGATTGTGCCCAAGATCGCGGTGTGGGCAATCGAGGCCTATGGCTGGCGCGCGATGTTCGGGATTGTCGCATTGTTTCCCGCAGCAGCATTAATCATCGCCTTTTTCCTGTTTCGCGAACCGCGCGAGGATGAACGGCCCAAAGCCATCGCCAGCGTTTCGGGACGGCTTACGGGCGTAACGCTGGGCACTGCGCTCAAGGATTATCGCTTCTGGCTGATCTGGCTGTCGATTGCGCTGATTGCGACGGCCTTTGGCGGGGCCTTTATCAATATGCCCACGATCCTGGGGCTGAGCGGCGTCGATGCCAACACTGCAGCCAGTGTCATGGGCGTGCTGGGGATCGGGATCTTCGTGGGCCGCCTGCTGACAGGCGCCCTACTCGACCGTTTCTGGCAAGGGTTCGTCGCTTTCCCGCTGCTGTGCCTGCCTGCCATCACCGCATGGATCCTGCTGGGCGACAATCTGACCTTCCCGATGGCTGCGCTGGCCGGGTTTCTTCTCGGGTTTGCGGCAGGTGCCGAAAGCGATCTGATTGCCTATCTCGCAGGCCGCTATTTCGGGATGGCCAATTACGGCAAGATTTACGGGATGCTTTACATGCCTTTCGGCCTGTTCTCCGCTGCTTCCCCGATCATCTATGCCCAGGTCTATGATCGCACCGGCAGCTATGATCCGATCCTTTGGGTGGCGATGGGGATGTTTGTGGCAGGCGGCGCGGTGCTGCTGTTTCTGGGCCGCTACCCCGAAAACCTGCCCGAACCGGCAGCCCCCTTGGCCGGTGCTGCCACAATGGAGCCTGCATGATGACAAGTGTTGCAACCAAGACAACAGCCGACAACCCGCTTGCCGCTTTGGACGCGGCGGTCAGCAATGCCGCCTTGCTGACCGATACGGCGAGCCTTGCGCTGTTCAGCCATGATGTCCTGTCACAAGGCAAGGCTCCGCTGGCCGTGTTTCGTCCGGCAAGCGTTGAGGAACTCGCGGCAGGGATAGGCGCTGCCACCCGCGCCGGCATCGCGATTGTCCCGCGTGGCGGAGGCATGAGCTATACAGGCGGCTACCTCTACACAGGTGGGCCGCATATCCTCGTCGACACCGGCGCGCTCGACAGGATTGTTGAAGTTAACGAGACGGACCTCACCGCGCTGGTTGAAGTCGGCTGCACGTGGGATGCGCTCAATGCAGCGCTTGGTGCCAAGGGCCTGCGAGCGCTCGCGTGGGGCACGCTCTCGGGCATTCGCGCCACGATCGGCGGCGGGATGAGCCAGAACGGCACCTTCTGGGGCGCACGCGGCGGCACAGTCGTTGATGGTGCGATCAGTTTCGATGTGGTGCTGGCCGATGGGCGGGTGGTTTCGACAGGTTCGGATTTCTTCCGCCCCTATGGCCCTGATCTTACCGGGCTGTTTGCGGCTGATTGCGGCGCTTTCGGGGTCAAGGCACGGGTGCGTTTGAAGCTGGTCAAAGCGGCGCGCGCCCATGCTTACGGCTCTTTCGCCTTTGCCAGCCACGAGGGGCTTCTGGGCGCGATGAGTGCAATCGCGCGGAGCGAGCTGGCGTCCGAAAGCTTCGCCTTTGATCCCTTCCTGCAAAGCCAGCGGATGAAGCGCGATTCGCTCACCAGCGATGCCAGGCAGCTCGGCAACATGATGAAGGCAGAGGCTAAGGCCGGCGGCGTGCTGAAAGCGCTGACAGGCGCGGCCAAGGTGGCTCTCGCCGGGCGTTCCTTCCTCAAGGACGTGCCCTTCAGCCTCCACTCCATCGCTGATGGCCGTCACCAATCGGGCGTTGATGCCGACATGGCCGAGATCACCGCCATCGTGCGCGAACACGGCGGCGAAGTGGTGGAAAATTCGATCCCCAAGATCCTGCGCGCCAATCCCTTCCCCCCGCCCAATTCGATGCTGGGGCCGGGCGGCGAACGCTGGGTTCCGGTGCATGGCTTCCTGCCCCATTCGCGGCTGGTGCAGGCGTGGGAGGATTTGCAGGCGCTGTGGGATGCCCATGCTGAGGACATGGCGCGGCTCAAGGTCGAAACCGGCGCGTTGCTGGCGGCCACTGGGCGTTCCTCCTGCCTGATCGAGCCGGTGTTCTATTGGCCGGGCGAACAGAATCCGCTGCACCAGCACGCCATCGAACCAACCCACCTCGCTCGCCTGCCACGCCTTGCCAATGATGATGCGGCGAACGCGCTGGTCGATCACTTACGCGGTGAAGTGATCAAGGTGTTTCAGCGGCTGGGCGCCATTCACCTGCAAATCGCGCGGACCTATCCGCTCAAGGATGGACATAGCCCCGCCGCGTGGGAAATGCTGCGTGCCGTGAAGGCCCATGTCGACCCACAAGGCCTGATGAACCCCGGCGTGCTGGGGCTGTAAGGCCGGCGTGCGGGGAGAGCTTGACCGCCGCCGAGCGCTTGCTGCCGGCCTGTGCGCCGGAGTGATCGCCAGCACCCGCGCCGAAGCCCTCTTTGCAAAGGATAATGAAGTGACCGATCCTGCCCCCTTTTCGGCCATGGCGCTGCAAGTGACGGCGCGTTCGCTGGAACGCCTGCCCGATACAGCCGCAGCGCGCGCCGCGATCCTTGCCCATATTGCCGAACTGGAAGGGACGATCCGCACCAGTTCGATCTTTGTCCAGCAATATTCGGGCAGCCCGGTCAAACTGGTGGTGCTGCCGGAATATCTCTTCACCTCCTATCCGGGCCGCATTTCGATCCCCGATTTCGCAGCAAAGGTCGGTTTTGCCAAGGATGGGCCAGAATATGCAGCGCTCGGCGCATTGGCAGATAAGCTCGGCATTTACCTTGCAGGCAATGCTTATGAGAGTGACGAGGCATTCCCCGGCTTCTATTTCCAGACCAGCTTCATCGTCGCGCCTTCAGGCGAAGTGGTGCTGCGCTATCGGCGGCTTATCTCGATGTTTGCCCCTTCCCCGCATGATGTCTGGGAGGCCTATCTCGACAAGTATGGGCTTGAAGGCGTGTTTCCTGTGGCCCGCACGCCGATCGGTAATCTGGCGGCAATCGCGAGCGAGGAAATCCTCTACCCCGAAATCGCCCGGGCGCTGGCGCTGCGCGGCGCCGAGGTGTTCTGCCATTCCTCCTCGGAAATCGGCTCGCCGCTCGCCACCAACAAAGACATCGCCAAGCAGGCGCGCGCCTTTGAAAACCTCGCCTATGTTGTCTCGGCCAACACGGCGGGGATTTCCGGCACGGCGATGCCGCTGGCAAGTGCTGATGGCAATTCTCAGGTGGTGGACTGGAAGGGGCGCGTCATCGCGCAATCGGGTGACGGGGAGACTTTCACCGCCTTTGCCGGGATTGATCTGGCGGGATTGCGCAAAGCGCGCCGCACGCCTGCCATGACCAATTATCTCGCCCGCCAGCGCCCGCACCTGTTCGCCGCCGCCTATGCCGCCGCAGCCGAGCCGTTCCGCGGCCCTGATGGCATGATGGAAGGCGGCACTCCACAAATCCCCGACCGCGATTATTTCGCCCGCGCACAGGCCGAAGTGATCGAGCGCCTTGATAAAGCAGGAATTATCTGATGAAGCACCGCACAGTCAGCGGCAAAATCCGCTACACCTCGATGAAGCCGGGCCGCGAAGGACAGACGCGCGGACGCGAAAATTTCACCTTCACGCATCACGCCGATGGCTCTGTCATCATGAGCGCGCATTGCGAGATCGAGGAGCCCGATCCCACGGTGCTGCGCAACATCATCTGCCACATCGGGCCGGATCGCAAACCGCACAATCTGCTGGTGCATCTTACGCTGGGCGATGACTTTCTGGGTTCGGGCTGGATGCGTTACGATCAGGCGGCAGGCACCATAACTTGCGAAAGCTACGGCCCCAGCATCGGGCGCAATTCCGAAACCCGCGCGGCGGGCGAATTTGACGCTTTTGGCACCCATCCGGTGGTGGGCGATGGCTTCACCACGCGGCTGCTGGACATTGCCCAAGGCCCGCACCGTCGCCGCCTGCGCTTTTTCCTGCCCTCGCCCGATCATCGCGGGGCCACCGCGCCGCAGATCGCCGAGGTGGAGATGGTGATGGAATATGTCGGCGAGGAGGAAAAGACTGTCGAAGCCGGAACCTTCGCCTGCCGTCACTATCGCTATGTCGATGACAGCGCCGAAGGCATGGGGGGCGAGCGTCACCCCGACTTCGATATGTGGGTGACAGCAGACGCGGACAGCGTGCTCGTTTATGGCTCAATCGACGGCTACATGATGAACCGCTACGAGTTGGTCGAGCTCAATCGCTGATCCGCACCAACACCTTGCCCACATGCGCGCCGCTTAGCAGGTGGCGATAGGCAGCAGGCGCTTCCTCAAAGGCAAAGGCGCGGTCGATTACCATGTCGATGTGATGCTGCGCCATCACGCCAAGCGCGCTTTCGATCATCCCGCGATGGCCCGAGGCAATGCCCTTGATCGTGATGTTCTTGCCGATCAGCGCGCCCTGATCGAAATCGGCCTTGTCCTGCGGAGTGCCGGACAAGGCGCCCAGAGTGCCAATGCGCCCTTCGATCCCGGTTGCGGCGAGTGTCTGCCCGAACTGGGCAAAGCCGATGGTGTCCACCACCACATCCGCGCCTCGCCCGCCGGTTGCCTCAAGCAGGGCAGCGGCCCAATCGGGGCGCTTGCGGTAATTGATGGCAAAATCCGCGCCCATTGCGCGCACACGGGCGAGTTTGTCCTCGCTCGATGAGGTGATGGCAACCTCGGCGCCCAGAGCCTTGGCCAGTTGCAGGGTACAAAGCGCAACGCCGCCGGTGCCTTGGGTGAGCACCAGATCGCCCGCCTTGGCCTGCCCAAAAGCAACCATCGCGTGCCACACAGTGCCTGCAACAACAGCGGTGCTCGCGGCAGTCGCATCGCTGATCGAACCCGGAACATGGATGGCTGCTGCTGCGGGCAGAACGATCTTTTCTGCCAACCAGCCATCGCGGGTAACGCCAAGGTCGCTCGCAAACACATGGAAGCCATAACCCCCATCCCCCAGCCACGAGGTGAAATTGGCCGCAATCACGCGGTCACCCGGAACGAAGCCGGTAACCCCCTCCCCCACCTGTTCCACCACGCCCACCCCATCGGTGAGCGGGATGCGGCTCTCGGGCAGG
>MEDW01000134.1 GCA_001724215.1 Erythrobacter sp. SCN 62-14 | reverse complement strand
CATTTGCATTGCTGGGCAGCGGCTCTTGTCTACCTCAGGAGCCAAGGATTTTCATAAGACAAGCTCCGCCGCCGCGAAATATGCACTGGCCTTCTTCAGTATCTCATTGGCTTGGCGAAGCTCTCTTACCTCGCGCTCAAGCTCCTTAATCCGATCCTTCTCGGCGCTGGTAAGCCCAGCACGCTCGCCCGCATTGCGCTCAGCTTGCTGGCACCAGGCACGCAAGGTGTCCGGTGAGCAACCGAGCTTAGAGGCAATCGCTTTAAACGCAGCTGTATCGCTGGCGTGATCCGCGCGGTTCTCACGAAATAATCGAACACCGCGCTCGCGAAGTTCGGCCGGGTAGGCAGGAACATATTTTTGCTTGGTCATAAGGCTCATCCTTGGAGAGTTTTACCCTCCGGTAAACCCGGGGCGGTTCATCATGTCCTATCGAGCCACGATCTGTTCATGGCAGGGCGCAACTGGCAGACGCGCCATGCGGTGGTTGTCGACGATAGCGGCCATTACGAGACGCTCGGCATCGCAGAGCAACTGGTTGCAGAAGGCGCTGATGTCACTTTCGTCACCCCCTTCAAACAGATCGGGTTCAAGGTTGAAAACGCGCTGATGGTCGAACCTGTGCTGGAACGGATTGCTTACGCGGCCGGTCGGTTCACAATCTTGCTGCGTCACCGGGTGCGCGCGGTTTCCGGCGACACCATCGAAATCGCTCCGACCTATCCAGCGCCGTCCTCGCACCTGCCATGCGACACCGTGGTGCTGGTGACGCCGGGCGCGCCGTTACGAACGCTGTATGAACGTCTGCATGGCAAGGTTTCAACCCTGGCCATCGTGGGCGACGCCAACAGTCCGCGCGATCTCCAGAAGGCAATCTATGAAGGCCACCTCGCGGCGCGCAGCTGCTAGCCCGCTTGCCCTTTCAAGCTGAGACGAAGGCAGCAGCAACCCAGGCCACAGCGCGCTGACGAGCGGGCTGGCGCCTGAATGCGCCGTCACGGATCCGGCCATTGGCCAATCGGGGCGGGTCAAGCGGGCTTCGCATTATCGGCTTCTCTGGCTCAGTCCCGCTGGCCGTTAGCGCCTGCAAGAACACACGGCTTGGCGTTGAGAACACAGGTTGCATCTCACCTGCCAGGATAAACTGCTGCAGGCCGCGTGCGCGCGCGTGCCGCCAGCGCTGGTGGGGCATCGCATGGTGATCGGCTGCGCATCGCTGTGGCGCTGTTCACTGCATTCGGCAGCAATACTGTCTGATCCCTGCTGACCAGCCGACCGGTCAAGAAGCCGCGCCAGTCCCGGCAATCTGGAACCGGACCTGTGAGCCCTGCTTGCGGCGGTGGCCTATCATCTTGCACTGTTGCATAATGATGGCGGGCCTTGATGATTGCTCGGGCGGTGGTTGTCCACAAGGTGCAGCGGAATTGGCGCAAGGGCGAGGAGCAGAAAATGGGCAGGTGGGATCGGGTGGTCGACGTGGTGGTGGTGGGGCAGGGCATCGCCGGTGCGTGCGCCGCGCTTGAAGCGCACCGGGCCGGAGCCGAAGTGCTCGTGCTTGAACGCGCAGGCGGCGGCGGAGGTGCCAGCGCGCTGTCAGAAGGTATTTTCTATCTCGGCGGGGGAACCGCGGTACAACAAGCCTGCGGATATGAAGATACGGCACAGAACCTTTATGATTTCCTCCGCGCCAGCACTTCGCACCCTGACGATATCGTGGTCCGCAGCTTTGCCGAGGGGGCTCGTGAACATTTCGACTGGCTGGAACAGCAGGGCGTCCCGTTCAGTCGCACGGCTTTCCCGGGCAAGGTTGTCTCTGTGAAGACGTCTGATTGCCTGCTCACCACCGGCAACGAGAAAATCTGGCCGTTCAACGACATGGCCCAGCCCGTGCCCCGGGGACATCAGGCGCGCAGCGATGAGGTCAATGGCGGCCTGTCAGCGATGCGGGCATTGCTGGCGCGTTGCGAGGCAGAGGGTATTGAAACTGTCTGCAACGCTGCGGTGACCGATCTTGAAACCGACGCAGACGGCCGTGTTGTGGGCGTGAGGGTGACCCTTGGCGGGGAACAGCAGCGGATCGGCGCACGCCGCGGGGTGGTGGTTGCCACAGGAAGCTTCACCAACAATTGTGAACTGGTGCAACAATGGCTTCCCTTCCTCAGCGAGACATCCTCGCCGCTTGGCATACCATCGAATGATGGCAGCGGCCTCAGGCTTGCCGAGCAAGCAGGTGCAGCGCTTGCCGCGATGGATGGCGTGATCGCGACCGCATCAATCTACCCGCCCGAAAACCTCATCAAGGGTATCGTGGTGAATGCCACAGGCGAACGTTTTGTTGCTGAGGATAGTTACCACGGACGGCTGGCCGCCTTCATCATGGAGCAGCCGGATCAGAAAGCTTACCTCATCGTGGACAGCGAGATCTTCGCCTACCCGGAGATCGAAGCGGCCAAGCACGTATTGATCGACGGCTATGAGACGGTGGCCGAGATGGCGCGCGGGCTTGGGCTGCCCGAAAGTGCGCTCGAACGCACGCTGGATGAGTACAACCGCGATGCGGCGCAAGGGGAGGATACGCGCTTTCACAAGCAATCGCCTTGGCTCAAACCGCTCGATCAGGCGCCCTTTGCCGCATTCGATATCTCGTTTGACCGCTCAATCTACCTTTACATCACGCTCGGCGGGATCGACACCGACGCGCGTTCGCGGGTGCTCGATCGCTCGGGCCGGCCGATTGCGGGCCTCTATGCTGCGGGCGCCTGCACTGCCCACATTCCGCGAAACGGCAAGGAATATGCCAGCGGGCTCAGTTTGGGGCCGGGTTCGTTCTTTGGCCGGGTGGCAGGGCGCGAGGCGGCGGCTGACAGCGCCGCAAGGGATGCAACCTCGCAGCAGGAGCAAGCCCGGTTGGCGGATGCGACTTTATCGCCTTAATCCGTGGCGTGGCAGATCATCTGATTGATGACGCTGCCAGTAGCGGCGCAGCCCGCGACCTTCGGCCACCTCGCAAAGTGGGCACGCTGCCAAGGCGGTATCACCCCCCTCGCACGACACAGTCCTGATATCGCAGCGCGCCAAGATACCTGCGCTATCCGCGCGCTGGATGCGTTCAATCGTCGCACGGGCTTGACCAGGGAGCAATGAGTCCAGCTCATCAAGCCCTGATCTTATTCAGCAGCCTCTTGCGCGGCGGCGGCCAGCATTTGCACACGCGGATCGTTGGGCAAAACCCACTCCTCGCCAATCACCTGTTCAACCCTCAACTCTGCGGGCACGTTGTCGAGGCCGATCATCCGGTCGCAGTGCTGGTGGAACCAGTAGATGCGCGATTCCTGATAGCTCAGCGGTACGCTCTGGAACCCGCGGCTTTCCATCGAGCGCTGGATCGCCTCGCCGAACTGGGTGTCTTCCTGAATGAGCTTGGCAATTGCGCGGCCATTGGGTGATGTCTCGTCAGGCACGGTCCACAGATCGGGAGCCTCGCCTTCACCCCAATCGGGAGCCATGGTGATCAGTTCCAGTCGCGTCGTCTTCAGCGAAGTCGGCCAGAAGATAAGCGGCGGGACGAAGTAGTTTGACAAAGGTGAGACCCAGTTGGGGAAGATCGTATAGCTCTGGGTATGGGTGCGTCCCAGTTCCCCCACAGTTTCGATCGCGGTCCAGTTGGGAGCATTTTCGAGCGCGCGCACTGACTCGCGCTGCAATTCGCGCGGCGGCGGAGCAAGCATCCGGCCGTGGCCACCTGGGTAGAGGTGATTGACGTTGCGCTTGGCATCGACCAGCGGTGCGACGGTTTCAGGGTGGATGAAGGGAACATGATAGACCTCCATGTTCGCCTCCATCGCGACCTTCCAGTTGCAGGCAAGATCGAAGGAATGCCGCGCAGCCAATCGCAATTTGTCGAACCCGAACTCTTCCCATTCGTCCGCGATCGAGCCAAGCCAGTCGCGCAAGGGTGGCGCACCGGCATCGAAATTGACAAAGATGAGATTTCCGAACATTTCGCACCGCACCGGGATCAGCCAGCGCGTCGCCATGTCGAGATCGACGAAATCCTGCCGCTCGGGCACGCCAATCAGTGTGCCATCGGTTTTGTAGGTCCACGCGTGATAGGGGCACACCAACCGGCGTGCGCAGCCCTTGTCCTCGGTCACCACCGGCGCGCCGCGATGGCGGCAGGTGTTGTAGAAGGCGCGCACCACGCCGTCCGTGCCGTGCACGATGATGATCGGATCGCCGGCATTGTTCCAGCGCATGAAGCTGCCGGGTTCGGGCACCTCATCGATGTGGGCTGCAAACAGCCACGATTTGCGAAAGATATGTTCCTGCTCGAGCGCGTGGAATTGGGCGCTGGTATAGCGCGCTGCGGGGATATCGGGCAGGCGCGGAAAGCCTTGTGGCGGTGCCTTGCGTGCGCCCTCCCACTCCATCAGCGCCTTCAGCGTCGCGATTGTGCCCGAATCCATGAGTGCCTCTCCCTGCGAATCACTGGTAGTTATGCAACGGGTGTTGCATATAGACGGGTCTATGGCTAGTATCCAAGGCAGCGATGAGGACTGGGGCAGGGCGGTGCGATGCAGGTGAAGGATGTCGAAAGGCAGGCGGGGTATCCCACAGCGTTGACCCCGCGGGCGCGCGAGACGCTTGAGCGGCACGCCGCCGCGCTGTTGCAGCACACGGCGATGGGTACATTCCCGCTTGCACCGGATGTCATGACCCTCGCTGCCGATCACTACACGTCAGCAAGCCGGTTCGAGGCCGAGAAGCGGCTTGTGTTCCAGCGGGTTCCGCTGGTGCTGGCGGCCTCGTGCGAAATCCCCAAGGCCGGTGATTACAAGACGCTTGATGTCGCCGGCGTGCCGGTGCTGCTGGTTCGGGACCGCGCGGGCAAGGCCCATGCTTTGCTTAACGCCTGCACGCATCGCGGCGCGGCGGTGGCGAGCGGCTGCGGCACGGCGGCTCGCTTCACCTGTCCTTACCACGGCTGGACTTTCGCCCAGGATGGTGCGCTCTTGGGCATTGCCAGTTCGGCCGATTTCGGAATGGTCGACAAGGCGATGCTGGCGATGAAGCGCTTTCCTGTCACCGAGCGGGCCGGGCTCATCTGGGCAATCCTTGATCCTGGCAGTCCGCACGATCCGGCCGTCATGCTCGGCGGGATCGACGACCTGATTGCCCCCTTCGGCCTGTCGGACTGGAGCGTGATTGAAAGCCGCACCCTCAAGGGCCCTAACTGGAAGCTTGCCTTTGACGCGCATCTCGAATTCTACCACGTGCCGGTGCTGCACCGCGCGACCTTCGGCCCCGAAAGGAGCAACCGCGCCTTCTATTTCGCAAATGGGCCGCATCAGCGGGTCATCGCTCCACAGGGCCGTCCGGGCCCGGTCGCACCCGATGACCTCTACACGCTCGGCCGCCTGCCTGCTGCGGGCGAGGCGATTGACCCGCTTTTGATGGGCGAATGGATCCTGTTCCCCGGCACCTCG
>MEDW01000133.1 GCA_001724215.1 Erythrobacter sp. SCN 62-14 | reverse complement strand
GGATGCCCGCCTCGTGGCACACTTCCCAGCAGCCCTTCTGGATCTGGAACATGTAATAGGGGCTGTGATTGTCATAGATCAGCGCCACCTGATTGGATTTCGCCCCTGACAGGATGCGGGCTGCGACCGAGGGCCGGTAATCGAGTTCAGCCATCGCCGCCTCGACCCGTGCCTTGAGTTCAGCGCTGACATAGGGGTGGCCGTTGAGCACGCGGCTCACCGTCTTCACCGCCACGCCCGCGCGGGCGGCGACGTCGCGGATATTGGCGCGGCTCATTGGCTGAGGCTTTCGAAGAGCGGCGCAAAGGCGCTGTCGGGGCGATAGAACACCGGGGGCTGCCCAATCGGGGCGGGCACATCATGCCAGCCGGGGGCAAAATCCTTGCCGCTCCACAAATGCCGCCATGCCCCCGCAGGCAGATAGACTTGGCGCATCACCGCGCCCGCTTCGATCACCGGTGCAACCATCAGGTCTGACCCATAGAGGAATTGATCCTGAATGGTTAGGCCCACGCGGTCTTCGGGGTAGTGGAGAAACAGCGCACGCTGGGCAGGCAAGCCGGTGGCTTGCGCGTCCTTGACTAGATGCCGGACATAGGGCGCAAGGGCCTCGTGCAGGCGGCTCCANCCGGACATAGGGCGCAAGGGCCTCGTGCAGGCGGCTCCAGCGGACAAAGCCGGTGATCAGTTCGGGCGTCGAATCGATCTGAAGATTGTCGTCGGGGCGATTGCCCTCGTGAGTGCGGAAGACGGGGGAAAAGGCCCCCAGTTCATACCACCTCAGGATCAGTTCGGCGGTGCGGACATTGCCGAACAGGCTGGTATAGCCGCCCACATCCGAATGGCTGAAGGCATTGCCGACAAGCCCGGATGAGAGGGCCGCGGTGATGACTGTGCCGATGCCGTCATGGCGGCTGAAGTCCACCGACTGATCGCCCGCCCACAGCAAGGGGCAATGCGCCTGCACCCCGGTGTGGCCAGCGCGCATGAACCACAGCACGTCCCCGGTGCGCCCGCGCGAGGCCACTGCGCGCGCATTGACCTCGGCCCAGCGCACCGGCCAGCGATTGTGTTCCTGCATCGGGTCGCCTTCGTGGAGGCGCAGGTCCGTGGGGAGATATTCCCCGAAATCGGCCATCCAGCCATCGAGGCCGAAATCGAGCATCCGCTTGCCGATCACTTCTTCGGCGAACCAGTCGCACGCGGCAGGATTGGTGAAATCGACCACGCCTGCCTCGAACTCACCGAAATCGACGAGATAGGGCGCGTCGCTGTCGAGCCGCTTGGCGAAGAAGCCCTGTGCTGCAGCCTCAGGGTAAAGCGGGCCATCCACTGCCAGATAGGGGTTTACATAGCCCAGAAAGCGGATGCCGCGCGCCTTCAAGGCGGCGATCCGGGCGGGCAGATCGGGGTAGCGGGTCGCGTTCCACTGCCAATCCCAGAACAGCCGCCGCCCGAAGCTGGTTTCGCGGATGCCGACCCAGTCCTCGCACCACAGGCTCGAAATCGCCGCGCCTGCTTCGATCAAGGCTTCAAGCCGCGCAAAACTCGCCTCGCCTTGCTTGAGCCCGACCACCGCTCCGCCCAGCGCCCATTCTGGCAAAGGCTGGCGCGGGCCGAAGCGGGCTCCCAGTTGCCGGGTGAGTTCGGCGGGCGCGCCTGAAAACAGATCAATCGTAACCTCGCCCGACCACACCTGCACCCGCAGCCGCCCGGTCTCGGTGCAATCGAGTTCGGCGTATTCGGCGTTGCCGAGCGAGAGCGCCCAGCCGCCTGAGCTCAGGACCGTGGGTTCGGGATAATTGGTGGTCCAGTAATCGCCGCCTGCAAAACTCCCATCCGCGCTTGCCTGATCGGTCAGCGCCGTTCCGGGCTCGCGCCCGACACCGGGTTCGCTCGTCCAGATCGGGAACCTGCGGCCATTCAGGGCTAGATAGCTCATCTGTTCGCCGCCGCCCCACAACACATCATCGGGCGCAAGTGTGAAATCCACGGTGATGCGATCATGCCGCGAGAGCGCCGCGAGCGTCATGCGTCCCCCAGCCTCGTTGAGAGTAACCGCAAGCCTTGCTGTCCCATCCTCACTTGCAAGAACGGCGCGGGTGGACGATTCGATCACGCAGCGGGTGAGGGCCGCTGCCATCGTGGGCCTATCGGTAAGCCGGAAATTGCCGCGCACCATTCTTACCAGCGGCGCGCCTGCTGCAAGGGCGATGGCAGGTGCGTCCCTGCGCTGCGACAGGAGTGCACGCCCGCCCAGCTGCAGGTCGAAGCCGTCCTCTCGCGCTGCCAATTGCAGGCTCATCCTATCAGGCTTTCCCATGCCGCCCCTGTCTGCCCTTTGTATGACACCGCTTGACATATTGAAACAGAAAGCGCAACCGATGCGTCACAAGATCGACCGCACAAGCGATGATCGGGCAATCATCCGCACAGTCGACCGCACAACAGGGGGAGAGAAACACAATGCCTGCTACCACTCGATTTGCGTGCCACGCACTCGCCGCCTCGGTCAGTGCCATGGCGCTTGCACAGGCCGCGCCTGCGCTTGCGCAGTCCGAAGGGCTCGACGAAATCATCGTCACATCTCAGAAAGTTAAGGAAAATGTTCAGGACGTGCCGATTGCCATTTCGGTGGTCTCGGCCGAGCGTCTGGAGCAGGCGGGCGTGTTCAGCCTGGAAAACATCGCGGCCGTGGTGCCGTCTGTCACGTTCCGCAAAGGCACCACCAGCGCCAACAGCGCGATTGTGATGCGCGGCGTCGGCACGATCACGTTCTCGATCGCGGCCGAACCCAGTGTGTCCACAGTTGTCGATGGCGTGGTGCTGTCGCGTTCGGGGCAGGCTTTCATGGATCTGGTCGATATTGACCGCCTCGAAGTGCTGCGCGGACCGCAAGGCACCCTGTTCGGGCGCAACGCTTCGGCGGGCCTTGTCAATATCGTCTCCAAGGGCGGCACGCAGGATTTCGAAGGCGAGGCGCGCCTCGATTGGTTTGAGGGCAACGAAGTGCGTATGCGCGCGGCGCTCTCTGGGCCTTTGGCAGAAAACCTCACCGCCCGCGTGACCGGCTTTTATGGCTCGTTCGATGGCAACATCACGAATGTCAACGAAGGGCGCAATCAGCGCATCAATGGCTTCGAAAACTATGGCGCGCGCGGGATTCTCGATTATTCGAGCGGGCGCACCGATCTGCGCCTGATTGCTGACTATTTCGAGGCTGATAATGATTGCTGCGCCGATGTGACAGGCGTCAGCCGCGGCGCGGTGCTGGATGCCGAATTGAACCTGCCGCGCGGCGTGGCGCTGGGTGCGGATCAGCGCTTTGTGAACCACAATCTTGTCACCCGCACGCGTGATCGCCAGTGGAGCATCACTGGCACCGGCGATTTCGGCGTGGGCGAAGCCCATACGCTGAGTGTGGTGCTGGGCTATCGCAACTGGTTCAACCAGGAGCTGCGCGAAGGCGATTTCCTGCCGCGCGCAATCGTGGGCACGCCTGAATTGCACGATGATGGCGTGGTGCGCACAGAACAGATTTCGGCCGAAGTGCGCATTGCCTCGGATCAGACCAAGCGGTTCTTCTATCAGGCGGGTGTGTTTGCGTGGCGTTCGGAAAACAGCCAGGTTTTCACCCGCAACAATGTGGTGTGCAACACCTCGACCCTGCCGGTTGACCCGCGCACCGGCGCGCAGCCTTGCAATCTCAATGATACGGTCAACACGATCTTCCCGACCGCGACTTCGTTCAGCGATGTGACCTCCACCAACTATGCGGTGTTCGGGCAGGCAACCTATCGTTTGACCGAGCAATTCTCGTTCACTGGCGGCCTGCGCTACACGTGGGATGATCTCGAATTCACCCACACGCGCGCTCCGGCGGTGAACCGCACCACCGGCCTGCCTGCAACCGGGCCGGGAACCAATCTCAATCCGGCGGGCGGTCTTATCGCTCAGGGGGGCAATGGCACCAACACCTCGGCCGGATCGACCACCAATGGCAACCTGTCGGGCCGCGCAGTGCTGCAATATGAGCCGACCGATGACGTCATGCTCTACGGCAGCTATACCCGCGGTTATAAGGGGCCGGCGTTCAACGTGTTCTTCAATCACACCGCACCCAACAATGCGGTGCCGATCGATGAAGAGCTGTCCGATGCCTTCGAGATCGGCCTCAAATCCCAGTTCTGGGATCGCCGCGCGCGGTTCAATGTGGCGGCATTCACGGTGGAATATGACGGCTTTCAGGCCAACAATTTCATCATCGTCAACACCGCGACAGTTTCAAACCTGACCAATGCCGGCACGGTGCGCAGTCGCGGCTTTGAGGCGGATCTGACGGTTGCGCCAACGCGCGGGCTGACCTTGCGCGCTAACGCTGCCTATGCCGATGCGCGGGTCAAGGCTTTCAACCCCAACCCGGTGACAGGTGCGCCTGATGCGCGCAATGGCACCCGCCTGCCGCTTGCACCCGAATTCGTCTACAATATCGGCGCGGACTATGAGACGGATATTTCGAGCAATCTGCGCACCTATTTCACCACCGATTTCCGTCACACCAGCACGCAGTTTTCCGACCTTGGCGAACAGGGGCGGATTGATGCCTACGGGATCTGGAACGCCTCGCTTGGTTTCTCGGACGCTGAGGATAAGTACCGCGTGACTTTCCATGCCCGCAACATAACCGACCAAAGCTATGTGCTGCTCAATGTCGAGGCCGGGCGGCGGTTGCAGATCCCGCGTGATGCGGATCGCTACTTCGGCATTTCTGTGCGCGCACGCGTGAAATGAGGCTCCTTCGGGCCGCACCATGAAGGAACGGGCCGCCGGAGCGATCTGGCGGCCCGTGCTGTTTGCGGGCGCCTGCTTGCCCCTTGTTCTGTCCTGCCGTTAGGAAGCCCTATGTCGTCACCTGCCCTGTCGGATCGCTTGCGCTGGTCGCTGTTCACAGTGTTGTGCATTGCAGGCGTGTTCAACGCGATGGACCGCCCGATCATCGCGATTCTGAAGCCCGACATGATGGCCGATTTCGGCTGGAGCGACAGCGATTTCGGCGATCTGGCGGCAGTGACGCAGTTTTCTGCCGCTTTTGCTTTCCTCTTCACCGGCTGGCTGGTGGATCGGCTTGGCGTCAACCGCT
>MEDW01000132.1 GCA_001724215.1 Erythrobacter sp. SCN 62-14 | reverse complement strand
CGGGGTGGTAACTTACTGCCCGTTAATCTCGACATACAGGTGCGACAGGTCGAGGTTCGGATAGGTGATGCGGCTACTCGCCTCGGCCAGCGCTGCGGTCGAGAAGCCGGATCCATAGTTGTTCGAGGAATCACCTCCCTTTGATCGACCAGCGAGTTCCTGTCCGATTGCCGTGCCGTGGAGCCCCGCCTCCCTCGCAGCATCCTGCCAGTTGTGCCGGAAACTGTGCATCCCAAGCTTTTTGCCTTCGAACGACTGCTTCTGAATGAGGCGTGTGAACCAGTCCGAGAATCCATCGCCCCATTGCCCGCGCGAGTTCGGTTCTTCCCCTGTGAAGAGCTTTGGCTCACCCGCATCCCTTTGTCGCCTGACATAGGCGAGGAAGCCCATCTTGATCAGTTCGGGATGGATGGGGAGCATCCTGCGGGCATTCGCGGTCTTGAGGCGCTTGCCAGTACCGGCCCGGACCAGAATCACCGGATGGCCTGCAACCTCGGTGATCGAATCGGTATCGAGCTGAGCGATCTCTCCACGACGCATGCCGTGAAACAGCGCAATGAGTGGCCCCCAGAAGTGCAACGGCTTGCCGCGCGGGTTCTCGTCTCGAGGTTTCCAGGGAGCTCGGCTGAAGATTTCGTTGAGTTGGGCGGTAGTGAACGGATCCCGCTTGTCTGCTTCAGCGACATCGTCCTCCACCAGCAATCCCGAGAGGGGATTGGCGGTGATCCATTGTTCTTTCACGGCCCATTGGAAGATGGTCTTCAAAAGGCCCATGTAGACCGCGTTGATGGTCTTGGGCTGAATTGTGGGAAGGCCCAGCTCTCGGCCCTTCTCGACCGCTTCCGGCACCGGCAGGCCCCTGAGGGCACGGACCTTGCCCAGCCCTCTGGGAAGTGCCTTCACGGTTTCGAACAGCAAGCGCCCTTCGTCACGTCCGATAGATGACAGGGTTCGATAGGGCCCGAGAACGTCCCGCAGGAGCCGCCAGACGGGTTCGTAGGAGGCCTGCGTAGAGGGAGAGCGCTTGGATACCTTGTCCTCGTTGTGGGCCTTGATCAGGTCTTCCACGGTCCTTTCAGGACGGCCAGTGGTACCTGATGCTGCGTTGACGAAGATCGGGTCGCTTGGTCGGACGCTGTAGTCTCCGAGGAGCCGCGCCCGCTCCAGCAAGGCCAGTTCGCGCCGCCCGCGAAGCATCGCACGCTGCAGTGACTTGAAGGCAGAAGACCGAGGGTTGGCCTCAAATCCTTCTTCCTCCAGCAGCCGCAAGGCATGTTGTTTAACCAAGTTTCGATCATCTTCGGCAATGGCCTGCCTGGCTCTGCCTTCGTAGCGGTTCAGAGCCGCAAGATAGCCATCGATATCGAGGTTCGCACTGCGGCGGCTGGCGAGATCCGCAGCACGCTCTTCGTCTTCGACCTGAAACCAGCGCGCCGCGATTGCGACAGCATCGATTTCGCTGAGCTGCTTTGGCTTGAGTTCTTCTTGTTGGCTTCGAGCCTTGTCGACAGCGGCAAAATAGCGCCTTTCAGCATCTGGCCTACGCCTGAGGGCCACCTCAAGGGAATCGGTGTGTAGCGACAGACGGAATGGGGCTTTGCCGAGAACCGACCAAAGATCCTTGGGGTATGCGCGATTGAAATACCAGCGGCCTGAGCGCTGGATCAGGTTCGTCTTACGGGACAAATCAGGTTCGCCTTCTGTGACATGTTTATGTGCCACTGAAGTTCCCCAAACCTAAGAAATCTTTTATTTTCTGCCACTTGAGTGACGTTGGTGCCCAGAAGAGGACTCGAACCTCCACGACCTTGCGATCGCCGCCACCTGAAGACGGTGCGTCTACCAATTCCGCCATCTGGGCACAGATTGCACCGGTGTTCATCACGCCGGCTAGGGGTAGGGGCGGGCCAATAGCGAGCGTTCCCCCTGCCTGTCAACGCAAACCTCACGGCAAATTGCACGAAGCCGCAAAGACACCGCAATTTGCCGCACAGATGATGCCGGAACCCTTGCCCTTGGTCCTGCATTAGAGCAAGAGCGCGCCTTCAAATTCCCTTCTCGTGCAAGAGCTGTCTCGCCATGACCACACCCTCTCCGCTTTCCGGCCAGCTTGTGACCCTGTTTGGGGGCAGCGGCTTTATCGGCAATCACGTCGCGCAAAAACTGCTGGCGCGCGGCGCGCGGCTGCGGATTGCCAGCCGCAATCCGGAACGCGCGCACAGCCTGAAGCCGCTTGCCAATCTGGGCCAGATCCAGTTTGTCCCCTGCAACCTGACGCATGAGACCAGCGTGGCCGCCGCGCTCGCCGGAGCAAGCCATGCCGTCAATCTCGTCGGCGTGTTCACCGGTAATCTCAGCGCGGTGATGGGCGAAGGCGCCGGAACGCTTGCTCGCCTTGCCAAGGCATCCAGCGTGAAGGCGCTGGTGCATGTCAGCGCTATCGGTCCGGGCTCTGCATCGGGTGTTGCCTATGCCAAAGCCAAGGCCGAAGGGGAGGAGCGCGTTGCAGCCGAATTCCCGCAGGCAACCATCTTGCGTCCATCGATCGTGTTCGGAGAAGATGACAATTTCCTCAACATGTTCGGCGGGATGATTGAACTGGCCCCCGTTCTGCCGGTGTTCGCGCCCGAGGCGAAGCTGCAACTGGTCTATGTCGATGACGTGGCCGAAGCGATTGTCACGGCGCTCGAACATGCCGAACTGCATGGCGGCCACACCTATGAACTGGGCGGGCCGGAGCAGATCTCGATGATGGAGCTGAACCAGCGCATTGCCGCAGCCCAAGGGCGCAATCGCCGCTTTATCGCTATGCCCGATACCTTTTCGGCAATCTTCGCCGCGCTGCCGGGCACGCCGATGAGCCGCGACCAGTGGACGCTTCTGAAGCCCGGCAATGTCGTGGCAGACGGCGCACGGGGCTTTGCCGAATTGGGGATCAAGCCGCGCGGGCTTGGGCTGTTTCTCGACAAGTGGATGATGCGGTTTCGCAAGCATGGCCGCTTTGGCCTCAGCACCGAACGAGCCAAGGCGCGCAAGGCAGCGCCCTGATTCGCGGCTCCTGCATTCAGGACAGAGGTATGGTTGCTGAATTTTGAGGCGCTTGAGACAACGTCTTGAACACAAAAACATACCCCCCGCTAAGCGGATCCATAAGGCAAGACGTGCGAGGGGCGCACAGGGACAGCGGGCGCAAGTGCGGGGCGCATGGCTGCCAGTCCAGCGGCGCTGCCTGGAATGGGAAAACCGCTTGAAAGCAGCCTTTGATCTGGGGTGAAGGGAAAACCCGCTAGAGGCGCGCCTTGTAGAGCGCCAGCAGATCTGCCTCGCCCTCGCGCGCCTGTTCGACCGAAAAAGCGGGGCTGTCGGGAACCATCCAGCCGTGATCGGCGGGGTAAAGCTTGACCTCTACCGCCAAGCCGAGTTCTTCAGCCCTTGCCGCCAGAATCCCGCGATCATCGGGCGCCTTGGCGTCATCATTGCGCGCCACGGCGATCAGGGTTGCGCCATCCTTGGCCAACCATTTGAACTGGCCGACCGGCGAATCCGAACCCTCGCGCACCAGCCCTGCGCCATGAAAGCTTGCCGCCGCCTTGATCCGCGACGGCACAGTGGCCGCGCTCCAGATTGCAAAGGGCCCGCCCATGCAATAGCCGTGGACGCCAACGAAGCGGGTGTAATCAACCCCATCCTGTTCTTCGAGCCACATGGTAATCGTGCGCGCATCGCTGCCGATCGCAAAGGAATCGAGCTTGCTCCGCCAGGGAGTGACCTTCTGAAAGCCGCCTTGCGCAATGAAATCGGCAAAATCGGTGAACTGCTCGCCTGCAACATCGCGGTAATAGGGGTTCATCACCAGCACGGCAAAACCTTGCGCGGCCAATTCACGCGCGATCACCCGCTTGGCTTCGCGCAGCCCCGCAATGTCCGGCCACAAGATCACCGCAGGATGCTTGCCCTCAGTCGGGTGCACGAAAAAGCCGTCCGCCTCGCCATCAGGGGTGGCGAAGTTGACAACGCGTTCACTGAGCGCCCCTGCGGCGTAAAGCGGCACTGCCGCCCCTGCCGCCAGCACACTCACCCCCGCCAGCGCGCCAAATTGTCGCCGCGACAATTGCGCTTGCGCCCAGCTTTGAAGATTGGCTTCATCGCACATTTCGATCTCTCCGATTGCCCGTTGCGCGCCCTGATAGGCCGAGCGGCCAGCCATGGACAACCCGCCTTTTGCCTGACAGGCTTGATCGGTGCAGAACAGGAGTGTGCCTTTGAACCTGCCGGATGATCCCTTGGATATCCGCGCTTTTGAGCGCCGCTGCGACGGGATCACCACCAGCGGCAAGCTGATGCCGCACGATCCGGTGCGGCTTGCGGCCATCGGCGTGCGTCATGTCGTCAATCTTGCGCTGGATAGCCACCCTGAAGCATTGCCGGATGAGGCGGAATTGCTGGCCGCCCACCGCATTGCCTACACCCATATCCCGGTGCCGTTTGATGCGCCCGCCCGCGATCATGTCAAAGCGCTCGAAGCCGCGCTCGCCGCCCATCCCGGCCCTACCCATGTCCATTGCATCATGAACTGGCGGGTGAGCGCATTCTTCTACCTGATCGACCGCGCGCGCGGGGTGGCCGAGGCCGGCGCCCGCGCTGAGATGGCGCGGGTGTGGAATCCACTGGAGGATGAGAGCGCGCCGCAAGTGTGGCGCGACCTGCTGACAGGTGCGCGCTAGGCGCCGAAGAAGTTCAATTCGAGCAACACATTGTTGGGATCAGCGGTGAAAATCTGTTTGAGACCAACCGAAGACAGATCATTGACCCGGTAATCGCACCCCAAGGCATCGAGCCGGGCTGTGATCTCGGCAAAATCCTCGCGGCGCAGCGCCACTTGATGGATTGCGCCAGTTTCGCTGCCGGGCGTCACCGCGCGATCAAAGGCGCGCGGACAGTCAACCGAATTGAGATGGAGGATTGCGTTGCCGCCTGCATCATACATCCAGCGCACCTGATCGGGGCGCAAGGGCGCAGGGCCATCGCGCTCCTCCAGATCGAGCACGTCGGCATAAAAGCGAGCGGTTTCGGCCAGCCGGTCGGTGATGATGTTCACATGATCGAGGCGTTGCACAAGCACCGCGCTGTTCAAGCCTGATGCGATCGGCAATGCCACTGGCAAAAGCGTATGGCCATTGATCCCTGTTCATAATACCAAGGTCCACTGGCGTGAACCCATGCGCCTCCCACCCCGCCTCCCCGCCCG
>MEDW01000131.1 GCA_001724215.1 Erythrobacter sp. SCN 62-14 | reverse complement strand
TTGCAGCCAAGATAACTGGGCAGCAACCGCATAGAGCATCGACAGCGCAAGGATCACCGCCACACCCGGCACAATAAACAGCAATCCCGCCGCCAGCCCACCGCGCCAACCATGCAGCCGCCAGCCGATCCACGTCGCGAGTTGCTGCGCTTCGGGGCCGGGAAGCAGGTGGCAGAAATTGAGCGCGTGGAGATAGTCTTCCTCAGAAATCCAGCCGCGTTCTTCAACCACTTCGCGGTGCATCAGCGCGATCTGGCCTGCTGGCCCGCCAAAGCTGGTAAGGCCGATGCGGGCAAAGGCTGATAGGAGATCGGAAAACGCAACATTCGTAGTGCTTGCCTTTGTGGCCATGCTTACCTCGCAAATTGAGCCCAGCCCGCAAAGGCCGGAAAACGAGGCAACGCTTGGGCACAACTGGGCGCCTGTTCGGGAGGTTGCTTGGCCCCGACAGCCCTGTGTCTAAACCCTCGCCGCCAGAACGCAAAGTGGAGCGCGGGTGTCTGCCCGCGCTCCGCCCCAAAGCGGCCTAATGCTTGACTCAACGCAGCGCCATCACGCTTTGCTCCCAGCGCTGCTGATGCGCAGCAATAAGGTCACTGGCGAAGGTCTCGATCGCCGCGTCCACCGTGCGGATCAACTGGCGCAGCAAATACTTGCCATAGGGCCAGTTGGCGATGCCGGAGTCTGCGTTGATGTGGCCAAGCGGGCCTGCATCGATCAATTGGCTGCCCCATTTGCGCGCCATGCGTTTGGATTGCCCCATGGCGGCGTGGGGATCGTCGGTGCTTGCCACCAACAGGCTACGAAACGGCAGGCGGCCTTGAATAAGCGGGCCAAACCGCTTGAGGCGCGGATCGATATCGGCGCTTTCCACATCGGGCGGCGCAACCAGCAGTGCGCCCGCCACCTTACCGCCGAGCCGGGGCGGTTGTTCGTATTCGGCCCACCACGCAGCCGCGTGGCACCCGAGGCTGTGCGCCACGAGGATAACGGGAGCCGCCGCCTTGTGGATCGCAAGGTTCAGACGGTTCACCCAAAGGTTGCGGTCGGGATTGTCCCAGCAACCCAGCTCAACCTTCGAGGCGCCGGGCAGCTCACTTTCCCAGTGGGTTTGCCAGTGCCGAGGCCCGCTATTGTTAAGGCCGGGCACGATCAGGATCTGCGGCTGAGGGGTTTCTTTGGGGGCGGGAATTCTTTCATATCTGGCCATCGCTAAGCTCCATGCTTCGGATCAGCCGGTCGACTCGGTATACGTCCCGACACCCACGACAATAACTCAATTGATATGATTGACAATAGGTTTGCGACGAACCGTATCAGCTGCCGGGCCAAGTTGTTCCTGGACGGCGCAATCAGCATCATTGCACTTGGTATCCGATCTATCGGCCTTTGGCCGTCTTCCTAAGGCATATGCTATGCTGGTTCAGCAGCCGGGAATCCGATTGCATTCAGGCCGGTAGGGTCACCTGTCTCGGTTGACTGCAATTGGCGTAAGCTGACTATCACAGTCAGAGGCCGGAGCGCCCAGATCTGGATCGGGAGCTGCCTGCTCTGTGGGCGCTGACGGCTTCGAATAACCCACTGATCTACGGACATCGGTCCTCAGTTATGTCAGAATAGAGGTGGATCGGGCAGAACCCTTGTCACTCGGTTTTGACAAATCATGGTTTGTTCTGGCGCTATGAGTCCACCTTTGCTGTCAAAGGACATTCAATTGTCCTTTGACAGCAAAACCTGCCCGCTTTGACAAAATTCCTGCCCTCACATGGGCCCGGTTCTTATTGCACGGGCCTGCTTTTCGATTGAAACAGATGCTGCTCAGCTTTGAGCAAGCTGACTGCGCGCTTTCCGGCCTGACCGGCTGTCCTTCTTGATCACGCGCGCGACCGGCGCGCTCCCATATGGTTGCACGACAGATCGGGTGCTGGGTCTGTGAGAACGCGATCTTTGTCTGCAGCTCGGGTTTGCGCTGTTTTCGGCCGGATTACTCAAGCTCTTTGGGTCTGTCTCACATCCTGCTCCCCGCCCGAACGCTATATCCCATTGGCATCATTGGTGGTTTGGCGGGCGGATGAGACGGCGGATGCCTCAGATCATGTCAGCGAACCTGCCATAGCGGGTTTTACCAAGGGACTTCGCAACTGCTGATGGCCTAAGCGGATCGGCAAGTGGAATGGCCACTTGCGCTGGCGTTGCCACCAGTGCCGGTCAGGCGCGCCTTGGCCCCTTGGCAGAGCAAATCTTCAGACAATGCCTTCACTTGCGGTTCTTGCGTGCGGCATAGCGCGCGTCGTGAGCAGCCTTCATTTCGGCCTCGCTTTTCTTGGGCCGCGCGGCCCTGATCCGATTCTCCTTGGTGGCGGCTCGCTTTTCGTCAGCCAGACGCTTTTGCTCGTCCCTCGTCTCACGCGCCTTTGCGGCCTTGGCCTGGGCAAGCGCATCGCGCCGAGCGTACTGGGCGGCGCGTTCGACCAGCACGGATGCATCGGGTCTCGGCACTGCCTTCATCGCCGCCAGCGCCTTGTGTTTTGCCTCCAACGAGGCCGCGGCTCGGTCCTGAAAACTGGGTGCATGATATCCGTTCATCGAGGATTCTCCTGTCCGGCTGTGCAAGGCGCAGCGCGGCTACGCCATTCAATTGCTGTTTGTTCCGCTTTGCTTGGCAGCGGCGAGGTGAGCCGCGCTCCAGGCGCAGGCCGCCGCAGCGCCCAGTTCATGCTGAAATGCGCTGATCCGGCCTGCAATACGTGATGCCATGGCAAACTGGTGTTGGCGCTGATCGGCACCTCGGACGTTTGTTGCCCGCATCAACGCCGATTGGTGCGCTGCGTATTCGTGGTTGATATCCATATGCGGTCTCCCTGTCGGGGACACAGCCCCTTGTTTTTGCGTTCGTGCCGCATCAATCGACCATCGCAGCCACTATCCCGCGCAGATCGCAGGCAGACAGAAAGGCATAGGGCTGTTGTGACAAAGGGCGGGGGCGATGCTGCGGCAGTGCTGGGCGGATCGCCTTGGTGCGGTCGAAAAATGCGCTGGTCGTAATAAAGTTCATGAAGTCTTTCGTAAAATAAAAATCGAGCGCAGTCGGGCCAATCCCGCTGCACGGCTATGCTGCATGAAAAGGAAAATGTGGCCGTAATCTGCGGTATTGTCAGTGCCCGGCGATAAAGCAAGGCTCAAACACGCACAAGGCGCCGTTCAAATTCCGTCGCTAGCGACGTGAAGCAAGTTTTAATTAGGGCATTATTCAAAAATTTCAAGTTAATTCGTCTGCGCACTTGTTCCTGAACAGCTTTGGCCCCTGGCATCTGCTTTTCGCTGGGCGCTGTCGCTGGCAGGAGGCGATAGCGGCTCTTGCGGATTGAATGGGGGAGGCGGCGGTGGCGGGATCCTGACGTTTATGGTGCGATCAAGCTGGCTGCGTTGATCGTCCAGCCGCGCATCCCCCAGCGCTAGGGCAGCCGTGCTCGGGTCATGTTTGCGCTCCGCACCTCGCTGTGTTCGTGGCCGCTTTTGCGCTGGATCGAGGCCCGCAGCGCTGCGAGAGGCCCGGCGGGCCCTGGGAAAGCAGCCGTTCTCGCACAAGCCACTGGCATTGCATGGCATTGGCTGAAACTGGCAGCGGGCGGCAGCCTCGCCCTGTCTGCGGATATCGCCAAGCAGGCAGTGATGCACGCGCCCCCCAGGCCGCGGTGCCCTCCTCCAGCAAGGCGCCAGCGACAAGCCAGATCTCCTCAGCCTCCGCCAGCGCTGCGGCAGCCTTGGCGCGGGCCGTGAGCAGGTCTTGCAGCTTTGCACCTGCCTGACTGGCGCTGCTCGCAGCGATAATCTGAGCATCGAGCCGCTCAATTTCGGCAGAGGCCCGGGTCATGGCCTTTTCAGCCTTATCCAGCTGCGAACGGGCATAGCGTGCCTCGGCCATTGTCTTGGAGGCGTTCGGCTTGACGGTGGCGCTGGCGCCCGCGCTCACACCTTTACCCCCTTCGCCCTTGGGTTTGCGGCCAAGGATGAAGTCGATGTAATCATCCATGCTGCCATCATATTCGCGCGCTGTCCCGCCATCCACCAGCACCAGCCGGTCAGAGGTCAGCTCGACCATGTGGCGATCATGGCTGATCAGGATCACTGCGCCCGAATAGTTGTTGAGTGCCTGGATCAACGCCTCGCGCGCATCGACATCGAGGTGGTTGGTGGGTTCATCGAGGATCAGCAGATGCGGCGCATCGCGCGTGATCAGCGCCAGTGCAAGCCGCGCACGCTCTCCGCCCGAGAGTTTCTCGACCCGTTGTTGCGCGCGCGGACCAGAAAAGCCGAAGCGGCCCAACTGCGCGCGCACCGCGGCAAGGGGAAGCCCTTCCATCGCGCGGGCCATCAGATCAAGCGGGGTATCCTCGCCCGACAGTTCTTCGACCTGATACTGGGTGAAATATCCGACTTTCAGCTTGCCCGGTGCGTTCACTTCGCCCTCGGCGGGGGCAAGTTGGGCGGCCAGCAGCCGCGCCAGCGTGGTCTTGCCATTGCCGTTGCGGCCCAGAAGCGCGATGCGATCATCGGCCTCGATCCGGAAATTGAGCCGTTTCAGGATCGGTGGCGCTTGGCCATAGCCGACCGCCGCGTGTTCCAGCGTGATCATCGGCGATTTCATTTCGGCCGGATCGGGGAAATCGAAACTGAGCGTCGGGTCTTCCATCAATGCTGCGATGGGCTGCATCTTGGCGAGCATCTTGGCACGCGATTGTGCCTGCTTGGCGGTCGAGGCGCGTGCCGAATTGCGGGCGACGTAATCACGCAGCCGCGCCGCCTGCGCTTCCTGCGAGGCCTTGGCGGCGGCGAGTTGGGCAGCGCGTTCGGCCCGCTGTTTTTCAAAAGCGTCATAGCCGCCCGGATAGAGCGTCAACTGTCCGCCTTGCAGGTGCAGGATGTGATCGACGACCTTGTTGAGCAGATCGCGTTCATGGCTGATCACCACCAGCGTGGCGGGATAGGACTTGAGGAAGTTCTCCAGCCACAAGGTCGCTTCGAGATCGAGGTGGTTGCTGGGTTCGTCGAGCAGCAGGATATCGGGTTCGGAAAAGAGCAAAGCGCCAAGGGCAATGCGCATTTTCCAGCCGCCCGAAAAGCTATCGACGGCACGTTGCTGCATTTCCTCGTCGAACCCGAGGCCATCCAAGATCTTGGCCGCGCGAGCGGGCGCGGAATAGGCATCAATCGCAAGCAGACGTTCGTGGACATCCCCCATCCGGTCGATACAGTTGCAGGTTTCCAACTCTGCCAGCAGGCTTGCGCGTTCGGTCGCAGCGGCCAACACGACCTCTTCAGGGGTCATGCTGCCACTCGGGGCTTCCTGCGCAATGTAGCCAATGCGGGCGCGGGCGGGCTTGGAGATTTCGCCGTCGTCAGGGTCGATCTCACCGATCAGCGCCTTCATCAGCGTCGATTTGCCCGCACCATTGCGACCAATCAGGCCGACGCGTGCGCCAACCGGCACAGTTGCGCTGGCGCGTTCGAGAATGGCCCGGCCGCCAAGCCGCACTGTGAGGTTGTCTATCGTTAACATGGGCGCGCCTGTAACAGGCTATACACTTGCTCCCAACGAGTTTCCGCCAGAGCGCATCAGATAGGCGCGAGGGCCGGCTTGCAAATGGGCAGGTCAGTGCCTTCTTGGCATGGTGCGCTTACTCAGACCTCGCTGTGCAATCCAGTCACGCGGGGAGGGGCGGAAAGACAGTTTACAGCAGCTTCGAGCGGGCATTGCAATTTGCACAAGCTTCATTGCTTTTAGCTGACGCAGGCAGGCCAGACCAGACGCGCGCTTTCGCCAGATCCTCGCAGAAACAGCTGGTTCAGGCTTGCACATGATCCTCGCGGATTGTCCCGATCATGGCCCCGCGCTTGGTCTTGCGTTTGGGCGGCGAGGGATTAAGCATGGCGAGCGCGGGATTAAGCAACCTCCCGATCAGGCGCTTAGCTGTGCCCAAGCGTTGCCTCGTTGCCCTGCCATTTCGGGCGGGACACAGTGTGCGAGGTAAGCATGGCGGTGAATTCGGGCCCGATACCTGTTCCTTTTGCAGACCTTATATCGGCCTTTGCCCGCATCGGCCTTGTCAGCTTTGGTGGTCCTGCAGGCCAGATCGCGCTGATGCACCGCGAAGTGGTGGAAGAACGCGGCTGGATTTCTGAGGAGGATTATCTCCACGCGCTCAATTTCTGCCACTTGCTTCCCGGCCCCGAAGCGCAGCAACTCGCAACGTGGATCGGCTGGCGGCTGCATGGTTGGCGCGGCGGGCTGGCGGCGGGATTGCTGTTTATTGTGCCGGGTGTGGCGGTGATCCTTGCGCTGTCGATGCTCTATGCGGTTGCTGCCCAGTTATCTTGGCTGCAA
>MEDW01000130.1 GCA_001724215.1 Erythrobacter sp. SCN 62-14 | reverse complement strand
CGAGGAAGTGAAGGCGAAACTGGCCGCGCTTGATCTGCCGATCCTGACCAAGCCGGTAAAGCCCGCCAAGCTGCGCGCCCTGCTGCAACAGATGGCCAATTAAGCGGCTTTATCAGCCCTCAAAGCCGACCTTATTGGCCAAAATCACCGCTTGAGTGCGGCTAAACACGTTTAACTTGCACAAAATCGCTGAGACATGGGCCTTCACCGTCGTCATCGAGATGTCGAGATCAAAGGCGATCTGTTTGTTCAATCGCCCCGCCACCAGATGGCCCAGCACCACCCGTTGTTGGGGCGTCAAGCTGTCGATCAATTCGCGGATCGCGTTTTCTTCCTCTGCCTCGGGATCGTGCTGCATTTCTTGCGGCACATAGATTTCGCCTGCCAGCACTTGTTCAAGCGCTTCGAGGATAGTCGCCCGATCGAGCGTTTTGGGCAGGAACCCGGCAGCGCCTGCAGCCAGCGCATCGCGCACGGTTGCGCGGTCATAAGAGCCTGACACCATCACCAGCGGCAGGCTTGGAAAATCCTTGCGCAATTGTTCGAGCGCCGAAAAGCGCGAGGCCCCCGGAATGTTGAGATCGAGCAGAACGATGTCGGGCTCTGCCCCGTCACCCAGCCGTTCGAGCGCTTCGGCAAAATCGCCCGCTTCTGTAATTTCGCAATCGGGGAATTGCGCCAGCAAAATGGCGCGCAGGCCGTCGCGCACCAGCGCATGATCATCAACAATCAGAACCTTGTCGGGCGGCGCGGCGGCAATCATCGGTGTAATCTACCGCGCCTTTGCAAAAGCGCAATAAAAAGGGGACGGGAATGCGCGCCCCGCCCCCTTTCACGCTGCCTTGAAGCTTACTCCAGCGCGCTAAGATGCTAATGCATCACGCGCTGGAGATGCTCAAGCGCCGCACGGGCTGAACCAAGGCGTGATGAGTGAACCTCATCACGCCTTGATATTACTTCGGCAGCTTGAACACCCAGAGCGATCCGCCCTGACTGATTTCCTTGAAGGTCTTGGCAACCTCGCCGCCCCACAAGGGCACCGCGCCGCCCCAGCCGGACATGACCGCGACATATTGTTCGCCGTCCTGTTCCCACGTCACCGGCGATCCGATCACGCCCGATCCCGTCTGGAACTTCCAAAGCTCCTCGCCGGTCTTGGCGTCAAAGGCTTTGAGGAACCCTTCGGGCGTGCCGGTGAAGACGAGATTGCCGCGCGTCGTCAGCACCCCGCCCCACAGCGGAGCGTTGTTCTTGTATTCCCACTTGATCTCACCCGTCTTGGGATCCACGGCCCGCAGCGCGCCAATATGGGTGTCGACCAGCGGCTTGATGGTGAAGCCCGCGCCGAGATAGGCCGCGCCCTTCTTATAGGCGATGGGTTCGTTCCAGATATCCATGCCCCAATCATTCGAGGGGATGTAGAACATCTCGGTGTCAGGCGAATAGGCCATCGGCTGCCAGTTCTTGCCGCCAAGGAAAGCGGGCGTTGCAAACACCGTCTTGCCCTGTTCGCTGCCCGCCGGCGCGCCGGGGCGATTATCCTTGTTGTAAACCGGGCGGCCCGTCTTGATGTCAATCTTGCTTGCCCAGTTGGGCTGCATCACGAACGGCGTTGCGTTGAGCAATTTGCCATTGGTGCGATCGAGCACATAGAAAAAGCCGTTGCGATCAGCCTTGGCGCCCATCTTCATCGGCTTGCCGTTGAAGGTGCCGTCAAACGGGATGAATTCATTGACCCCATCATAATCCCAGCCGTCATTGGGCGTGGTCTGATAGTGCCACTTGATCACACCGGTATCGGCATCAATCGCCAAAGTGGAGGCGGTGTAGAGATTGTCGCCGGGGCGCAGGTGGCTGTTCCACGGCGCCGGGTTGCCGGTGCCGAAATATACAAGGTTGGTGCCCGGATCATAGGTGCCGCCCAGCCAGGTCGCCCCGCCGCCGGTTTTCCAGGTGTCGCCCGGCCAAGTCTTGTTGGCAGCGCCGCCGGTGATGCCATTATCCTTGCCGTTAAGCGTGCCCATGTGGCCTTCGATCACGGGGCGTTCCCAGATTAGCTCGCCGGTTTCCACGTCGCGCGCGGTGACCGCGCCGACAATGCCAAACTCACCGCCCGAATTGCCGGTGATCACCATATTGCGCACGATCAGCGGGGCGGCGGTGGCCGAATAGCCCGCCTTGTAATCGCCGATCACCTTGTTCCAGATCACCTTGCCGGTCTTGCGATTGAGCGCGACGAGGCGCGCATCAAGCGTTGCAAAGATCACCTTGTCGCCATGGATTGCGACCCCGCGGTTGATCACGTCGCAGCAGGGCATGATGCCATCGGGCAGGCGGGCGTTGTATTCCCACTGTTTTTCGCCCGTGCGCGCATCAAAGGCGAACACCCGCGAATAGGAGCCGGTGACATAGATCGTACCATCATAGACAATCGGCTGCGATTGCTGGCCGCGCTGCTTTTCCCCGCCAAGCGAGGCGGCAAAGGCCGGAACCATCTTGGCAACATTCTGCGTGTTGATCTTTTCGAGCGGGCTGAAGCGCTGCTGCCACGGCCCCATGCCATAAGACACGACCTGGTCGGTCGTTTTGGCGTCGTTGAGGATGTCGTCCCAGCCCGGCCCCTCGGCCAGCGCCGGCACACTGAGCGCAAGGCCAATTCCTGCGCCGGTTGCCAATAGAATTTTATGCATCGCCTTCATGGTTCCCTCCTGATTATCTGCTTTCGCCCGCCGCCCCCTGTAGGCCCGGTCAGGCATGATTTCTCTGCCAGCCTGCCAAGCCTAGAGCGCCTGACACGGGCAACAATTGAACCTTGGAACTAGAACAGCCGCCGCAGGGGGCGTCTGGCAACCCCGGCAGCGCATTTACGCGGTCACCTGCGTGGCGGCAGCGGGCTGCCAGGTGACGCCGTAACGGGCAAAAAGCGCCGCCAGCCTGCCATCCTCGGCCATGGCAGCGACAATATCTTCCACCGCATTGCCCAGCGAGCGACTATCATCGCGCACCGCCATGCCAATGTCCCAGCCATCCGACATCATCATTGGCAGCGGGCTTTTGCGCTGGCGCGCGGCAAGATCGGGGCGGTCGAACAGCGCCGCTTCGATTTCGGCGCGCGAGGCGACCGCCATCTCGACCGCGCCATCCTGCACCGCAGCAGCGGCTTCATAGCCGGTGGGGAAATGCACCACGTCTGATTTCAGAATGCCGCCAAAACTGCCCATCAGGTAAAAATCGGGGATCGAATCGAGCTCGGCCCCCACTTTCTTGCCGACAAAGCGCTGGGGCGGCATGTCGCAGTCCTTGGTCTGGGTGGAACAGATCGCGGTGAATTCCTCACGCGCATAGGGCGCGACAAACACCACGCGCTCCTCCTTGGCGGCAAAGCGCATATCGAAGGGTGCGTGCATCATCAGATCGCAAGGGCGAAAACCCAGCAGCCCGCCGCGCCAGATCACATTGCGCAGATCGTCGGAAACATCTTCGTCGGCAGTGAAGAAGGCCAGATCCGCCTTCACGCCGAGCGCTTCGGCGATGGCGCGGGCGAGATCGGCATCGATACCCCTCGCGCGGCCGCCTTCTTCCCACGACCAGGGGCGATTATCATTGTAAAGCCCGACGCGCAGCACGCCCAGCTCGCGCACCTTATCAAGCGGCGCAGCGATCAGCGGCCGCGCCGGCCCCAAAAGGCCAAACGCAGCCGCCGCACCCGCGAGAACCCCCCTCCGGGCGAAATCCATGCTCAATCTTCCGTGTACTTGGTTTCAAGATAGGCGCGGATCGCCCATCCGGCCTTTTGCCCCAGCACTTCGTCAAAGGCGGGCATATAGACCTTGCCATCACGCACCGCGCCGTGACGATAGCGCTCCATATACCATTCATCGCCTTCTGCGCCCGGTTCGAGATAGCGCAGGTCAGGCGCAATCCCGCCCGAAATCGCATCAATCCCGTGGCAGCGCGCGCAATTCTGGGTGTAGGCCGAGGTGCCGATCTGGATCGCGCGCTCATGCCCGCGATAGGGATTTTCGGTAAGCCACTCCTCGCCGATATCGGGCAAGTCAGACGTGTCGACTGCCTGCGGGGTGACATCGCCATGGGCCATGATGGCAGGGCCGGCCGCCAGCACCAGACTGGCAAAGGCAGCGCCAAAGGCGATACGGCTAATTGCGGTTTTCATGATGTGAATGCCTTGTCTTCTCGATCCTCTTGAGCGGCCAGATCAGGCGCTCAATCCCATGCAGCAAAGGTTACTCCAAAGTCTGCAAATCCCCATGCTACTTTGGTATAGTCTGGACGCAAGGGGTTCTGAGGCTAGGATAGCCCCCATGAAAACACCTCTATCCCTTCGCGCTTTGGCGCTCGGTTTGGCCGCTGCAGCCGCTGCCCCTGCGGCGGCGCAAATCGCCTATGTCAGCAATGAACGCGCTTCCAGCGTCAGCGTAATCGATGTGGCGAGCGGCGAGACGATCAACACCTTTGCCGTTGGCCAGCGCCCGCGCGCGATCCTGCTCAGCAAGGATGGCGAACATCTCTATATCTGCGCGAGCCTCGATAACGCTGTCGAGATCCGCGATGCGAAGACCGGCGCGCTGGTGGCAAGCCTGCCTGCGGGCAATGATCCCGAACAATTCTTCATGTCAGCCGATGGCACCATGCTGTTCGTCTCGAACGAGGATGACGCCGCCGTTACCGCGATTGATCTCACCACCCGGCGGGTTGCCTGGCAGGCAGCGGTCGGGGATGAGCCCGAAGGGATCGCGCAAAGCCCCGACGGGAAATGGCTGCTGGTGGCGAGCGAGGGCGATAATCTGGTGAGCTGGATTGATGTGGCGACGCGCCAAATTGTCCACGAAACCGAAACCGACGCGCGCCCGCGCCATATCGAATTCACGCCGGATGGCAGCAAGGTATGGATCGCTGCCGAAATGGGCCAGACGGTGCATGTCGTCGATGTCGCAACCAAGGAAATCACCGCCACCATCCCCTTCGCGCCGGCTGGCGTGATGCCTTACAAGGTGTTGCCCTGCGGCATCCGTTTTACGCCTGATGGCAGGCTGGCCGTGGTGGCGCTGGGGCGGGCAGACAGCATTGCGCTGGTCGACACCACCAGCCTTGAGGTTCTGCAATACATCAAAACCGGCGGGCGGCCCTGGCATCTCGCCATCACCAAAGACGGCGCACGCGCGGTTGTCGCCAATGGCACGAGCGATGATATCGCGGTAGTGGATCTCGCCAGTGCTCAAGTCACCACACGGATCAAGGCAGGAAAAGGCCCATGGGGCGTTGTTTTGTCAGAGTAAAAATCGTCACATTAGACTTAAGTATAACGACAAAACCATACTTATACTAAAGTATCAGAAACCAAAGTCCAATTTCCGCATAGCGCACGCCGCCTAACCTTTCATGAGCCGTATCCGACGGCATAACAAAACATGAAGGGGGAAGGATATGACATCCAGACATCGGCTGCGCTGTGCAGCGGCGGTGCTGGCCTTGGCAATGGCTTCGGGGCTGGCTGCAACGCCCGCCCATGCGCAAGGCACCGCAACCCAGCAATTGCTCCAGCGGCTGCATGAAAAGGGCATCCTTACCGATGAGGAATATGCCCAGATCATGGCCGAAACCAACGCCGCCCCGGCGGCGCCTGCGATGGCCGCAGCAGCTCCGGCCCCTGCGCCCGCTGCAGCGGTGGACACCAATGGCGAGCCGGTCGACACCAGCCGCTTTGTGAAGATGACCGACAGCGGCATTGGCCTTGAAGTTGGACCAGCAACGATCAAGTTCTCGGGCTCGATCAACGCCTTTTACGTCCATGACAATCCGCAAACGCCGGGCGCGAACACCACTGTTGTAGGCGGGCTGGCGCAAGTGGCTGACACCAATTCCAATTCGGTGCGCAACGGGCTGCTCCCCGGCTTTTTGCTGATTGATGTCACCACCCAGCAAGCGGGCCTCGATATTGGCGCGCATTTTGGGATGTATCCGGGGATCAATTCGGCCAATTGGGGGCCTTTGGGCGCGAATAATGGTGGCCAGCCGACCGCGCTTGCCACGCCCGGCATTGATTTTCGTCAGGTTTATCTCACCATCGGCGGCAGCTTTGGCACGCTCAAGATGGGCCGCGATATCGGGCTTTATGCTTCAGAGGCGATCCTCAATGATATCTCGCTTTTGGCGGTGGGGCCAACCGGGGGCAATGTCGCGCCGGCCAACACCAGTTTGGGGCGGATCGGTTCGGGCTATATCTACACCGATTTCCAGCCGCAGATCACCTATACCACGCCCAATTTCAGTGGTTTCCAGCTTTCAGCGGGCGTGTTCCAGCCGCTGCAATCGCTCACCGCTCCTGATCAAACCAACACTTCACCGGCCTTTCAGGGCAAGCTGACCTATGATCAGACCTTTGGCGATGTGGCTTTGCGGCTGTGGTCATCGGGCGTTACCCAGCGCCACACCACCATTGGTGCGGGCACCGGCGGGCTAGTCTCTTACACCGGGCAAGGGCTTGATGTCGGCGGCAAGGTCACGGCAGGCCCCTTCACGGGCGTCGCCAACTGGTACACTGGCAAGGGGCTTGGCACGACGGTGCTCAACCTGTTTGACACCGATGCGCTGGGCAATGCGCGTTCGAGCGATGGGTTCTATGTGCAAGGCTTGGGCACTTTCGGCAAGTTCTCGATTGGCGCCAGCTACGGGGTGAGCAATCTGGGAACCACGGCCAATGATGCGCTTGTGACAATGGGCGACGATGGTATGTTGAGAGGTGCCATTTTGGATGGTCTGGTGCGCCGCAATTCGAGCATCATCGGACAGGTGCGCTACAACCTCACCTCGTGGGTGACGATGCTGACTGAATACACCAAGACCCGCAGCAAAGCGCATAATGGCAATGAAGCCGAAAGCGACAGTCTGGCACTGGGCGCCATCCTTTTCTTCTGACAAGGAGCAGGCTAGTCTTATCAAGGTAAGCCGGGCCGGGGCAGCATCACGCTGCTTGCCGGCCCGGTGCTTTTTGGCAGGGGGATGGGGCAGCGGTCATGAGGCATGACACCGGCGCATCGGCAAATGGCTCTGTGATCAGCGTGCGCGTGCTGCTGATCGGGAGTTTCGCGCTGGTGGCAGCGGGTATCCTGCTGCTGTCTGGCGCGATGGTGTGGTCGCATGAGGTGAACCGCAAGGCCGCCGCGCGCGCCGACATGGCCTATGCTCAGGCGCTGCAGGTGAGCCAGTTGGAAGCCGCTGCGGCGGCGCTTGATCCGGCAGATGATGCCGCGCGCGCGGCGCTTTCGCAGCTGGCGCAAACCTATCTGGCAAGCATTGCCGAGGAAGCTCTGCTGTTTCCTGAAGAACCCGACGATCAGGCTGACGAACGCGAGCGCGCGCAGCAATTGATCAGCGCCATCATGGCCGGTGATGCGGCAAGCGAGATTCGCGCTTTGGCGAGCGCGATTGCTGCCAGCGAATTGGCCGAAGCCGCCGAGGCGCGCCGCCGCGCCGAAGCGGCCTCACGCCGCACCCGCACCATCGTGATGGTCGCAGCGGCGGCTGTGCTGCTGGTTCCGCTGGTGTTGCTGCTTGCCCTGCAACGCCTGCTGGCTTTGCCCTTAAGGCGGCTCGAAGAAGCGGCCCGGCAGGTGACTGATGAAAGCCCGCAGGCCCCGCTTGCACCGCGAGGGCTCGCGGAAATCCGCCAGCTTACGATGCGCTTCAACACCATGACCGAAGCCGTCGAAGCCCGCGTGG
>MEDW01000129.1 GCA_001724215.1 Erythrobacter sp. SCN 62-14 | reverse complement strand
CGCCAGCATATCGAAATCCCCCCCGCCGTACCGCGCGCACCGGGGCCATTTGCTTTTGAAGACCTTGATTATCTCAGCGAAGTGCTGACCGCTGGCGGTTTTTCGAGCATGGAGGTTGCACCCTACACGGGCCAGCAAGCGCTTGGTGGCAAAGGAGCAAGCGCTGAGGAAGCGGCCGACTTCGTGCTGGGCGCAATGGCTGTGGGCCGCGCGCTGGCAGAGCATGGCGATGCGGTGCGATCTGCGGCGCGCGCAGACCTCGTTGCCCTGTTCACCAAACGCCACGTTCCCGGCCAAGGCGTGATGATGGGATGCAAGGCATGGTTGGTGAGCGCACGCGCCTGACGCCTGATCGCGCTGATCGCTTCACCCTTTGCGGCAGTCTTGCCGCTATTGCCACGATGCACGGCAAAGAGCGCGTGATCGCTCCCGTGCTCAGCGCGGGGCTCGGCCTTGAATGCCGCGTGCCGGCAGGCCTCGACACCGACCGCTTTGGCACATTTTCGCGCGAGCGAGCCCGCACCGCAAACGCGTTGGAAGCAGCGCGGGAAAAAGTGGCCGCTGCTTTTGCCATGATGCCCGAAGCGCGTGTCGCCATCGCCAGTGAGGGCAGTTTCGGCCCCCATCCGCAAATCCCCTTTGCACCATTGGGCCGGGAGCTGGTGGTGTTGATCGACCGCGTTACCGGCCTGGAAATCGCAGGCCATGATGCAACGCTCGACTTGCGCTACGCCCATGTGATCGCGCGCACGACACAGGATGCCGAAGCCTTCGGCGAACGAATCGGCTTTCCCGAACACGCCCTGATCGTGATGGGCTGTGCGGGCGATCACCCTGACCCGCACATAGCGCTCTGCAAAGGCATCACCACATCTCAGGCTCTGGCCGAAGCGGTCGGCACGGCTATTGCGCTTAGCGGAGCAGCCTTTGTCGAAACCGACATGCGCGCCCATCATAACCCAACCCGCATGAGGGCAATCGAACGCGCCAGCTGCGACCTGATCGCTCGCTATCAAAGCCGCTGTCCGGCCTGCGCAACGCCCGGCTTTGCCGTGACGCAGCGCATTGCTGGTCTGCCATGCAAGTGGTGCGGCGCGCCCACCGCGCTTCCTCTTGCCGAGGTGTTCACTTGCACCGCCTGCGGCCACCGCGAGGAGCGCTCCGTGATCGGCCAGACAACGGCCGATCCTGGCAACTGTGACCTATGCAATCCCTGATAGGGCTAGATCACCACAAAATTGATCACACCGCGCATTGTCTGGCCGTCTGAAGCTGGCGCCTGCCAGCGCAGCTCATAAGTTCCTCTGGGCAAAGGCTTGCGCAATGCAAGATGGAGAGTCCGGCGATCTTCTGCCCATTCCGGCGTGAAATTGCGGATCACCATTTCACCGTGATCGGGAACGCCCGGCATATCGGTCATGACGATGGCGACACCAGTGGTCGCCGGATCAACCGGCGCACTGAAGGCGATCGTGAGGCTGCGCGGCGCTTTCACGCTGGTGCCTTCGGCAGGCGTGGACGCGGTTACCTCAACATGGGCAAGGGCCGCTCCCGGCAGCGCGAGAGCAAGCGTAGCAGCAGCCAGAAACGTGCTAATTTTCATTATCTTATCCCTTATTCTTCAAAACCATAACCGGATACCCGCCAAGAGGCTGAGCTTTCCGGCAGGCTCGCCACCCGCGCGCGCGAAATCGGCGCTGCGGCCAAAGCGCCAACTTTGTTCAACCCCCACATAGGGCGCGATTTCGCGGATGATTTCATAGCGCAGCCGCAGGCCAATCTCGGCCCGGTCAAGCCCTGCGCCAATCGCCTGCTGCGGCACGTCTTGCGCTGCCAGATTGATCTCGCCGCGCGGTTGCAGGATGAGGCGTTGGGTGATGCGCTGATCGAGTTCCGCCTCAATCCGCGCCGTTACATCGCCGCGGTGCGAGACAAACAGCGCTGCATCGAGTTCAAACATATAGGGCGCAAGGCCCTGCACCCCGACCACGCCATAAGTCGCCTTATCTGGCCCTAAATCCTGCCTAATCCCCATTTGAACATCGAAAAACGGCGCAAAGCCGCGTGAATAGAGCGCTTGCACCTCGCCGCGTTCCAGCGCGCCGCCGAACTCGCCTTCGCCCTCGCTCTTGATCCAAAGCCGCCGGGTCGGCGTCCCGTAATAGCCCTGCACATCCCAGAGATAACCATTGGCCCCATCGCGAAATTGCGTCTCCAGCCGATCGGCCTGAAGCCACAGCACCGGAAAATCGCCATGGGTGCGGCGCAGGTCGTCGCGTGAGGCGCGCATCGCGTCGGCGCCCCAGATCGCATCGGCCGCGCGCGGCGGGCCGATTCCGGCAGATGCGGGCGGCGGGGTGGCCATTATCGGTGCGGGCGCTGGCTCGGCCTCTTCCTTTGCGGGCTGATCGTGCTGGTGGTGGTGATGCGCGTGATCCTGCGCTGCCACCGGCGCAGCCATCACCGCTGCCGCCGCACTCAGCCAAAACGCCATCCTCATGCGCTCTCACCCGGCCCTGCAACCGTGACGATCTGCATCATCCCGCCGTGCATGTGATAGAGCAGGTGGCAGTGGAACGCCCAGTCGCCCGGCTCATTGGCGGTGAGATCAAACGAGGCGCTTGCCCCCGGCTGCACCACCAGCACATTCTTGCGCGGTTGATGCGCGGGCGATTGCCCGTTCACCACCTCAAAGAACATGCCGTGCAGGTGAATGGGATGGGCCATCATGGTGTTGTTGATGAGCTTCACCCGCACGCGTTCATTCCACGCAAAGCGAATGGGATCATCGCTCACCGCGCTGAACATCTGGCCGTTGAACGACCACATATAGCGCTCCATGCTGCCGGTCAGATGCAGTTCCAGCAGGCGCGACGGCGGGCGCGTGTCGGTGTTGGGTTCGAGCGCGGCAAGCATCCGGTAATTGAGCACCCGGTGCGGCAGATCGCGCAGGCCAAGGCCGGGATCGCCGGTTTTATCGACCGGCTGCATCGAGACCATATCAATGCCGGGCCCAAGCTTCACTTCGGGCGGCAGCAGCGCCGTGTCGCGCATTTTCATGCCGTGCATGGATTGGTCGCGGCTGCGATCGACCTTGCGCCGCGCGGCGCGCCCCTCGCTTGGCGCAGGGCCGGGGCCGCTGTGGCTGTGGGGGTGGTGATCGTGCCCGCCGTGAGAGCCATGCCCCCCGTGCCCTTCCGCCCCGTGGTTCATCCCCATATCGGCCATGGTCAGCAGCGGCGGATCACGCAGCGGCGGCACTTCGGCGCGCATCCCCGGAGCGCTTGCCAGCATCGCCAGCGCCATGCCTGAACGATCCATGCTTTCTGCAACAATCGCATAGGCCGCCGCGCTACCTGTCTCGATAATCACGTCGTAGGTTTCCGCCGTCGCTATCTGCAATTCATCGACTTCGACGGGCCGCACATTCTGGCCGTCTGCGGCAATCACTGTCATCGCAAGGCCGGGGATGCGGACATTGAAAAACGTCATCGCAGAGCCGTTGATGATACGCAGCCGGATGCGCTCGCCGGGGCGGAAAAGATATTCCATCCCTTCGCCCGGCCCGCGCCCGTTGGCGAGATAGGTGTAGGTGGGCGCGCTGACATCGGCGATATCGGTCGGCATCATGCGCATCTCACCCCACATGCGCCGTTCATCCCGGCTCATCGGGTATTTATCGGTCCACGAATTTTGCTGGCGGTTGAAATAGCCTTCCTGCTTTCTCAACCGGTCCATGATGAAATGGGGGTGGTGGCGGGTAAACTCGCTCAACAGCAGGATGTAATCGCGATCATATTCGGCAGGCTCTGCGCCCACAGGGTCGATAATCAACGGGCCATAGTGGCCGGATTGTTCCTGAAGGCCGGAATGGGAATGATACCAATAGGTCCCCGATTGGCGCACCGGGAAATCATAGGTGAACGTCTCGCCCGGACGGATGCCGGGAAAGCTCACCCCCGGAACCCCGTCCATGTGAAAGGGCACAAGCAGCCCGTGCCAATGGATCGAGGTGTCTTGCGCCAAATGATTGGCCACGTTGAAGCGGATGTTCTGGCCTTCTTTGAGGCGAATGAGCGGCCCCGGCACGCTGCCATTCACCGCAACGCCGTGCCCGCGCCGCCCTTCGACTACGCGGCGGCCCGCAGCAACGGCAAGATCGATCACAGCGCCGCTGACCTCGTCAAAGCCAGCCCGGATCGCCCCGCTGTGCCCTTTAAGATTGCCGCCATGCGCCCACACAGGCAGCGCAGAAAGCGAAGCGCCTGCTGCCATGCCGCCAAGCAGGCCGCGCCGGGTGAGAGAACCAGAAACCATGCCCCCTTTACGGGACCGCGCGCCTAACCCCTCACTTGCCTGCGCAATTTTTCGCGCGCGCGGTAAAGCCGGGTTTCGACCGCTTTTTCGCTGATGCCCAGCACCGCTGCGGTTTCGGCCTGGCTCAACCCTTCGAGCGTGCGCAGCAGCAGCACGTCTTTGAGGTTTGGCGGCAGATCAGCAATCGCGCGCGCCGTGGCGGCCAGTTCCGCGCGATCGGCAGCGGTTTGATCGGGCAGCGGCGCATCGGCCGCGACCCAGTGTTCCACCCCGTCCGGCATAGGTAAGCCGAGCCAGCGCCTGACCTTCCTTCGCCGCGCCCAATCGCGGCATTTGTTCAAGGTGATCGCCGCGAGCCACGCCCCCAAAGACCGCGCCGGATCATACCGCCGCAAAGCGCCGAACGCCGCCACGAAAGCGTCCTGCGTGATATCAAGCGCCTCTTGCGGATCGCCCGTCGCGCTGCGCGCCAGCCGGTACAGCGCATCGCGGTGACGCTCCACCAGCGCGCGTTCGGCGCTGGCGTCACCCGCCAGAATAGCGGCGACCAGCGCGGCATCATCGGGCTGTGCCTCGTTCACTTGGCAGCGTTGGTCAGCGTTTCATCAACCGCCGCATCAAAGCGCGCCTGCTGTTCGGGCCGCAGGATCGCGCGCATTTCAAAGACGTGTTCGAGCGTTGCTTTCTGCAATTCGCCCATCGCGTGATGGGTGGCATCGACCGCTGCGGCGACGCGC
This sequence comes from Erythrobacter sp. SCN 62-14, assembly GCA_001724215.1. Classification (GTDB taxonomy): domain Bacteria; phylum Pseudomonadota; class Alphaproteobacteria; order Sphingomonadales; family Sphingomonadaceae; genus Erythrobacter. The sequence goes on along the minus strand of MEDW01000129.1, from coordinate 3,011 downwards.
GGGCCATAGACGTGTTCTTCCGCGACCGCTTTGGCGAGCAGCGCATTGGCCGCGCGCAGTTCATCCTCAAGGCTTTGACGGCGCGCCTTGAAATCGGCCTCCACCGCAAACAGGCGGCGTTCCTGATCGCTGTCGAGGCCGAGTTCATCATGCATCAACGCGTGAAGTGCGCCGCTGGCATCCTGCGGCAGCGGCGCGGCGCTGCGTCCGGCCCATGTGCCCAGCAGCGCCGCCGCAAAGGCAACCGCTGCGACCAGCGCGATCTGGCGCGGTTTCATCTTTTCGCCAGATGAACAAGCGGGGTGAGCGCGGGCGCAGGGCCAAAAGGCAGCAACGCGGCCCCGTCTGCTGCGGGCTGAGCGGCAAACCCGCTCGCCGCTCCGATCATCAAGGCCGCCAGCGCTGCCAGCCCCATCGCCGCGCGCGAATCGCGCGCTTCGGATTTCGCCCGCTGGGCCAGCGCCGCCCCATCAAGCGTTGCAAGATCAGGCACAGCTATGCCCCCAAGCTGCCTTATCCGGTCGTCCAGTTCCATCATGCCGCCTCCTGTATCATCCGCTTACGCACCCTGCATCTCCATCCCTCACCGCGCCTTGCGCTTTTCGGCCAATCGCAATCTTGAACGGCCAAGAGACTTGCGGCACTTATTGCGGTCATGAACACATCAGCGCAACCAACCGCCCTGATCACGGGCGCTTCGTCCGGAGTTGGCCTGTGGGCCGCTTACGCCCTTACCCAGCGAGGCTGGCATGTCATCATGGCCTGCCGCAATCTTGCCAAGGCCGAGGCAGCAGCACGTGAGATCGGGATTGATCCGGCCAAACGCACAGTGATGCACCTTGATCTGGCTGATTTTGCAAGCGTGCGCGCGCTTGCTGAAAATACGCGCGAATGGCTCAACGCGCAGGGGCGCACACTGGATGCGCTGGTGCTCAATGCGGCGGTCTATCTCCTGCGCGCCGAAGAACCTCAGCGCAATGGGCAAGGCTATGAATTGTCGGTGGCGACCAATTATCTGGGCCATTTCCTGCTTGCCAATCTGCTGCTGGGTGATCTCGCCAAAGCCCCTGCCCCGCGGCTGATAACGCTCGGCACGGTCACGGCCAATTCCGAGGAATTCGGCGGCAAGATCCCGATCCCGGCTCCCGCCAATCTGGGCGAGCTGGCAGGCTTTGAGGCAGGCTTTCTCCCGCCTATTGCCATGATCGACGGCAAGGCGTTCAAACCGGGCAAGGCCTATAAGGACAGCAAGCTTGCCCTGATGATGATGAGCCGCGAGCTTCATGCGCGTTATCATGCGAGCACCGGCATCATCTTTGCCACGCTCTATCCCGGCTGCGTCGCCGACACGCCGCTGTTCCGCCACGCGCCCAAAGCCTTCCGGACCATCTTCCCGTGGTTCCAGAAGAACATCACCAAGGGCTATGTCTCGCAGCCCCTCTCGGGCGAGCGCGTGGCGCAGGTCGTGGCCGACCCGCAGTTCACCCGCTCGGGCGTGCACTGGAGCTGGGGCAACCGCCAGAAGCCGGGCGCGGAGGCATTTGCCCAGCCGCTTTCGGCCAAGGCCGAGAACGCGCGTCGGTCGGCAAGGCTGTGGGACCTGAGCCTGCGGCTGGTCGGACTGGACGACCCCGCGGCGGTGCAGCAGGCCGCCTGACGAACCGCCGACAGGGCTCGACGAACGGCCCGGCCGCTGCGCCCGAACCTGGGCTTTTCGGCTCGACAGCGCGCCGCGCTTTGAGGCAAGGCGTGATCCATGCCCGCCCCCCGCGCCATCCTCCTCGCGAGCCTCTTCGCATCCCCGGGCCTCGCGCTCGCGGCCATGACCGCGCCGCTCGCGGCACAGGACCGCGCGGGCGAGAATATCGACGCGGGCGAGGACGAGCGGCTTCAGCGCGCCCTCGACCCCGGACTGCCCGAGGCCGAGGAAGCCGTCGCGGTCGAGCCGGAGATCGGCACCACAAATGCGCGCAGCATCTTCCCGCGCGAGGAATTCGACCGCTTCGCGCCGCGCAACGCGCTCGACATGGCGCGGCAGGTGCCGGGCTTCACCATTCGCGGCACCAGCGGCGCGCGCGGGCTCGGCCAGGCCGATGCCAACGTGCTGATCAACGGGCGGCGGATCTCGGGCAAGGCCAACGGCCCGGTCGACGCCCTGCAACGCATCACCGCCGACGACGTGGTGCGGCTCGAGCTGGTCGACGGGGCGAGCCTCGACATCGGCGGGCTCACCGGACAGGTGCTCAATGTGGTCACCTCCTCGAGCGGTCGGATCACCGGCCAGTTCCGCACCGCCCCGCAGTTCCGCACGCGCGGCACCCCCGCGCGCCTCTACGACGGCACCTTGGGCCTCGCCGGCGGCGGCACCAAGGACGAATGGAACGTGGCGCTGCGCAACAATTCCTCGAGGCTCGGCAACGACGGCCCTTCGGAACTGCGCAATGCGGCCGGTGCCGTGTTCGAGCGGCGCGAGGAGAAGGTCAATTTCAACTCCGACCGCATCAGCCTCTCGGGTGCCTACGCGCGAACCGCCGACAACGGCAATGTCCTCAATCTCACCGGCGACCTGTTCGGCCTGATCTACCGCGAGACCGAAACCTCGCGGCAGGACAATCTCGCAATCCCGATCCGGCGCGAACGGCTGTTCCGGGTCGAGCGCGACCAGAGCGGGTTCGAGTTCGGCGCGGACTACGAATTCGCCGCGGGGCCAGGGCGTCTCAAGCTCATCGGGCTCCACCGGCTCGAAGAGCTGCCCCAGCTCACGCTCGCCGAGACGCGCTTCGCCGATGCCCGGCCGCTCGCCGGTTCCGAGTTCCGCCGCGACGTGAGCCAGGGCGAGAGCATCGCGCGCGCCGAATATACCCTCCCGGCGCTGGGCGGCAGCCTCGTGGCGGCGATGGAAGGCGCGCTCAATTTCCTCGACATCGACGCCGAGCTGCAACTGCGCGACGCGGCGGGCGTGCTCCAGCCGAGCATCGTGCCGGGCGCGAGCGCACGCGTGGACGAGGAGC
>MEDW01000128.1 GCA_001724215.1 Erythrobacter sp. SCN 62-14 | reverse complement strand
TTCCACGCGAACCGCGCCGTGCCGCAAGCGCGGGCGAAGTAGGTCCGCTGCACGTTCGTCGGGTCGAGCGCAATACGGTGGGCGATCAGCATGCCCGTTATGTTCTGGAAATGTTCTCATCGTGTCAAGGCCTGCCAAGCCATCAAAGCTATTCAAATCGGACAGAATCGAGCAGATCTGGTGAGAATTTAAGCGCACTGCTTAAGCCCTTGTGTAAGCCGTTCGCTTGCCTATGGTGGCGCGCACATGACAGATGGGCCAATAACCAATAGGGATGTATGAAGGACTGGACACAGCACACCGCCCGCGCGAAAGCGTGGTTTGAGGATTTGCGCGATTCAATTTGTGCAGAGTTCGAGGCGATTGAAGCCGAAGCTGGCTCGGATGCGCGCTTTCAATACACCCCATGGGACCGTCACGAGGAAGGCAATCCGGATCCCGGCGGCGGCGTGCAGGGCCTGATGAAAGGCCGCGTATTCGAAAAGGTCGGCGTCAATGTCTCAACCGTGCGCGGCAATTTCGCCAAGGAATTTGCCGGCAATATCAACGGGGCAAGCGCGGATAATCCCGGTTTTTCGGCAACCGGCATCAGCCTGGTGGCGCATATGGCAAACCCCCATGTGCCCGCCGTTCACATGAACACGCGGTTCCTTACCACCACCAAGGCATGGTTTGGCGGCGGGGCGGATTTGAACCCGCCGCTGCGCTATGATGAAGACACCAAGGCCTTCCACGCCGCAATGCAAGCTGCCTGTGATTCGCATGGGGCCGATTATTACGAACGCTATGCCAAGTGGGCGGAGGATTATTTCTACATCCCCCACCGGCAAGTGCATCGCGGGGTGGGCGGGATTTTTTGCGACCATCTCGAATGCGCCGATGATGCCGCCTTTGATGCCAATTTCGAATTCATTAAGGATATCGGCAAGCAGTTCCTCGAAGTGTTCCCCGCGATTGTTCGCAAGCGGATGAATACGGAATTCACGCCGGAGGACGAAGCGCAGATGTTCGAATATCGCGGCCGCTATGCCGAGTTCAATCTGGTCTATGATCGCGGCACGATTTTTGGCCTGAAGACCGGTGGCAATATTGATGCGATCTTGATGAGCCTGCCGCCGCGGGCCACTTGGAGCTAACGCGCGACGTGGTCGTAATACGCGGCTAGCTTACGGCCACCACCCGCTGCCGGAACCAGTCGGCCAGTTCGTCTTCGCTGAGCTCGCCCGCGGCGAGGGCGATGAAGGCAACTGTCATATCGGCGTCATCTGCCTCCACGCGCCAGCCGTTTTTCAGCAGGAAAAGCAAGCTGACCACGTTGGCAGTTCGCTTGTTTCCGTCCACGAAGGGATGATTTCGTGCCAAGCTAAAGGCATAGGCTGCTGCCAGGGCTGCCGCATCCGGCTCGCCATAGGCCTCCAACTGCTGCGGGCGTGCCATCGCGCTTTCGAACAGCCCCATGTCGCGGATGCCTGTGCCACCGCCGTGTTCGTCAATCTGCTCGACATGCGCGGTGAGCGCCGCCCGGTGACTGACCCACCTCCAGCGTGACATGAGCTTACTTCGCTAGCTCGCGAAGCACCTTGACCCGTTCCCGCATGATCTGGCGGGCGAGACGCATTTCTTCTTCGAACTCGGAGTCCACCGGGGCCAAAGTCACACCGTCATCAGTCACGGTCAGGCTGATTTCATCTCCGATATCGACGTTTAGCGTAGCCAATAGCTCCTTACTCAGGATAATCCCGGCGGAATTCCCGATCTTCGTGATCTTGAGGCTGCGGGTGCGAGGGATGGGTTTGTTCATACGCGCGTTATAACGCACTCTCTCCTGCACCGCAACAATCGCGCTTGCTCCCTTGGCTCCTGCCGCCCATATTCATCGGCGATGCTGCGCCAATACGAACTTGTTGAGAAAGTCCTCGATTACGACCCGCAGGCCGATGCGGGGATGCTCAACCGCGCCTATGTTTACACCGTGCAGAAACACGGCACGCAAAAACGCGCGAGCGGCGATCCCTATTTCTCCCATCCGGTCGAAGTCGCCGGGCTGATGACCGATCTGAAACTCGATCAGTCCACCATCATCACCGCGCTCTTGCACGACACAGTCGAAGACACCCTCGCCACGATTGAGGATATCGAGACACATTTCGGCCCCGAAGTTGCGCGGCTGGTCGATGGCGTCACCAAGCTTTCCAAGATCGAGGCTATGCCCGAGAATGAACGGGCGGCGGAAAACCTGCGCAAGTTCCTCCTCGCCATGTCCGAGGATATCCGCGTGCTGCTGGTGAAGCTGGCTGACCGGCTACACAATATGCGCACGCTTCACTTCATCAAATCGCCGGAAAAACGCAAACGCATCGCGCGTGAGACGATGGATATCTACGCCCCGCTGGCTGAACGCGTCGGGATGTATGAATATATGCACGAAATGCAGGCGCTGGCCTTCCGCGAGCTGGAGCCGGAAGCCTATGCGACGATCACCGGCCGGCTCGAACAATTGCGCAGCCAAGACGGCGGGCAGGTTGATGCGATTGCCTTCAAGATCAAGCAGCGCCTTGCCGAGGCAGGCCTTAAGGTTGAGGTCTATGGCCGCGAGAAGCACCCTTATTCGATCTGGCACAAAATGGCCGAGCGCCACGTCAGTTTTGAGCAAGTCACCGACATCATGGCCTTTCGGGTGCTGACCGATAGCGAGGAGGATTGCTACCGCGCGCTGGGCGTCCTGCACACCACCTGGCAATTCATTCCGGGCAAGTTCAAGGATTACATCTCCACGCCCAAATCGAACGGCTATCGCTCAATCCACACGTCCTTGATGTATGAAAATTCAATGCGGGTCGAAGTGCAGGTGCGCACACGCGAGATGCACCGTGTCAATGAATTCGGGCTGGCCGCGCATTGGGCCTACAAGCAGGCGGGTACGCCCGATGGTCAGGTCGGCTGGCTGCGCGATCTCATCGAGATTGTTGATGCGAGCCACGATGCCGAGGAGCTGCTCGAACACACCCGCATGGCGATCTATCAGGATCGCATCTTTGCCTTCACCCCCAAGGGCGCGCTGTTCCAACTGCCCAAAGGCGCGAGCGCGGTGGATTTTGCCTTTGCGGTCCACACCAATCTGGGGCTGGCGACAGTGGGGGCGAAGATCAACGGGCGCCATATGCCGCTGCGCACGCCTTTGAATAATGGCGATGTGGTGGAGATCATCAAGAGCCCCCACGCCGAGCCGCAATTATCGTGGCTGGGCTTTGTGGTGACGGGCAAGGCACGGGCTGCAATCCGCCGCGCGGTGCGGATGAAGGAACGCGCCGAGGTGGCCGAAATTGGCTCCAAACTGTTCGACGAGATTGCGGCGCGTGTGCCGGCCAAGATCGGCAAGAAGGCGATCCGTGCTGCCGTCCATCGGCTCGGAATGGAGGAGCCGGATGATCTGATGTACGCGATCGGCGCTGCCAAGCTGTCCGACCGAGAGGTGATGGAAGCGCTGGTGCCGGGCTGCACTGCGGGCATCGAGGATGATGAACATTGGTCGCGGCGTGAACGTGCCATCTCGATCCGGGGGCTCACACCCGGGGTTGCGTTTGAACTTGCGCCCTGTTGCCACCCGGTTCCGGGTGACCGGATTGTGGGTATCCGCCGCAAGGGCGAAACCGTGCTGGTCCATGCGATTGATTGCCTTGAACTGGCGAACGGGGTCGACACCGATTGGCTTGATCTTGCGTGGGGCAATCGTTCGCAAGGGGCCGTCGGGCGCCTGACAGTAACGCTGTATGATCGGCCCGGAACGCTTGCCGAGATGGCGGGCATTTTCGCGCAGAACAAGGCAAACGTGACGAGCCTTGCCCAGACGCAGCTTGATCATCCTTTCACGACTTACGAGGTCGATATCGAAGTGCAGGATCTGCCGCACCTCTCGCGCATTCTGTCAGCCTTGCGGGCGAGCGATGCGGTGGCGCAAGCGGAACGGATTTAGGACTTAATCGGCCACGCGCCGCACCGGCACGCGGATGTTGCAGATATCCGCCCCGCCTGCGGGCGTTATGAAGAAAGGATCGCGCCGGTTGGCAATGGCCTCGGCATAGGTCTCGAAAGCCTGGCTTTCCGTCGAGAGATATTCAAGCCTTGGTTGATCGGGTGCGGGCAGATCGCTCGCCACCCGCACGCTGAGGATCGGCGTGCGCTTGTCCGCCTCATCAGCCGCATAGAACCCCAATTCGCCCTTGCCGCGTGGGAGCGAGGAGAGATGCTCCATCCCCTCGATCACCCGGCCAACGAGCGCGATGTTGCGATCAAGCTGGCGCGGGGCGTGGCCGATCACGGTGTAAAGCTCCGCGCCAGAGCCGGTGTCGGGCGAATAGTTCCGCCCCACTCCGACCATGCCGTAGCAGTGGACGGGCCAAAGCTTCATGTCTCTTCCAGCCAATTGCCACCCCAAGGCGTGCAGTGACGAGCCATAAGGGTCGGCAGAAGCGCGCAAACCTGCAGGGGATGTCATCGTTTCTTCGGACCCTTTGATCAATGTGAGGCTGGCAAGATACTCCGCCTCCCCCATAACCTTCAGCCCTTGCGGCAAGGGCTTGGGCTCCCCAGTCGCTTCGGGGTTGTCGTAATTGGGATCGCCCCACTGGGTGACGTAATTGTCCTGCACCCGGTTCACGGAAATGCCGTCATACCAGCCCGAACGCGCCAGCAGGCGGATGTTGTGCACCCAGCCTTGGCTGAAGGGCGCAGGCATTAGCTGGATCACCACTATGCGCGGGTTTGCCTCGCTATCGGGTGCAAGTGTCATCACCAGCAAGTCCTCTGCCGGGATCGCCACCCAATCACCCTTGGGCGCAGCAGCGATGATTTCGGCAGGGGAGGGATACCCCTTGGGCGCCTCTTGCGCGGCAAGGGGCAGGGCAAGGGCGAGGGCTGTCGCAGCGGCGAGGAGAGCTTTGTTCATGGGGGCATAGTGCCATGCCCACCCCGCGGCGACTAGCCTCACCTTGCGGCTCGGCAAGGCTGGCTCCCCTCCCGCCTGCCCCCGACTTTCGCCGGGGCGGGTATCAGGGCGGGGGTGCGTGCATACCGCCCTTCCAATCAAAAACCCCTTTCGCACGCGTTTTGGAGGGCGCAAAAGGGGTTTTCGAGGCAGCGTTCGCAGGGAATGCCGGATCCGCGCAGCGCTGTGCCTGTGCGATTCTTATACCACTTTTTCCAAGGCCCGCCAAATCACCTGTAACCTATCGCCTTGCGAAGCGCAGTTTTCGCGGCTATCGCGCGCGCTTCCTGCCCATGGCAGGATTGCGGAGCAGTGGCCGAGTGGTCGAAGGCGCACGCCTGGAAAGTGTGTATACGTCAAAAGCGTATCGAGGGTTCGAATCCCTCCTGCTCCGCCACCTACCCGGCAATCTGGGACGTTCTTGCACCCTTATCGGGATCGCCGCTTTGCCCTCATGTGCCAAATGCGCAGCATGGCCGTGCGTTGATTTCGTCCGATCACTTGCGTCTGACGAAGTCTGCAGCCCATGCATCGCGCAGGAACCCGAAGTGATCCGCTCTCACTTGCTCGGACATGATCTTGCACCCAGCATCACGGATGTAAGCCCATGCGCTTTGCGCTTTGCGCTTACCTCTCCGCCCGTCCAGCAATGATACCCAAATAATGTGGTGGCAGGGCAGGGAGTGAGCGATCGCTGCGTTTTCGTATCAAGCCAGATCCAGCGGCGCCAGCGGCATGGTTATGATCAGGCAGGCGCCGTCATCACGCCCCTTGCGAAGCTCTATCTGCCCGCCCGCCCGCGAGATAATTTCCTGACTGACGTAGAGCCCGAAGCCACCGCCTGCATGGCGTTTTGAGGAGCGGAAGGGCTCAAACAGCTCCTGCGTGGCTGTGTCGCCCAGTCCTTGTCCATTGTCCGAGATGTGGCAAGTCGCCGTGGACGGGTCTGCTTTCAACCTGATTGCGATGTGTCCCTTGCCATTCCAGCCAGCGGAACGACGGCGTTTGATGCTATCAACTGCGTTGGAAAGGGCATTGGCCAGCACCTGCTCAAAGGCGGTCTGAGATATGTGAAGCGGTTTCGCTGCGCTGTCATCACACGCATTTACAGAGACTGCTACCCCCTCACGTGCAAGCAGTGTTTCATATCGTTCAACAACATTGCCAACGGCAGCCGCGAGGTTGACCAGCCCTGTTGGTGCAGCCAACGATTGCGCCAATTCGCAGGTCTGCTGCACGATTTCCAAAGCATGGTCGCATTGCCGCAAGATGCGCTCGATCTCGGGCTCTGCCGAGCCGTGTTGTCCACCCGAGGCAAGCTTGGTGCGGGCATTGTCTGCGGCAAGCTGGATCGCATAGAGCGGTTGGCGCACCTCATGGGAAACCGCAAAGGCCAGCGCTGTTTGCCGCTTGTCAAACACGGCTGGCGATCGGTCTGGTACAGCTATGGCGGTGTTGGCAACAAGGCGGCGCAATGCCAGCACGTGCATGGCCAGTGATGCCGCTGCAACACCTGCAATCACCCGCAATTCCAGCATCATGCCGGGCCATACCATTATCCCCACAAGGATCGCTGCAGCCAGAGCAGGCAGCAGCACCAGTTTCTGGAAACGAGAAAGGTTCATTGCCCGTCCGAACTTGGTGCAAGGATGCCCTTCACCAGTTCAAGCAGGCGTTGCGGGTGAACCGGCTTGAGCAATATCGGATGATTCTCGATCGTATCCTGACCTGCAAAGCGCATCACATCGCCGGTCATGAAGACAAAGCGGAAATCGCGTTGGCGCAAGTCAGGATCCATCTTGACGAGTGTGATCATGTCCTCGCCCGCCTCATCGCGAAGCCTGATATCGCTGATGACCAGACTGATCGAAGGCAATGCACGCAGCGTGGCGAGTGCCTCGCGCAGCGAATGGGCGCCTGCGCAAGGGATGCCGCGAAGGGTGAACATGGTAAGAAGTTCCGCGACGATATCTTCCACATCATCCAGCAACAGAGCAACAGGTGCCGCATCTTCGTGAGGGCTAGATTGGTTCACAATTCGCGCCCTCGTTAAAAATCAGCACAATGGTGTCAAACATAGTCATCTCCGGATTGCGCTGTTCTGGCACATCTCGTTGCTCATGTGGCTCCGTAATCGATAAAAATTCACATTATTCTTTATAGTTAATAGCGCCAATTGCGTTGCGATAACTCCCAAATCGGCCGCGATAGAAATTGTCTGGTCGCCTTGGTGGGCGGTATCTGCGGCGCGTGGCACCGATCCATATCGGGTTATCTGATTCTGTTGTCTCATTGAGGGTGGGCACTGCTGCGGAACGATGCGCCAGTTGGCGCTTCTGGCGGGGGCAATGATGATCCGGTGGCGAGGTGATCATGGTTGATCATTTTCCATGCAAGGTACCGATTATGTTTACAAAACACGCATTGCGTCTCGCGGTTGCGAGCATGGCTGTCACTGCGGCCACCGCCGTTGCAGCCGAAGACAGCTGGACTGGGCCCTATATCGGCATCAAGGCCGGATACAGCGCACAGCGCGGCGACAAGGGCGAAATCGTCCTGTTCGACACCAATCTCGACGGCAATTTCAATGACACTGTGCGCAACGTCGCAGGTGACAACGTCTTCTCTCCGGGTTTTTGCAGCGGCGCGGCCCCGACCCCGGTCCCGACCGATCTGTGCAAGCGCGACAGTGATAACTTCGAAGGCGGTGTGCAGATCGGCTATGACTGGCACCTGAAGGGCGATTTTGTGGTCGGAGTGGTTGGCGCCTACACCCGCACCAACATGACCGATAGCGTAACGGCCTACACCACCACGCCGGCAAATTACATCTTCACTCGCAACCTGCGTAACCTCTATTCCGCCCGTGCGCGCGGCGGCAAGATCGTTGACACTATCCTGATCTACGGCACGGCCGGGATCAATTACGGTGACATTCGAAACAGCTTCCGCAGCAGCAACACCGCCAACGAATTCATTGGCCGCGGGGACAATGGCAGCATTGGTTTTGAACTGGGTGGCGGGCTCGAACGCAAGATTGGCAAGAAGGCGTCGATCGGCCTGCAATATCTGTACCGCGAATTGACCGACGATGACTTCGTCGTGCGTGCAGCCCCGGGTACGACTGGTCCGACCCATCCGTTCCGTCTGGTTAATCCGCAAGGCACGGATTTCAAGCGTTCGGTTTCGCGCTTTGAAAGCCATGCCATTGAATTGGCGGTGAACTACCGCTTCTGATTGGCTGCCCAATTCACTCTGCAAGAGGCTCCGGAATGGAGCCTCTTGCAGACCTAACGCTTGTCCCAAGTGACGTGGCGTGCAAAAGACGATCAGGTTTCGCCAATTGGAAAGTTCGATGATGAAAAGGGTCATGAATACATCAAGACTGCTGGTTGCAGTCGCCGCCTGTGTTTCGCTCGCAGCCTGTGCGACAACCAGTTATGTGGACGGAAAAATCGCTGCTTCTGAACAGCGCCAGACGGCCCTCATCTATGAACAGAACACCCAAATCGCAGGACTTGAAAAGCGGTTTACAGAAGTTCTCGAACGCGCGATTGACAAGCTTGCAGGCGTTGCTGGCGAGCCAAAATTGACCAAGGTTTCGCAGTCTTTCACCGTGCAATATGCAGTGAATGCGACTTCAGTGCCGGCTCCTGTAAAGGCGCAGATCGCAGAGATTGCTGCGACATTGCTTGCCTCGGACAAGCCCTTTTTCATCGAAATCCAAGGCCACACCGACACCACTGGCTCTGCCCGAAACAATGAGCGAGTGGGAGCCAAGCGCGCCGAGGCAGTGCGGCAGGCCTTCCGCGCCAATGGTGTGCCGCTCAGATCAATGTCGGCGATTTCCTTCGGGTCTTCCCAGCCGCTGGTGGATGAGACATCCGAGGAAGATCGTCAGACCAATCGGCGCGTTGAAATCCTCATCATGCAGTGATTGGCCCCGCCCAAGGGGGGCAATTTCGGGTCGGACGCTTCAAGGGCCTGCGCAGTGCGCAGGCCCTTCGCTTATGCACGGCGCAAGGGGATTGAGGGGCTTGTTGCCCAAACTGTTCAGAAAGCCCGTCAAGTCACAGGTAGGCAATCAGCCGCAGCCTTATCCAAGCGCTGTATCGGCCAGATATTCCAGCATCAGCGCATACATCTCATCATCGAGCACCAGAAAATCGCGGCGCCGGTCATTCTCGTCGGGCACCTTGTGAACAAGGCCGGTTTCCACGAAGCGCCGCACCAGTCGCATCGCGGTCGACATGGGCGCCCCGGAACCGATGCAGGCGCTGGATACGGATAACATCTGGCCTTCCATCTTGGCCAGCAACAGATCGAGCAGCATGCACCAGGCGGAATCGCCGAACAGGCTCCCGCCAGCCAGATCCCGGCGCCGCGCTTCGATCTTGATCTGTTTGCGAACCAGTTCAGGCGTCACTTCGCTGGCGCGTCCCGGACTGCGCGCCCGGCCTTCCTGTTCCGGGGTAATCAGACTGGCCAGCCGTTGCAGATCACCACTCAGCAGCGAGAGCCGGTCCACCAGATCCTTGCGTGTCTTGCGCGATTGGCGCAGGCCATAGATGCGCTGGATGGCCTCACGCAGTTGATCGGGCGCGATCGGTTTCTGCAGAAAATCCGTAACCGACACGCGCATCGCCGCCACCGCCAGATCAAGCGATGCATAGCCTGTTGCCATGATCAGGCTCAACTGCCGATCGTCCTCCTCGGCCTGTTGAACAAGCCTTTCGATGAGCGAAATCCCGTCTTCTTCGGGCATCTGATAGTCGACGATTGCGATGGTGATCTGATGCTGACGGGCAAGGTAAAGCGCCTCTGTCGATGAGCGCGCCACGAACGGTGTGCAGCCGATCGCACGCAGCGTGAAGGAGCATTCCGAAGCCCAGTCAAGATCGTCATCAACGACCATGACCGACAACAGGTCGGCCCAAGCGGTTGGGCTATCATCATGACCCTCCACCACCACCGGTGGCCCAAGCCCCCCGCCGTTCAGATCTTTGCGTTGTGGATTAGCCATTGCACCTGACACTTGCCTACCGCCTCTGTAAATCTGCCTGCCGTCACCTACGAAAAAATGCGCATTTTGGTTGCAAAAGATCAAGTTGAAAAATTGCCAGGCAATATATGCATTGAGAATTTATCAATAAAAATTATCCGCTTAACCGATGGTCTATATCTTGTAGCATAGGCCATATGGCATAGTCTTTGGACGGTCATTGCGTAAAAGATCGTAAACTCTTTCCAAATTTGGATAATTTGTTGTTGACATTAGCTAAATTAATTATTCGTTCATCGGTCTAGTAGCTGCCATTAGTCACCACCACGGCGGCTTCGAGCTGTGGGTCTGGCAGGGGAATGAAAAACCCCACTTGCATGATCGGATGGGCTGCGATGTTGTAGCGCACCCGCACTTCGAAAACGCCGGTGGAAATCGGGGCCGCGGTGATTTCGGGTGCAGGATTGCTCCCGATTATCGAACCATATCGATCCAGCACGCTGGTTGCCCGGGTTTGCGCAAGGTCAACGCGTTCCACCGTGTTCAAACCGGCCATGGCAGCACGGGCCCCTTCACTCGCGGCTTGGCGCACGCCCATCATCGCGGCAAAATAGATCGAATAGACAATAACCGCGAAGCCCAGCATCAAGAGAGCCGGTGCAAGCACGGCAAACTCCAGCGCCGCAATCCCGCGATTGCAGCGCTGGAGCGCGTGCCATCCCTTTTGCGCAGGACGCACGATTTTCAGTCCCCGCCGCCCGGCACTTGGTTGAACAGGGCAGCAAAGGCGCCAGCCAGCTGTTGGTTGAAGTTCGTGCCAACTGCCACAATGGCCCCCACCACGATGGCGCCCAGCACCGCATATTCGACCGACGTCAGACCGCTTTCATCGGTCTGCAAACGGATCATCAATTCATTCAGCTTCGTAATCATTTGTCAGTTCCTTTCGCACCCTTCGATACCCACAGGTCGCAGCGGCAAGGGCGAGCCGCTGCGATCGAAAAACTAGAC
>MEDW01000127.1 GCA_001724215.1 Erythrobacter sp. SCN 62-14 | reverse complement strand
ATGATGACGTCCTTGACGCGGCCACACACCACGACGTGGCCGTCCTCCATCTGGTAGCCCAGGTCGCCGGTGTCATACCAACCGTGCTCGTCCTGCGCCGGCAAGAAGCCCGCCATGGTCAGGTAGCCCGGGGTCACCGGCTCACCGCGCAGCTGGATCACTCCGACCCCGCGCGGCGGCAGCGAATTGCCGTGCTCGTCGACGATCCGGATCTCGATGCCCTCCAGCAGCGGCCCCAGCGAGGCCAGGCGCCGGGTGTTGCCCTTGGTAGCGGGCACCGCCTGGCGCAGCGCGGCCAGCAGGTCGGCGTCGACCTCGTCGACCACCAAGCCCGCATTGCACTTGGAGAACGACACCGCCAAAACGGTTTCGGCCATGCCGTAGGCCGGCAGGATGGCGGTCGGGTTCAGCCCGAACGGCCTACCGGCGTCGATCAGGTCCTCGACGTCGGCGGGTTCGACCGGCTCGGCACCCGAGAGCGCGAACCGCAACGTGGACAGGTCGAACTGCCCCGGTGTGGCCTGCTTGCGCAGCCGCTTGGCGAACAGCGCGTAGGCGAAGTTCGGGGCCGCGGTCATGGTGCCCTTGTACTTGTCGATCAGCTTGGCCCACAGCAGGGTGTCGCGCAGGAAGTCCATCGGGGTGATCTTGACCAGCTCGGCGCCGAAGTACATCGGCACGGTCAGGAAGCCGATCATGCCCATGTCGTGGAAGCACGGCAGCCAGCTGACCATGACGTCCTTCTCGACGTCGTACTCAGCGCTGATGAACATCGCCTCGGCATTGGAGTAGATGTTGCGGTGCGTGATCTGCACGGCCTTCGGCGACCCGGTCGAGCCGGAGGTCAACTGCATCAGCGCCAGATCGTCTTCACCGGCTTCTTCCGGGTCGATCGGTTCGGCGGCCAGTTTCGCCTTCACTTCCTCGCTGCGATCAGCGGTGATGACGGCAGCAGGCAGCGGCCCTTCATGCAGCGCCCGGATGCGTGCCACCGCAATCTCTCCGGTGAGATCATCTTCGAGGTGATAATCCACCAGCATCAGCGCAAGCCCCTGGCGTGCTGCATCTTGCGCTTCTGCATCATCAGGCGAAGTCGCAGCGATCACATCGTGCCCCCAGTTTTCGAGCAGCGCGCGCATTCCCGCAAGGATTGAAGGATCATTGTCGATCACCAGCACTGCCCCGTTCGCAGAGGCCGGTTTGTGATCGGCAGGTGCTGCTGCGGCTGCGATCAGCGGCGCTGGCGCGGCCTGCGGCATGGTGATCGAAAAAGTGGCGCCGCGCCCGCGCTCGGATTGCAGCCGTGCCTGATGGCCAAGCTTGGCGCAGCTTCGCCGCACAATCGCCAGCCCCAGCCCATGACCGGGCAGCTTCCGACTGGATTCCAGCCTGCGGAATTCGTCGAAAATAAAGGGCTGTTCTTCAGCCGGAATGCCGGGCCCCGTGTCGATGACGCACACGGTGACTTCCTCGCCGCTCCCGGTGGCCGTAACGGTAATGCTGCCTTGAGCTGTGTAGCGCACCGCGTTCGAGATGAGATTTTGCAGCACCCGGCGCAGCATTTGTGCATCGCTCGCCACAAACAGGCCGGTCTCGGCAATGCGCAGATCAAGCCCCTTGGCTTCGGCAACAGGGGCGAACTCGATCCGCAGCGCCGACAGGATACGATCGAGTTCAATCGTGCGGATCCTGGGTTGGATCGCGCCGGCATCCAGCCGCGAGATTTCAAACAGCGCTTCGAGCAGGTCTTCGACCGAATCGAGCGCCACCGATGCCTGGCCGACCAGTGCCCGGGTGTTCTCGGCAAGGCTCTGTTCGCCCAAAGCCGAGACAAACAGGCGTGCAGCGTTAAGCGGTTGCAACAGATCATGGCTTGCCGCTGCCAAGAACCGGGTCTTGGATAGGTTGGCGTGTTCGGCCTCGTCCTTGGCATCTGCCAATTGCCGATTGACCTCGCTGAGCTGCGCAGTGCGTTCCTCAACCGCGCGTTCCAGCGCATCCGCAATCTCGGTCATGCTTTTCTGGAAGGCGATCCGGTCGGTCACATCATCAAACGCAAAGGCCATGCCTCCCGTCGCAAGGGTTACGGAACGGATCACGAAATGGCGATTGCCAAGCATACATTCGGTGCTGATGCGCGGGCCCCGGCCGTCGCGCCATTCGACCGCCTGTGGCCGATCAAGCCCGCGCATAGCCACGCAGTGGCGGACGAAATCTTCGTGCGTGCCAATATGCGCTTTGATGTCCTTGTCGATGCGCAGCATGTGAGCAAGCTCGCCATTCCACGCCTGCAGATTGCGGTTGGGGCCGAACAGACAGGCGCCTTCGGACAGGGTATCGAGCGTTGATTGCAGAGCGAGGTTGCGTTCGGCCAGTTCGAGTGCGCGCTGCCGGGCATCCTCGGCCTTCACGCTGGTGATGTCGGTGTAAATGCCCACAGTGCCGCCTTCGCTGGTGCGAAGCTCGTTGATCTGGAGCCAGCGTCCGTCGGCCATCATCTGGACATGGCTGCCGGTGTCGCGGTGCCGCGCGAGGCGTTCCTGTTTCCAGCGTTCAGGCGAAATCAGCGAGCCAATCGTGCCGCCACGCCGCGTGAGGCGTTCGATCATGTCGGAAAAATGCGGTTGGTCATCGACCATATCGGCAAATTCCGGCCAGATCTTCACGAAAGAGGCGTTGCACATGACCAGCCGATCTTCGGCATCAAACAGGGCAAAGCCATCGGAGAGCGACTCAATCGCATCACGCAGCCGCGCCCGGGCCGCATCGGCGTCGGCGTGCGCTGCCTCGATCTGAGCGTTGATGGTCGCAAGTTTGCCCATTGCGTCTTCAAGTTCGCCGGTGCGCCCGCGCACCATGGCCTCAAGCGTCACCGCGCTTTCAAAGATCGAAAAAGCCCCGCCATGCACATCGGTGGAGCGCTCCACCCGATCCATCAGGGCAGCGTTGATCTCCTCAAGCTTGCGGATATGCTCCTTGAGATCCTCAATTTCCTGGGTCGGCGAGCGCAGTTCAGGCGACGCAGGGCTATGCATCAGCGCCCAATCACAAGGCCGGTGAAAGTCTGGTTGAGATGCGCCGCGCGATATTGCTCGCCATAGGTGTTGAAGCCCACGACACGATTTTGCGCATAGATTTCGGACACTTTGCGAGTGATTTGCCGGGTTTCTGCGTCAATCCGGTTCAACACGCAGTCAAACCCCAGCACATGATCGATTTCGCCGACTTCCTGCTTGAGACCATCGAAGAAGGCAGTCAGCTGCGCAATGCGATCAACCGGTTCGCCAATCGTGAGCACAATCCCGCGGTCCACCGCGCCATAAAATGTCAGGCTGCCGTCGGGATTGGCGCTCTGGATGGACCGCACATGATAGGCACCGCCCATACGCACCATTGGCGGGTGTGCTGCGAAGAATGCGGTGTCGAGGATTGCCCCCGGTGCTCCGGCAAGCCGACGATATTCATCTGCTGCGGGCAGGGCGTTGATTTCATGGATGATCCGCTTTTCCGGGTCGGCCAGTGTCACCACCATCTTGGCGCTGCTTGGCTGGTAATAGCTTTCGGAAAAGACATGGAGCGCCCGCGCGCTGGTGAGGATCACGATAACCGCTGTTCCGCTGCGGAATTCGCCGCCGCACAGCACGCCGGTTTCGCTGAAACTGAGGCCATCGCCGCTTGAACCACCGATCAGCGGGATATCGCCCAGCGCTTCCTGCACTGTCATGGTGAGGAGTTCCTCGCGGTGCGAGAGGCCATCGACCAGAAACAGCGCCGCCTGGTGCGCATCATTGCCACGAGCCCGCGCTTCCTGCCGCGCGTTGGCGACAAGGTGGCGGATCTGGCGTTTGGCTTCGTCACGGTCGAAACCGTCCAGATCGGTGAAAGCGAGAGTCTTGAAACTGAAGCTGTCTTTGGGAAAGCCCATGAATTGCAGGCTGTCGCTGTCATAGCCGCGCGGCGTGATTTCGCCCGCGCTGGTGCAGCCGACCAGCGTAAAGCCACCGAGCCGCGCGGCAATGGCCTTGGCCAAGTCTTCGCGCGGGTAGCGGCTTGAACAGAACAGAATGCCTCCGGCCAGCGCCTCGGCATCGACCGCTGTGGCAATTTCCTCGATTGCCTCGTCTGCACGAGCCGTATGCGTGCTCGCTACAATGAGGCCGCGGGCCGCCGAATGAAGCGGTGCGTGCAAGTCTCTCTCCCAGATCTCCCATGAGGCCGCAGCCTCACAATTGTCATACCTGATCTTGGGAGGGGCCTCAAGTTGCGAGCGGCGGAACAAGGGGCCGGGCATGGGTTCAGGCCTCCTGCCAGGCCTCACCCGTGAGCGGCTCACCTGCTCCTTCGAGCAAGGCGACCTCGGCATCGGTGAAAACGCGGCTGCGGGTGACAAAGCGCACGCCTTCGGGAGCCTCCAGGCTCATGCCCGAACCGCGCCCGGGCACCACATCAATGATCACTTGCGTGTGGCGCCAATATTCAAATTGGCGCGCGCCGATCCATACCGGCGTCTCGCCGATCAGATAACCGAGGAGGACATCTTGCCCGCCCACGCGAAATTCCCCGCGCACAAAACACATCGGTGCAGAGCCATCGCAGCAGCCGCCCGACTGGTGAAACATCAGCGGACCATGGCTGCCGATCAGCCGGGTGATCCACTCCTCGGCGGCCGGAGTGGCAAGGATGCGCAGCGGCGCGATATCGGGGGGTGTCATGACAGGGCTCTCTCTCTGCAAGGCCGAAGGGGGCGGCTTTCCGTGGAGGAAAACCGCCCCAATAGGGGTACCGAAAGCCTGCAGCGCCGGGAGAGAGAGTGGATCGGGAAGCAGCAGGCTTTCGGAAGGGGACTCTATTTAGAAGAAGCCCAAAGCCTTGGGGCTGTAGCTCACCAGCATGTTCTTGGTCTGCTGGTAGTGATCGAGCATCATCTTGTGGTTTTCGCGCCCGATGCCCGATTGCTTGTAGCCGCCAAAGGCCGCGTGGGCCGGATAGGCGTGGTAGCAATTGGTCCACACCCGGCCCGCCTCGATCGCGCGGCCAAAGCGGTAGCAGGTGTTGGCATCGCGGCTCCACACGCCTGCACCAAGCCCGTAAAGCGTGTCATTGGCGATGGCGAGGGCATCGGCATCATCCTTGAAGGTGGTGACCGAAAGCACCGGACCGAAGATTTCCTCTTGGAAAATCCGCATCTTGTTGTGGCCTTCAAGCACAGTCGGCTGGACGTAGTAGCCCTCGGCCAGCTCGCCCTCGTGGATCTGGCGATTGCCTCCGGTGAGCACGCGGGCCCCTTCGCCCTTGCCGATTTCGATGTAGCTCAGGATCTTTTCGAGCTGATCGTTCGAAGCCTGCGCGCCGATCATGGTCGCCGCATCCAGCGGGCTGCCCATCTTGATCGCCTGCACGCGGGCAATCGCCTTTTCCATGAAGCGATCATAGATCGATTCGTGCACCAGCGCGCGGCTCGGGCAGGTGCAAACCTCGCCCTGATTGAGCGCGAACATGGCAAAGCCTTCCAGCGCCTTGTCGAGATAATCATCATCCTCGCGCATCACATCGGCAAAGAAGATGTTGGGGCTCTTGCCGCCAAGCTCCAGCGTGCAGGGGATGAGGTTTTCGCTCGCATATTGCATGATGAGGCGGCCGGTGGTCGTCTCGCCGGTAAAGGCGATCTTGGCGATGCGCGGGCTGGTGGCGAGCGGCTTGCCCGCCTCGATGCCAAAGCCGTTGACGACATTCACCACGCCCGGCGGCAAGAGATCGCCGATAATGTCCATCAGCACCATGATGCTCATCGGGGTCTGTTCAGCGGGCTTCAGCACCACGCAATTGCCAGCCGCCAGCGCCGGGGCGAGTTTCCACACCGCCATCAGCAGGGGGAAGTTCCACGGAATGATTTGGCCGACCACGCCGAGCGGTTCGTGGAAGTGATAGGCAACCGTGTCGTGATCAATCTCGCAAATCGAACCTTCCTGCGCGCGCAGCACGCCTGCGAAATAGCGGAAGTGATCGACCGCGAGCGGAAGGTCCGCCGCAGTGGTTTCGCGGATCGGCTTGCCGTTGTCGATGGTTTCGACCAGCGCCAGCATATCGAGATTATCCTCGATGCGCTGGGCAATGCGGTTCAAGATGTTCGAGCGTTCGGTGTGCGAAGTGCGCCCCCACGCGCCCTTGGCCTTGTGGGCGGCATCCAGCGCCAGCTCGATATCTTCCGCAGTGCCACGTGCGACCTGGCACACCCGCTTGCCAGTGACCGGCGAGACATTGTCGAAATATTGTCCCTTGACCGGGGCAACCCAGTCGCCGCCGATGAAGTTTTCAAATTTGTCCTTGATAAGCGATTTGCCCTGAAATTTGTTAAGCGCCTGTTCGAGCATGATCCGTCTCCTCTCGCGATATGCGTCCAATGAGAGGAATGTGCGCCTACAATGAGGGTGCGCCAATTGTACCTTAGGCTGAGACAGCCCTGTGATGATTGTTCTGAGGATCATTGCCGAGGTGACAAGCTTGCGCGCAAGCCTTAGAGGCCGCGCGCCATGAGCCGCGTGCGATCCTTGATGCTTACCCACCGCCGGATGATGGTGGCTCTGGCGTTGCTCGCGCTTGGGATGATTGGCGTGCTGCCAGCAGGCACGATGCTGGCCCCTGCGGGCGCGCATGGTTCGAGCGTGATCCTGTGTCCGCAAACGCATCCGCTGGCGCGCGCCCTGGCTGCCCGGTCTGCCGCTGCGCAGGATGGGGGCGAGGCAGCCGCGCAGATCGCGGCGCTGCACGCGGCTATGGGCCACGGGCCTGCGCATCACACCCCGCATTACTCCGGGCATCACTCCGGGCATGAGGCCGATCACCATGGCGGCGATCATGGCGCACCCACGGGCGCAACCGATCATGCGGCCATGGGGCATCACGCGCCCGCGCCCCACGATCCTGCCCCCGATCCGCAAAACACCGCTGCTCCGGCGCAATCCTGCGCTTTTGCCGGACTTGCGCTGGCCGCCCTTCTTTCCGAGCGGAGCGAGGCTCCCTCAGCACTCTTGGCGCCGCTGCCGGAGCCGCCTTCGTTCCTTGAGCGTTTGCGGCTGGTCCAACCTGCCCATTTGCGCCCGCCCTTGCGCGCGCCGCCTTGGCTGATCTGACCGCCTGACAATTCGGCCGCGCCCCATGCTGGGCGCAGCGTGCCTTGCGCGCTGTGCCCTTGTGCCGCGTGCCGCCATTTACCGCTTAACGGACAGATCCATCATGAAATTTACCCGACTTTTCCGGGCAAGCCTGTTTGCCGGATGCACTCTTGTGGCAGCGCCGCCTGCACTTGCCGAACATTCCACCACGCCCCAGACGCGTGAAGACCCGCTCACTGACACAATTATCGTCACCGCCAGCAGAAGCGGACGGGAAGCCATCGCCAGCGACGCGGTTGCGGCACCCCGCCAGATTGCCCTTCCCGCCGATGCCGCCGCGATTGCAGCGCGGGTGGCGGGCGGCGATATCTTCGGCAATGGCGCATTGTCGGGCCAGCTTTCCTATCGCGGCCTTGCCGGAGAACGCGTGCTGGGACGGGTCAATGGCCAGCGCTTCGCCACCGGCGGCCCCAATGCGATGGACCCGCCGATGCACTATGCGCCCTCCATCTTGGTGGAACGCATTGATGTGGCGCGCGGGGTCGCGCCGGTTGCCGAAGGGCCTTCGCTGGGCGGTGCGATCAACGCGCAGCTTGCCGAAGCGCAATTCACGAATAGTGCCAGCCTCACCCCGCAATTGCGCGCGGCGAGCCAGTATCGCAGCGTCGATAACAGCTATGCCGCAGGTGGGCTGGCGGCGCTCGCCAATGACACCTGGCGGGTCGGCCTGATCGCCAGCCGCGAGGAGGGCGAGGATTATCGCTTTCCCGGCGGGCGCGCGGTCGGCACCCTGTTCGAACGCAATCTCTATGGCATCCACGCCGGATACCGCATGGGTGCGGGCGAATTGTTCCTTGAA
Organism: Erythrobacter sp. SCN 62-14; assembly: GCA_001724215.1. GTDB lineage: Bacteria > Pseudomonadota > Alphaproteobacteria > Sphingomonadales > Sphingomonadaceae > Erythrobacter. The sequence goes on along the minus strand of MEDW01000127.1, from coordinate 3,755 downwards.
TATCGTCGCAGCGAAACCGGGCCTTCGGGCAATCCGCCCTTTGCACTCGACATGGTCTATTTCGACACCGATTTCGTGCAGGGCGGCTTTCGCGGCGAACTGGCAGAAGATGTCTCCTTCAATCTCAGGCTGGGCCATGTCGCGGTGCGTCACCTGATGGACAACCAGACCCTGCGCCAGCCTGCCGCTGCGCCGGCGCAGGCGCGTGCGACCTTTGCCGATGCCGACACCATGACGGCAGAAGCAGCGCTGAGGTTCGGCAAGCCCACGCGCTATGTCGAGGTTGGCGCTGATGCCGAAATCCATGATCGTTTTGTCACGATCACCAACCCGTTCAATCCGGCGTTCTTCATCGATTCCCAGCCCAATGTCACCGCCGAGCGGCTGGGGGCCTATGTGCAGGCGCGCGGCGGCCTTGGCGTGGTGGAATTCGAGGCAGGCGCGCGGGTTGACCGCACGCAGCAATCGGCTGGCATCCCGCAATTGGGCGCGGCGGTTCCGATGGGCCCGCGCACGCTGGCCAATCAGTTCATCGCTTCGGGGCGTGAAGCGGCCGACACCACCTTTGATGCGGTGCTGCGCGCGTGGCTCCCCGGCGATGTGCTGACACCGCGCGTGACGCTGGCCCGCAAAAGCCGCGTGCCAAGCGTGCTTGAACGCTTTGCCTGGCTGCCCACCGAGGCGAGCTTTGGCCTTGCCGATGGCAATATCTATGTCGGCAATCAGGCCCTGCGCCCTGAGGTGGCCTATATTGCCGAGGCTGGGTTTGATTTCAGCAATGACTGGCTGACTGTGCGCCCCACGATCTTCTACCGCCGGGTGGAGGATTTCATTCAGGGCACGCCGTTTGATGATACGCCCGGTGTGATCAACAGCGTGGTAGAGATGGTGGCCGCTGCCAATGGCGATCCCACTCCGCTTAAATTCCGCAACACCTCAGCCGAGCTTTACGGCGCGGATATGGATTTCGTGATCCGTCCGGTAGCGCAGGTGGAACTGGCGGGCACGGCGAGCTTTGTGAGGGGCCAGCGGCGCGACATTGCCGATGATCTCTATCGCATCCCGCCTGCCAATCTGAGGGTCTCGGCGACATGGGCGACGGACCGGCTGGCCCTGGGGGCAGAGCTGTTTGCCGCGGCCAATCAGCCTAAGGTTTCGCGCACCAATGACGAGGAGCGGGGCGAAGGCTTTGCCGTCGTCGGCCTGTTTGCACGCTATGCCTTTACCGAAGCGCTGGCGCTGGAAGCGGGCGTGGAGAACCTGTTTGATGAACTCTACGCGCCCCATCTCGCCGGACGCAGCCGGGTGGGGGCGTCGGATGTCCCGCTGCTCGAACGCTTGCCGGGGCCGGGGCGCGGGGTGTGGACGCGGCTGACGGCCCGGTTCTAGCGCCCTGCGTCTAGGCAGTCGTCTCGACCCCCGCCATGGCCTTGCGCCAGGCGGCAAGGCGGCCGGCGCGCGTGTTTTCCTCCATGGCGGGGGAAAAGCGCGCGCGCGGGCTCACCATTGCGCTCGCGCTGGCGAGATCGGGGTAAAGCCCTGCGCCAATTGCCGCAAGGATCGCCGCCCCGCGCGCGGTCGTTTCGACATCCTCGGGCCGCTCGCAAGGAACGCCCAAAACATCGGCAATATCCTGCGCCAGCCAATCATTGGCGCTCATCCCGCCATCGAGCCTGAGGAGCTGCCAGGGCGCTCCGTCCGAGCCGAAAGCGGCTGCGAGATCGTGGAACACATGGCCAATCGATTCGAGCGCAGCGCGCACGATGTGCGCCCGGCTGGCGGCAAAGCTTAAGCCCGTGATGCTGCCCCTTGCATCGGCCAGCCAATAGGGCGCGCCGAGCCCTGACAAGGCGGGCACGAACATCACGCCTGCGCTATCGGCAACGCTGCGCGCCATAGCCTCACTTTGCGCGGCATCAGAAAGCAGCCCCATGCTGTCGCGCAGCCATTTGACGAGGCTGCCCGCCACAAACACCGAACCTTCGAGCGCGAACATCCGCTCACCCCCAACCTCGCTCAGCACTGTGCCGAGCAGGCGGTGCTGTGAGCGCGGTGGGCGGGTGCCCATATTGGCAAGGATGAACGCGCCCGTTCCCAGCGTCGCCTTGGTTTCGCCTTCGGCAAAACAGCCCTGTCCAATCGTCGCGGCCTGTTGATCGCCCGCCAGCCCGGTGATGGGGATGGGCGCGCCAAACAGATCAGCCTGCGTTTCGCCAAAGGCCCCGGCGCTCGGCACGATTTCCGGCAAGGCGGAGCGCGGCACATCGAACATCGCGCACAGCCCTGCGTCCCAATCGCTCGCCTCGAGGCCCATCAGCATGGTGCGGCTGGCATTGGTGACATCGGTGATATGCACGCCGCCGGTGAGGTTCCACACCAGCCATGTCTCGATCGTGCCAAAGGCAAGCCGCTCGCCCAGCGCGGCGGCCTCGGGCACATTGCGCAAGATCCACTGCATCTTGCTGCCTGAGAAATAGGGATCGAGCAGCAGACCGGTCTGCTCCTGCACCGCAGCTTCATGCCCTGCCTCGCGAAGCGTCCGGCACGCTTCATCGGTGCGGCGATCCTGCCACACAATCGCACGGGTGAGCGGCTTGCCGGTCGTCTTGTCCCACGCCACCACAGTCTCGCGCTGGTTGGTGACGCCGATTGCGGCGATGCGGTGTGCGCCGCCTGCCCGTTCCACCATGGCGCGCGCGCAGGCCAGCGTGCGCTCCCAGATTTCGCTGGCGTCATGTTCTACCAATCCGGGGGCGGGGTAGTGCTGGGTCAATTCCTTTTGGGCAGAGGCGATCACTGTGCCGTCCGCGCTGTAGAGCACCGCGCGGGTCGAGGTCGTGCCCTCATCAATCACCAGAATGCAGCGATCATCCGTCATCATGCGCTCCCCCTTGCCGATCACATCACCAGCGGGCCGTGTTCGATATGTGGCAGCACATGGCGGGCGAACAGATCGGCTTCCTGCATATGCGGATAGCCGGAAAGGATAAAGGCCTCGATGCCCTCTGCCTGATAGGCGCGCAGTTTGGCGAGCACTTGGTCGGGCGTGCCGACAATCGCTGCCCCGCAGCCTGATCGCGCTCGGCCAATGCCGGTCCACAGGTTCTCTTCGACAAAGCCATCGCCATCGGCTGCGCCGCGCAATTCCTGCTGGCGCTGGACGCCGTAATTCTTGGCATCGAGCGATTTCTCACGGATCGCCCGGCCCGCCTCGTCATCGAGCTTGGACAGCAGGCGGTCGGCGTAATGGCGCGCTTCGTCCTCGGTCTCGCGCACGATCACGTGGACGCGGTAGCCGAATTTCAGGGTGCGGCCATGATTAGCGGCGCGCGCCTTCAGGTCAGCGATGTTCTCGCGCACCTTGTCCATGGTGTCGGGCCACATCAGATAGACGTCCGCCGCTTCTGCTGCACATTCGCGCGCTTCGTGGGAGAGGCCGCCGAAATAGAACGGCGGACACTTGCCGCTGAGGGTGGTGATGCGCGGCGGATCGAGTTTCAGCTGGTAGAACTCGCCGTCGAAATCGAGGTGCTCGCCGTTCAAAAGCGTGCGCACAATCTTCATGATCTCGGTGCCGCGGCGGTAGCGGGGGCCGCTCTCGATCTTTTCGCCCGGCATGTCGGACGAGATGATGTTGACGTTCAATCGCCCGCCCGTGCCAGCCGCATTGGGGCCAAGGATGCGATCCAGCGTCGCGATGCGGCGGGCGAGTTGCTCCTCGTCAGCGGTGGTGGAAACAGTCGACATATCGAACC
>MEDW01000126.1 GCA_001724215.1 Erythrobacter sp. SCN 62-14 | reverse complement strand
TGGCCTGTGCAGCGCCACCCTGGGGCAAAACCTGCCTAGCGCCGACACAGTCGCGGCCGATGGCTTCGAGCAGGCTGTAGAAGTCTGTCCCTTGCGCGCCCATGCGCTCAGCGACACGGCGACGCACCGTGTCCCGATCAGGCAAGAGGTTATCGAAGACGGCAGCGACCCCCGCTCCTCGGTAGGCAGTGGTGGTCAGCGGCAGAGAAAGCGACACGGCAAACCGGTGCTCCCATCCGAGCCAAGCATCGTCATACTGGAAGCTGATCGCCCCGGTCGATGCCTTCTCGAGGCGGCCCACCAGGCGACCATTGATCAGTACGTCGAGTGGCTGATGGGTCTTCCTTCGCGCCACGGCTAGAAGACATCCTCAATCGATTTTCTGCCCTGCTCGCGTGGCACGATCTGCATATCGAGGCCCAGGCTCGCGATCACACTGAGCAGTGTATCGAGCTTGGTCCCTTCGCTGCCATTCTCGATGGCAGAGATGGTTTTCTGCTGTGTGCCCGTGAGGCTGGCCAGTTCTGACTGGGTCATGCCTTGTTTCAGCCGCTCGCTCTGGATGATCGCGCCCAATTGGTTCGGCAATCTGACAGTCTGATGCATGGACGCCTCCTCGTCGGCGGCATACCCCAGAAGGTATAAAAACGCAATATACCCTGTCGGGTATAAATTGAACTTATACCCTGTAGGGTATCACGAATGGCGAACCCGTAGGGTGGGTTGATCGCGTCGATCAGAAGGTGGTGGAAGATTATTTGAGCGACGGCCGGTTTACAAATCGCCGGTTTTCCTAAGTCAGCCTTAGTGTTTCTCGAAATCCTTAACCTCTCTTATTCATGACGGGTCGGCAGTGGGCTATTCGACGCCTGCGCTGCCGCAGTGGGCTTAGCGCTGGCGCGCAGGATTGTTGGCGTCTGTTTCACCGCGTTGGGATCGATGGGCTTTTCGGGTTGAAGGACTGGGCTGGGGGTTTCGGCGGCGCTGCCGCACCGGCTACGTCGGCGCAGGCTTGAGCGCGAGAACGATGGCGCGCAGCAGATCGGCGTCGGGACAGGCTGAAGCGAACGCGACGCGGATGCGGGTGGCGCTTTCCATGACGCGGGCAGCAACCTTGAGCAGCCGCAGGCGTAGGGTTGTAAACTCGGCTTTGGCCAGAGCGGCGGTCCGGGGTATCGCCTGCTGGATCCGCCACAGCAGCCAGTAGGCGGCCGTGTGCAGGATGAGGCGCATCTGGTTGGCGTTCGCCGACCGGCACGAGGTGCGATCGCTGGCCAGCTGGGTCTTGTGCAGCTTTATGAGGTTCTCAGCCTGCCCGCGTGCGCAGTAGAGCGTGTCGTAGATGTGCTCGGCCGAGCCCTCGGTCAGGGAAGTGACCACATAGCGGATATCCATCCCCAGCGTGCTGGCCTCGATCCTGGCGACAACGCGGCGCTGGCGGTTCCAGCTCTTCGCGCTGTAGCGGGTCTCGGCATAGCTGCGCAGGACCACCCGGCCTGCCTCAGCGCGGCGAACCGCGCAGGCATCAGCGGCAGTGACGATCACCGGATCGGCACGCAACGCGGCATTGGTCAGCAGACCGAACACGTAATCGACGCCGGCCGCTTCGCAGTAGGACATGACCTCGGGTCGGCCATAATGCCCGTCGCCGCGGATGGTGATGTGAGTATCGGGCCAGTGGCGGCGGATGTGGCGCACCAGACGCCGGATATGCCCCGCCGCCTCCTTGCCCGAAGGCGTCTTGCTGGTGCGCAGCAGCATCGCCACCGGCCTGCGGGTCGCGGTGTCGTAAACATGGATCGGCAGGAAGCAGCGCTCGCCGTGATGCCCGTTCCAGAAGGACAGCTGCTGATAGCCGTGCACGACGTCGCAGGTGTCATCGATATCAAGCGTCACGGCTGCCGGAGCAGCGGTATAGCTGGCGCAGTAGATATCGATCATGACCTTCAGCATCTTGGCCAACTCACGCTTGGTCGGTGCGTTCTCCCAGCGGCTCATGGTCGGTTGGCTGGCCAGGCCCGCCCCCGATCCCGGCAGCTTGTCCAGTGCCAGACGGAACCCCGGATCATCGCGCAGGGCATCCAGATCATCAGCATCCTCATAGCCGCAGGCGATCGCGAAGATGCGCGCCCGCAGGATATCTTCAAGCCGGTGCACCACCCGCGTCGGGTCACGCGGATCGGCAATGCACTCCGCAAGCCGCCCGCAGATCCCCATCATCCGTTCAGCCTGCGCCAGCACCAACACCCCGCCATCCGAGGTCAGCCTGCCGCCGTCAAACGCAGCTGTGACCTTCCGGCCGCGCACTGCTGGAAACGAAAATGAAGTCGCGCTATAATCGCTTTCGGCGGGTGTGGTTTGTGGCATTTTCTGTCCCGTTGCAGGTATGGCTTAAGCAACCACATTCCTACAACAATGCAAATGCTTACGCCACTCCCGCCAACCTTTCAGGCCACCGATGATGAATAATCCGGGTTAGGTGACTTGCCAAGGCCTTGTCGCCGAGATCGTAAAGTTCCTCTGCATTGAGCTTGGCGCCATATCCGTCGACATAAAAGTTAATACGGAACGGGTGCGGCTCAAGCCCATCGAGATGGGCTCTGTCGATGTCGTGACCAGAAATGCGCTTCAACTTCAGGCTCCCTTATCTTCGGCCGCCTTTGAAGTCAGGGCCAGAGATTTGGCTAGCCACCGCACTCAAAAATGCCCACACTTTCCACATTCTTATTTGATGAAATTCGACCAAGCGACGCACATTGTCTAGCGCGGATGTGCAGCAGCCTCAGGGACTATTTGAACCGCCACGACATCCATCCGCTCGGTCAAGAATGCCATGCACAAGATCCGTTTGTACGGGTCGACGGGCATGTAGCCAGTGGACTCCTTGCCGATTGGGTCGAGCCGGAGCTCTTTGCCTGCGATAAGACCTACCAGAAAGTCCTTGGCTTCCTGACCGAATGGTTGCTCCATTTCGGGCGCGTCGATGAACGTAAAGCGGAACGGAACGCGTTCGACCCAAGCTTGACGATAGGGGTGCCAGACGCTTGCCAGAAAGCCATCGCCGTCGAAGACTTTTCCGACGGTCGCCTTGAAGACATCGTCAGGACCTGCAGGGCCCGGATCATCGGGTACGATGATCATGCTGACCTGCCTCGACGAATGCGGTGTCGTTTCTTCTCTTGATCGAGTGTGCGGACTTCGGATGCGAAGGCGATTGACCGGTGCTAGGCCAACGCCGGAGCCAAGCAAAGCGCTCAGGATCGTGGCCAAGCAGGTATTCGCGGATGCGCTGCTGCTCCTCAACGGGGGAGCGCATCAGCAGCCCGCGCAAATCATTGTCGATTGTTTGGCGCGAAGCGCCGAGGCTCTCGGCCTTGGCATACCATTCGCGCCCTGCCTGGAGGTCACCAAGCTCGATGTGGACTGCGCCCAACAATGTGCAGGGCCTGTAGTCGCTCGGGGTCAATCCATGCGCTTCGCTAGCCAACGCCTTTGCTTCGTCGAGGCGGCGCAGGTCACGCAGTGCTCCGCCGCGCGTTGTTGCAAGGGTCGAATGTAATTTGGGATTTGGCCCGATCTGCGCCCGCGCTACTGGCCGGACGCTACAGCGCAATATCAAAAGCGCGCGTCCGGCCAGCAGCGCTACCGTCAGAACCTACACCACCACTCGGGACGCGACCTCCTGGACATCGGCGGTATGGATCACGGCATGAACGAGATTGCCATCGGTGTCGGTCACGATGTGCCGCTTGCGGCCCTTGATCTTCTTGCCCGCATCGTAGCCCCGTGGTCCGCCGCTCTCGGTGGTTTTGACGCTTTGGCGGTGGCTTCGCCGTACTTCGTTTCAATGACCCCGGCGCTCGGAGAAGCTTCGCGCCCTACGGCCTCCCGGCCGATAAGCAGCAGAGCGTGATTGAGCGAGAGCCACATACCACTATCGCGCCACAGGTATAACCAACGCCGCACCGTCGAGACCGGAGGAAAGCAAGGCGGCAGCATCCGCCAAGGCAGCCCGCCACGCAGAAGATACAGGATCGCCTCAACAATCCGCCGCAGCGGCCATTTGCGCGGTCGCCCTATACGAGAAGGCGACGGAAAGAACGGCTCGAGCAATGCCCATTCGGGAGCAGTCAAACGAAGTACGCCGAAGGCAAATCGCTTGGCAAGGCCAGGTCGGCACGGGCATACTGCGCTCGGGTGGTGTCGGTCCACATCGTTGATTTCCTTGGTTCGTTGCAAAACCGCTGAATCAACGACTTGGGCTCGCGTCCAGCTAACCCCCTGGCACCACTCAACTTAATTTCGGATCAGGCTCTGAGCCGCCTTTGCGCCGTTGCTGGGAACGCAAAGATTGCGAAGTTGAGATGGCTCGCCATGCTTATGCGAAAGGGTGCAGGCTGGCTGAGGTGTGAAGTGCCGCTACCAAAGTTCCCGGAGCCAATCCGAAAGCCGGTGAGAATAAGGGGCCGGCGCAAACCGGCCCCTCATAACTACAGGTCAGGCAAAGGCTTCGGCGGTCAAAGCGATTTGCATTACGGGGGCTTCAACGATCACCGCATCGTTGGCGGTGTCTTCAAAAGCCAGGTTCATATCATCAGCTTCAAGCCTAATGAAATCATCTTCCGCCAAGAGCAGGTTCAAAGAGCGAGGACCGCCAAGCAGCCCCCCGAGTAGGCCGCCAACCAGCCCGAGGGCCGCATTAACGATCCCGATCAACCCGCCGGAGACGTCTGGGGCATCGCCGCCCATATCCATATCCGGACCCATGTCCATGTCGGGGTTCTCCAGAGCATTGAACACCGCCGCAACTGAAGGCACTGCCAGCGCACCGACGGCTGCAACGGACTGGTTGGCGATGTCGAGAAGCTCGCTGAATGTCGGGTTCATCGGCACTTCCGGCCCCATGAAGGATCCGACGTCGAGGCCAAGGTCGAACTGCTCATTGGCGATGTTGACCAGAGTTTCGACAATCAGGCCATTGGTCTGGACAGCCTTCACCAAGCTCAGCGCTGCCTCGCTGGTTGAGTCAAACAGCGAGCGGGCCAAATTGGCTTCGACTTGCTGCTCAATGAACTCAGCCACTTCGAGGATCATCGCCAGGGTGATCGGCGTATCGAGCACCGCAAAAATTTGCTCGAAGTTGAGCGCGATGGCCACGCGATTGGCGATCACAACATCCTCAACCTCACCAAGCGCGGCCACCGTTGCTGCCGTGCTGGCACCAATCTGCAGATTGGAAATTGCCACCAGTGCCTCGGCACGCTCAAGCCGGTTGACAGTGGCCACCTCAGCTTCCGGATTGATCGTCGAGGCAAGCCGGGTGATTTCCGCGTTGATGAAGTCAGCAACCCCGTCCACGCTGTTGCCCACGGCTGTAACGCCTTCCACCTGATCGGCATCAAGCATGAACACGGCATCGAACACCGCGATCACCGAAGGCACTGCCAGCTGTGCTACCGCCGCCACGGACTGGGCCGCAATGGCGAGAAGTTCATCGAAGGTCGGGTTGGCGGGCACTTCAGGACCCATGAACATGCCGACGTCAAGACCGAGGCCGAATTGCTCATTGGCCAGATTGACAAGTGCTTCGACAATACGCCCATTAGTCTGCACCGCCTGCACCACACTGAGCGCTGCTTCGGTGTTCGAATCAAAGGCCGGACGATCGAGATCCATTTGCACTTGCGCTGCGATTTCACCTGCCACTTCGAGGATCATCGCCAGAGTGATCGGCGTATCGAGCACAGCAAAGATCTGCACGAAGTTCTGCGCAATGGCCACGCGGTTGGCCAGCACGACATCTTCGATCAAGCCGAGCGCCTCGACAGTGTCGGCAGTGCGCGCTCCGGTCATCAGACCTTCAAATGCCATGCGAGCAGCAGCGCGCGCTTCGGCATCAACGGTTGCGATCTGAGCTTCGGGATTGATGGTCGATGCCAGACGCGTGATCTGGGAATCGATGAAGTCAGCGACGGCATCAACATTGTTGCCGACTGTCATCACGCCTTCGACTTGGGCATCATCAGCGACAAAGACCACGTCCAGAACCGCGCGGACTGACGGCACCGCAAGGGCAGCGACCGCAGCCACGGATTGAACCGCAATAGCGAGAAGCTGATCGAGAGTCGGGTTGGCAGGCACTTCAGGACCCATGAACCTGCCGGTTTCAAGACCAAGCTCGAATTCCTCATTGGCCAGATTGACGAGCGCCTCGACGATGCGGCCATTGGTTTGCACCGCCTGCACCAGGCCCAGCGCTGCTTCACTGGTCATGTCGAGGCCCATACGCGCCAGATCCATCTCGACATCGGCTTGGATGCCGGCGGCAACAGCGAGAATGTCTTCCAGCATGATCGGCATATCGAGCACAGCAAAGATCTGCACGAAGTTCTGCGCAATGGCCACGCGGTTGGCGACCACGACATCTTCGATCAAGCCGAGCGCGGTGATGGTGGTCATCGCATCGGCACCAGCCATCAAGGCCTCAAACGCAGCGCGCGCTTCGGCTCGTGCGGCCGGATCGACCAAGGCAACTTCCGCATCGCCGTTGATCGCCAAGGCCAGACGCGTAATCTGGCTGTTGATGAAATCAGCCACCCCATCAACGCTGTTGCCAGCGGCGGCAGCGCTCTCGGCCTGCCCGGCGTTCAACATGAATGGCGGAGGCGGCGGGGGCGGCGGGGGCGGAGGCGGCGGCGGGGCCGGTTCGCTGCCACCCCCGCTGGTGGCAATGGCAATCCCGCCGCCGATTACAGCGGCACCCAGCAGGCCGTAAAGCACGGCATTGCTGCCCTCGCCGCCAATTCCCGAAGCCTTGCCGATTTCGGCTCTGGCCGGCAGCCCAGCTTCAGCCTGTGCCGGATCAGCAAGGCCCGCGGCCAGTTGCAGGCCTTCGTTTGTCGTGTCTGCCGCGGCCGCGAGATCGGATGCGGTTTCCGCGACGGCTTCGCTTGCTGCCTCGTCCTCGTCGGAGGCTTCGGATTGCAAGGCCATCTTCTTCTTCGTTGCACTTGCCACCCCAGCCGCAGCAGGCGTGGCTGAGTTCAGGGCGCTCTTTGCCGCTCCATCAGGGGCGTCAGGCGCAAGGGTTCCCGCTTGCTTGTCTGCAGCGGCTGGAACAGCGCCAGCCAGAGCAGAATTCTGGACCATCCGGGTGGCGGCGTCCGGCGAAACACCACGATCACTTGTGCGCTCAGCACCAGGTGCGGCTTGAGGTGATGTGGCTTGACTTGATGATTCCGACATGCACTATCCTCTTTCGTTAATATGCCCCCGCGGCTAGATAGCTGCCCAGTCGCGAGCTCTCACCTCGAACTGGTGCCGATGCGGGATCTGTTTTCTGAAGATTTTTTGCATCCAAAAGCAGGTTTGAAACGTGCATCTGCAAATATGCAAAGCCGCTGCGGCGGGGTGATGGGCGCCCGCGGGGCTGATTGCGACTGATCGCCAGAAGATCGCATTCCTACCCAATCAGTCGGGTGCTTTGTCGCGGGTATCTTGCCTTCGTCCCACAGCAGAACCGGGGGTCTGGACAGGCTTTGGCAAGGCGGGCCGGAACCATCACCGGCCAGCTTGGACAGGCCCGCGCTTGCGGCAGGGGATGGTTGGGTTCATTGAGGGCCCAGACTGCCGGCAGGTAACGGGGGATGAATGTCAGGCTTTGTGTTCCAACTGCTTGGCACTTTGCGCAAGGCGTGGGTGCGGATTGTCGGTTTTGCGCTGCTCGCGCTTGTCACCGCAATCACCGCGCAATATCTCGGCCCGCTCCTGCCGCCGCGCCTGTCAGAGCAGATGGGGGTAGAGGCGGTTGAGGATATTCTCAAGATCCTCACTTCCTCGATGCTGGCGGTGACGACATTCTCTCTCTCGGTGGCGGTGTCCGCTTTTGCTGCGGCGGCCAGTTCGGCCACTCCGCGCGCCACGGCCCTGTTGCAGGAAGACCCGACCACGCAAAATGTGCTCGCCACATTTCTGGGGGCATTCCTGTTTGGCCTGTTGGGGCTGATCGGCCTCAAGGCCCAGCTTTACGATGGCTCGGGCCGCTTGGTGCTGTTTGTGGCCACAGTGATCGTGGTAGCGTTGGTGGTGATTGCCCTTATTCGCTGGATTGATCACCTGATGGTGTTCGGCCTGATGAGTGATACCTTGCGACGGATCGAAAAGGCAGCAGCTAGCGCCCTGCAGGATAGGCTCGACAAACCCTATCTGGGCGGACAACCCGATTACCGCGCCGCTCCGCCGCAAGGGCAGGATATTGCCGCCCATGCAACCGGCTATGTCCAGCATATTGACATGGGGGTGTTGCAGGAGAGCGCCGCTGCAGCGGGCGGGCAACTGCATTTGCTGTGTCTGCCGGGCAGCTTTGTGGTCGAAGGCACGCCCATTCTGGTTCTGGTGGGCGGCGCGATGAGTGATGAACAGGGCACTGCCACCGCCAGCGCGGTGATTATTGGTGACAAGCGCACTTTCCGCGAAGACCCGCGCTTTGGTCTGCTCGTGCTCACTGAGATCGCCTCGCGCGCGCTGTCGCCTGCGGTCAATGATCCGGGCACTGCGATTGATGTGATTGGTCGATTGCTGCGGATATTGGCGCGCTGGCAGCAGGCGATTGAACCGGCGCTCGATTATCCGGCGGTGTTCGTGCCGCCGATTTCCCCGGCGGAGGTTGTTGAGGAAGCCTTTCGGCCGATCGCACGCGATGGGGCCGCCAATGTCGAAGTCCAGATCCGGCTGCACAAGGCTCTGATCCAGTTGAGCGGCCTTGCCCCTGCTGCCTTTGCCGAGGCTGCCCGCGCGATGAGCGCCTACGCGCTCGATCAGGCCTGTGTGCAAGGTATCAGCGAGGCTGATCTCGCCGCGATCCAGCGTGTGATCGGCCGGGAGGCGCAAGCATGGTTGGGTGCTGCCCAGACTTGAGCCGGTGTGCCGGTGCAATTTGTGCCAAGACCGGATCAGTCCTCGGTCTCCAGCGTGCGGATGGTGAATTGACTCATCAAGCGGTGCACGCCGGGAAGAGCGGACAGGATTTCGCGGTGGATGCGTTCATAACTGTCGCCGGTGCGCACCAGAACTTTCAGCAGATAATCCGATTCCCCGCTCATCAAATAGGCTTCGGCCACCTGCGGAGTGGCGGCTAGCGCCCGCTCAAAGGCCAGCATTGTCGCCTGGCGTTGATCGGTAAGCGTAACCTGGACGAACACGGTGGACGGGTTGCCGCGCGCTGCAGGTGACAGCCGAGCCCGGTAACCCATGATCGCGCCAGCCGCTTCCAGCGCTTTGACGCGGCGATGCGCTGCCGAAGACGACAATCCCACAGCCTCACCAATCTGTTCGCTGGTAAGGCTGGCATCACGCGCCAACAGAGCAAGAATTTTCTGGTCAATTCTGTCCATGTGCACAGAATTTGCACCAAATGCCTCTCGATAGCAAATTTTTCCCACCTGTCGATCCCGCACTGGCAGCACTTGCAAAGATGTCCTGCGTAATTTCTGGTAAGATGCGCGCACGAAACTTACTCGACGTTTGGAGAGACACCCATGCGCATCGGCGTACCCACCGAAATCAAGAACAATGAATACCGCGTTGGGCTTACGCCTGCCTCGGTTCGCGAACTGACTGCTGCCGGGCATGAGGTGCTGGTGCAGACGGACGCCGGGATGGGCGTCGATTTTTCCGATGCCGATTATATCTCTTCCGGCGCGCGGATTGTTGCGGACGCTGCGGCAGTGTTTGCAGACGCCGAAATGATCGTGAAGGTCAAGGAGCCGCAGCCCAGCGAAGTCGCGATGCTGCGTCCGCACCATCTGCTGTTCACCTATCTGCATCTTGCCGCAGACAAGCCGCAGGCCGAAGGGTTGATGGTCTCGGGCGCCACCGCGATTGCCTATGAGACAGTGACGGCAAGCGATGGCACTTTGCCACTGTTGAAACCGATGTCGGAAGTGGCCGGTCGCATGGCGGTGCAATGCGGGGCGCATTACCTCGAAAAGCATCAGGGCGGTCGCGGCGTATTGCTGGGCGGGGTGCCGGGAGTGGCGCCTGCCAAGGTGGTGATCCTTGGCGGCGGGGTAGCGGGCGTGAACGCTGCACAAATGGCGGTGGGCCTGCGCGCAGACGTGACGATCTACGACATTTCAAACCGCCGTCTGGCCGAACTCGACATGGCCTTTGGCAATCAGTTGAAGACCGCCTTTGCATCTTCAAGTGCCATCGCCGCTGCCCTGCGCGAGGCGCATCTGGTGATCGGTGCGGTGCTGGTGCCCGGCGCTGCGGCCCCCAAGCTGGTGACGCGCGAAATGATTGCCAGCATGAAGCGCGGCGTAGTGGTGGTTGATATCGCGATCGATCAGGGTGGCTGTTTCGAAACCAGCCACGCAACCACGCATGAAGACCCGGTGTTCACAGTGGACGGCGTGATTCACTATTGCGTTGCCAATATGCCGGGCGCGGTGGCGCGCACCTCGACGATTGCGCTCAACAACGCAACGCTGCCGTTTGCGCTGAGGCTCGCCAACATGGGCGCCGAGGCGGCGATGGCAGCAGACCCGCATCTGGCAAACGGCCTCAACATCGCAGGCGGGAAAATTCGCCATGCAGCGGTGGCCGAAGCGCTCGGCCTACCGCTCGGCTAAGCGGTCTTGCTCCCCGCGCTTGCCAAGCTTGCCATGTCAGTGCAGCAAGGCAGGCAGAGACAGAGGGAGGGGGATATGAGAAACTTGCACGCAGGGCTTGCCCTGCTGGCGCTGGCGATCCTGGGCGCGCCCACGCAGGCGCAAGACCGGGCAAGCGAATACACGGCAGCGGCCAACCGCGCGCTGGCGGAGCGTCTGATGCTCACCGGCGGCGAGGATGAGGCCGAAGCGCGGCGTGGCAAGATTGCCGAAATCCCCGATGGCCTTATCACGCGGCCCGATGGCAGCGTGGTGTGGGACTGGCGGCCCTATGCTTTCCTCGATGCCGCCGAAGCGCCGGCCAGCGTCAATCCCTCGCTATGGCGGCAAGCCCGACTCAACCGCCTGCACGGCCTGTTTGAAGTCGTGCCGGATGCGATCTGGCAGGTGCGCGGCTATGATCTGTCGGTGATGACGATTGTGCGGGGGAAGACCGGCTACATTGTCATCGACCCTCTCACCGCTGAGGAAACCGCTGCCGCTTCATGGGCGCTTGCCATGGCGCATCTGCCGCAAATGCCGATCAGGGCGGTGATCTTCACCCATAGCCATTCCGATCACTTTGGCGGAGTGGGCGGGATCATCACCCGCGAACAGGCTCTCAACGAGGGCATCCGTATCATCGCCCCGCATGGCTTTTCCGAAGAAGCGGTTGCGGAAAATGTGCTGGCGGGCAACGCCATGGCGCGGCGTGCGACCTATATGTTTGGTGCGCTGATCGAGCCCGGTCCGCTGGGTCAGGTCGACACCGGCCTTGGCCCCCGGCTGCCGGCAGGCACCATCGGCTATATGGAGCCGACCGAGACCATGCCTGTAAGCGGCGGCGAAGTGGTCATCGACGGGATCACCTTCGACTTCATGGATGCAGGCGGCACCGAGGCGCCTTCGGAATTCATGTTCTACATTGCCGATTACAAGGCGCTTCACACCGCCGAAGTCGCAACGCGCGTGCTGCACAATGTGCTCACGCTTCGCGGCGCGCAGGTGCGCGACCCGCTGACCTGGTCAAAGGTGATCGACAAAGCCTTGCAGAAATGGGGCGGCGTCGCTGACCTCGCGCTCGCCTCGCATGGCTGGCCGGTGTGGGGGCAGGCGCGCGTGCAGACTTACCTTGCAGGCCAGCGCGATGTCTATCGCTATGTCCACGACCGCACCTTGAACCGCGCCAACAACGGCGCGACTTTGCACGAAGTGGCAGACGGCGTTCCCGAGCCACAAGTGCAGGAGGCCGCCTTTGACACGCGCGGCTATTACGGCACGCTCAATCACAACATGAAGGCGACCTATCAGCGCTACTTCGGCTGGTGGGACGGGGTGCCGGCAAACTTCAACCCGCTGCCGCCGGTCGATAAGGCCAAGCGTTATGTGAAGCTTGCAGGCGGGCCTGCCAAGCTGCTGGCGGCGGGGCGCGAGGCGCTTTCGGCGGGCGAATATCGCTGGGCAGCCGAAGTGCTCAATCATCTGGTGTTTGCCGATCCCGCCAATAGGGCCGCCCGCGCGGCGCTGGCGTCGGCCTATGAACAGATGGGCTATCAGGCGGAATCGGGCGCATGGCGCAATTATTATCTGGCAGGCGCGGCGTCCCTGCGAGGCACAGCGCGCACCAGCGGCATTTCCAGCACCCAGAGCCGCGCCTATATCGAGGGTATCCCCACCGAAGCGTTGTTCGATGCGCTTGCCACGCGGTTCGATGCGGACAAGGGGCGCGCGCTTCGCGGGCAGTTCCAGTTCATCCTGCCCGATCGCGCAGAGGAGGTGGCGATTGAAGTGGGAGGCGGGGTCGAATTCCCGCGCTACGGCAGCCGCTTTGACAAACCCACCGCGACCATCACGATCGACCGCGCAGCGCTTGATGATGTGACTTTGGGCGCTGTGACGTTCCCGCAATTGGTGCAATCGGGCCGTGTTGCCATTGAAGGGGACATCGCCGCTTTTGGTCAGTGGTTCGCGCTTCACCCGCCTTATGACCCCCGTTTTGCGGTGGTTGAGCCATAGGCCTTGTGTCCGGTGCGTGAAGTCAACAATATCCCGCGCGCATCGTATCGCCATTTGCGTTAGGCCGGCGCTGCATTGTAGGGATCAGCGCAACAGGATCGTCATGTCTGCGCGCTAATCATGCAGGCGATGCATAGGTTTGTTTTTGAAAAGAGAGTTGATGCCTAAAAATAGCTCCGCAGCTTCGCCCGATGCAGCTGCGCTGAACCCCCGCCTGCTGGCCTCGCAATTTAAGCCCTTTGCCAAGCCGAATACGGCACGCAGCCTTTGGGAATTGGCGGTCACCATCATTCCCTTCTTTGCAGTGTTGCTGGTGATGCTGGTTGCGCTTGATGCCGGATATTGGCTCGCGCTTGCGCTGGTTCCGCTGTCGGGCCTGTTGCTGCTGAGGACATTCATCATCCAGCATGATTGCGGCCACGGCGCCTTTCTGTCCAAGCGTGCAGGCAATGACTGGGTGGGCAGGGCGCTGGGCGTGCTGACCTTCACACCTTATGATTGCTGGCGACGCTCGCACACGCTGCATCACGCAAGCACGGGCAATCTGGATGCGCGCGGATTTGGTGATGTCGACACTTTGACGATCCGCGAATTTTACGAAGGCAGTGGGCTTAGGCGCACATTATATCGGCTTTATCGTCATCCGCTGGTGTTGCTGGGAATTGGTCCGGCCTATCTGTTCATGCTGCGCCACCGCCTGCCTGTCGGCCTCATGCGCGAAGGCATGATCTATTGGGTGAGCGCGCTGACAACCAATCTGGCAACGGCTGCGGTGCTGGCCGTTCTGATTGTCACATTTGGCTTTGCAACCACCGCTCTCGTGGTGGTCCCGACCTTGCTGATGGCGGCCTCCACCGGGGTCTGGTTGTTCTATATCCAGCATCAGTTCGAGGCGGCGCATTGGGATGCAGGCGCCGACTGGTCTTTCCACGAGGCGGCATTGCGAGGCAGTTCCTTTCTTGATCTGCCGCAGCCGTTGCGTTGGTTCACCGCCAATATCGGGGTGCATCATGTGCATCATCTGGCCAGCCGGATTCCGTTCTATCGCCTCTCCGAGGTGCTGGAGACCTTCCCCGAACTGGCCCGGCTGAACCGCTTTACAATCGGGCAGACCATCGCGCCATTGCGGCTTGCCCTGTGGGACGAGGACAGCCGCCAACTGGTGACCTTCCGCGAGGCGTCCCGGATCTATGCCAAGGGCTGACTGGCTGCTTATGGCCTGCTGATGCGCCGGCATTATGGCCGTGCAGAGCGTGCTTGCGCGCAGCAACAGCACCTGTGCGACGCGTCATGGGCCGGATCCGGGCTCACGCGATTTGTCCTGTCGATCCGCACAATTAACCCGATAGTGAAGTTTCTGCACCAATAGCAAGCACCGGCTGAAATCCCGCACCACGGCCACGCACGAACAATTCTGCAAACGACACAGCAAGTGGGGATGCCGCAGCAATTAAGGTCTAATTGGCATGAGTGAACTCAAGGTTTCCAGCGACACATCTGCATTTGAAGTGCCTGCGGCTTTGGATCACACTGGCAAGCTGACCCAGGATTGTGTCCGCGAAGCCTTGCAGATGATGGATCGGTATGGGCTTGTTGTCTTGACCGGCCTGCTTTCCCCCGAGGAAGCCAATCTCGGGCTGGAACTTATCCGGCAAACCATTGATGATCCCGAACGTAACCGCTGCGCTTTTGCCAGTGAGACCGATAATCGCTATTTGCGCCGCGACTTCTGCTCGCTTCCTGCGACTGTGCCAGTGACCCGTTTTGCGGCCACCTTGTGCCAGCGGCTTGAGGGCGTTTACTTGGAATATTGCGGCCGCACGCGCCCCCTGCTCGAAATCATCACGCTGACCAGCTATCTGGGTTCATCGCATCAGTATATCCACCGCGATCCGATGGGCGTCATCAGCCTGCTGGCGGCGGTGGAGGATGTCTGCGAGGAGCAGGGCGGAACTGTCTTTGTCCCCGGCACCCACATGTACAGCGGTGCCGAATATCGCCACGGCGGTGCGGCCTATGAATTGATGGAACTGTTTCGCATCCAGTGCAACTGGCGCATCTTGTTGCACAATCTGAAAAAGCTGTGGCAGATGCGCGCAGATGCGGCCGTGCCGCTTGCCCCCGGGGAATTTCGGGACCGGATCCTCTCGGCCAAGTGGGATCAGCACCAGCCCAACCTGCTGCGCTTTGTGTTGGGAAAGAATAATGAATTCAGCCTACGCATGTTCGGCCCACGCACCCTGTGGAAGCTGTATCGCCAGCGCCGGGCTCTCGATGGCCTGTTCACTCTGGTGCAGGCCGCGCCGCGCAAGGGCACTGTTATTCTCTATCGCAGCGACCTTCTCCATGCCGGGCCTGACAACCGCTCGTCCCAACCGCGGCGTCTCTTCGGTATGAGCGTTGCTCGCGATGTCATCGAACCGAAATATTGGCACGACGGCTACACCCCGCATCCCAAGCTGATCGCGCAGCCTGTGACGCTGGGAGATCTGCTGGATTGCCCTGCATCGCCGCTAGATCGCACGCCCGTGCCAGAGCCGCGTTCAGCCGCTCTGGTGGACTGAACCTGCCGAACACGCAGGCAAGCCCGACACAGACGCGCCCGGATCCCACGGGCCCGGCCCTCAGCCTCGTTATACCAAGGTTCACTGGCGTGAACCCATGCGCCTTTCACCCCGCCTCCCCGCCCGGCCACCATATCCTATTGGTATCATTGGTGGCCGGGCGGGGAGGTGGG
>MEDW01000125.1 GCA_001724215.1 Erythrobacter sp. SCN 62-14 | reverse complement strand
GCAGCCCAACTGCTGACGCCGTTCAACCATCTACCGGGAGGCCGCCAACCCTACCAATAGGGTCATCCGCCGGCACCCGGACCGTTACTCCATCTAAAGGTTAGCTGCCCAGCTCCAGCATGACCTTGGAGGAGGCCGCCATAAGCGCGCCAGCGGGCACGGCGAGTCGCGCGGGACGATCGGCCGAAGGGAACGCCTGGCCAAGCAGATCAAGCGCATCAACAAAGGCCTGATGGAGTGCCGGATCGCTCGCCTTGATCGCACCGCTCGAAGCGGCAAAGCGCGTCTTGGCGACGCGGGCAAAGCCATAGCCATCAAGATAGGGCTCGTAATCCTCGCCGCGCGCGGCTTCGCGGTGCATGGCAGCGGCGCGCTCGATTTGATCCGCGATGATCCGCGCAGCCACCATGCTGGTGTTGGCGCTGCTTGGCGGAGCCTTGGCGCCAGCTGCGTTCAAGGCGGCGATGATGGCCTCATAACGCTTGGTGATCTGTGCTGCGTTTTCACCATCGAGCACTGCGCCAGAGGCATCGGTCAGCAAGGCGCTGAAATCGGCAACGCCTTGCTTGGCGAAGACCGGCGCCATATCAACCAGCACTTCGGATACCGGATGCGCAAACATCTCAGCCGCTTCGGCCTTGCGGCCTTCAGCAAAAGCATCGCGCGCGGCAACCACGTGGGCCTCAACCACGGCAAGAGCAACGCCGTAGGCAACCGGATCGCTGGCAGCAGCAGCAGCGTCAATGCCCGCCTCGCCGCCCTCGCCGCCCTCGCCGCCCTCACCGCCTTCGCCCGCTGTCGCGGCTGGTGAACCCGCGCTGCCATGTCCCGCTTCGTTCTGCTCGCCCGCCTCGCCGCTGCACGAGGCGAGCAAGCCGCCTGCCAACGCGGTTCCAAGGCCAAGTTGGGTCCAGACTTTAAGCGTGCTGCGCATGGGAAAACCTTTACTGATGAATGCGGCCTACAAGACCGCGTGTGCCGCGTGATGGCGCAAGCTTAGCGCGCTCGCAAGAGGAGGATCGAGCAGCGATTGATTGCGACGGAATCGCAAGGCCGCGCAATCATCACCGTGGGCCCTGGGCTTGCCAGTCAGGCATAGGCGCGATACTGAGACGTTATCTCATTACTCCTTGATGAAAGCTGCCCATGTCCACACTCACCGCGCCCGGCGCCCTTGTCTCCGATGATCCGGCAATCCTTGCCGATATTAGGCGCGAGGAGTGCAATCTGGCGATCTGGGAACGCAAGCTGGCGCAGGATTTTACCCCCCTTGTTGCCGAAGAAGCCGACAATATCCGCTTCGAATGCGCGGCAGGCGAATTGGCCGATATGCTTCTTGCCCGGCTTGCTGATCATGGTTTTGCCGCAGCCTCTCTTCACACCGCGCTGGCCGAGGACGCCGCGCTGCTGGGAGAACGGTTTTGTGCGGCGCTTGGGCTTGCGCGCATGGAAGTGCGGCTGGAGCGCGTGACTGGCGATTCCTGCCGCAAGTTCCATGGCGATTATGTCACGGCACGGCTGATCACCACCTATGTCGGGCCTGGCACGCAATGGCTCGGCGCGCGTGAGGCCGAAGCCCTTGCCAGCGGCACCAATCCGACGCGGATCAATCAAATGGCGACAGGCGATGTCGGGCTGTTCAAAGGTAAGCTGGGAAGCCTGCACCCGGCCATTCACCGGTCCCCACCGATCAGCACCACAGGCGCAGTGCGGCTCTTGCTGGTGCTCAATCCGGTCAGCGCAGGCAGCCTTTGAGCGAGGCGCGCGCGCGCCCATTTTCATGAGCCGCCCCATAGTCTATCGGCTGACACATCGCAGGCGCTGTCACCCGATTACAGCGCTGATTCTCGAGGGTCGCAAAAGGGCTTACCAACCATGAAGAAATCACTGCTCGCCGGGGCTTCGGCCCTGTTTGTCTGTTCGGCTCCTGCGCTGATGGCAGAAGAAGGCATGTGGCTGCCGAGCCAGACCGGATCGCTGGCCGCTGATCTCAAGGCCGCCGGGCTTGAGCTTGATCCGGCGGCTTTGGGCGATCTCAATCAGCCGCCGCTCACCGCGATTGCATCGCTTGGCGGCTGTTCAGCCGCTTTCCTCTCGCCGCAAGGGCTGGTGGCAACCAATCACCACTGCGTGGCCGGATCGCTGCAATACAATTCGTCACCGGAAAATGACTATCTCACCGATGGCTTTCTGGCGAAGACATTGGGTGATGAACTGCCTGCTGCTCCGGGCAGCCGTGTCTATGTGATCGAAGACCTGCGCGATGTGACCGCCGCTATGACGAAAGGCGCTGCCAAGCTGTCGGGCCGCGCGCGTTATGATCTCTTGCAAGCCAATCGCACCAAGTTGATCGCCGAATGCGAAGCGCAGGCCAATCGCCGCTGCGACGTGCGCCCCTATTTTGGCGGCCAGCAATATTGGCTCCAGCAACAGCTTGAAATCAAGGACGTGCGCCTCGTCTATGCGCCGGCCGCAGGGGTTGGCAATTTTGGCGGCGAAACGGACAACTGGATGTGGCCGCGCCACACCGGTGATTTTGCGTTCTACCGCGCCTATGTCGCGCCCGATGGTTCGTCCGCCACTTTCTCGAAAGACAATGTGCCGTTCCAGCCCAAGGCCTTCCTGCCGATTGCCAAGGACGGCGTGAAAGATGGCGATTTCATCATGGTCGCAGGCTTTCCGGGAACCACCGATCGCCACCGCACCGCCGAAGAAGCGCGGTTTTATTACGAAGAACTCTACCCCTATCAGCAAAAGATGCTGGCCGATTACAGCGCCCAGATTAACGCCCTGACCGAAGGCGATAACGCAGCGAAAATCGCCTATGCCGCAACCTTGCAGGGCGTGGACAACTACAAGAAGAAGATCGCCGGCCAGCTCAAGGGTGCAGACGCAATCTCGCTGATTGAACGCAAGGCCGCCGAAGAAGCGGCTTTTCGCAGCTGGATCGCCGCCGACCCTGCGCGCAATCGCAAATATGCAGGCGCGCTCGCTGAATTGGATCGCCTTGTTGCCGCCACCAACGCAGCCGCGCTTGCCGATCATAAGCGGGCAATGCTGGCGCGCGGGCAGCTTTATGGCGCGGCGCGGATGCTCTATCGCTGGGCGCTCGAACAGGAAAAGCCCGACGCTGATCGCGAGCCCGGCTATCAGGAACGCGACCGCACTTTCATGGTGCAAAGCTTGCAGCGCATCGAACGCCGCTTTGTGCCGGAAATCGACAAGGCCCTGTGGGAAGCGGGCATCGCTGAATATCGCAGCCTTGGCGAGGCTGATCGTATCGCCAGCTTTGATGCTGCGATTGCGGACAAGGACATGGCCGCAATCTATGCCGCAACCACGCTTGGCGATACGGCCAAGCGGCTGGAATGGCTCGACAAATCGCCCGCTGATTTCCGTGCCTCGGATGATCCCTTCATCCAGCTTGCCGTCGCCACCGGCGCAGAGATGATGGCACGCGAGGCCGCTGACAAGGCCCGCAGCGGCGATCTGCAAAAGGCCCGTTCAGCCGTGATGGAAGCACGCCTTGCCTATGCTGCATCGCAAGGCAAACAGCTTTACCCCGATGCCAATGGCTCGCTGCGCTTCACCTATGGCAAGGTGACGGGCAAGGCGGTTGACGGGCAAATCTGGCCCCCCTTCACCACCGCAGAAGGTCTGCTGGCCAAGCACACCGGTCGCGGTGAATTCAATGCGCCGCAGACAATGATCGATCTCATCAAGGCCAAGGATTATGGTCGCTACGCCGCGAGCGAACTGGGCACGCTGCCGGTCGATTACCTCTCGACTGTCGACATCACCAACGGCAATTCGGGCTCTTCGACGCTCAATGCACGCGGCGAGTTCGTCGGCCTGGCCTTTGATGGCACGATCGAAGGCGTGGTGTCCGACTGGATGTATGATCCCGCTATCAACCGCACCATCCATGTCGACAGCCGCTTCATGCTGTGGACCATGGAAAAGGTCGACGGCGCGCAGCATCTGCTCGCCGAAATGGGCGTTGCGGCTGAATAATCGCCCGACAACGGCCAGCGACGCGCGCGGGAAGTGATCCGCTTTCGCGCGCGTCAGGCCCTTTGCAGGGCGCTAACGAGGAATTAACCAAACGGCGATAGGCACGGCAGCGTGCCGCCAACAATCCCCCCCACGCGCCCTGCGCTCCTTGCACTCCGCCAGTTTGGACAAGCGGCCAAGCGCTGGTTTTCGCGCCCTTCTCGTCCCCGCGCGAGCAGCGCCGATTTGACCGGGCGCGAGTCAAGCGGTGATCTCATCCGCCGAAAACGGCTTAAGGTGACGCTGATTGCAGCGGTGCTCGGATTGATGTCCGCGGCGATAGAGCTGCCCTTGCCAGCCGAAGAATGGCTGCGTGCGGCACGCGCGACTTACGTGCGCGACAAAGCGCCGCCGCAGGATATCGTGCTGATTGCGATTGACGACGAAACGCTCAACGCGATCGGGAAACCTTTTCCCACGCGCAGCCACGATGCAGCGGTGTTTGATGCGGTGTTCGCTGCGGGTGTGACGCGGCTGGGCTACGACCGGGCTCATGCCGATCTTGAAGATCCGGTTGATGATGCCCGCTTTCTCGAAGCGCTCAAAGCCCACAAGGGCAAGATCTGGCTGGGGGCCTCGCCGTCCTTCTCCACGCCGTGGCGCGAAATGGCAGCGATCCAGCCCAACCCGGCGTTTCGTCCATACACCAATATGGCGCTGATGATCGGCGGAGGGGATCCTTTCGGATTTTCCGTACGCTTCCCGACATTTGCTGATGTCGAGGGGGCCAGCCTCCCGTCGCTGTCAGCGGTTCTGGCCGGCTATTCGGGCAAGCCGCGCTGGTATCGTCCGAACTATGCCTTCAATCCCAACAAGATTCCAACGCTCAGCTATCTGGATGTGCTTGAAGGGCGGTTTGATCCAGCCACGCTCAAGGGGCGCGCAGCCATTATCGGAATGACCGGTCTTGAAGTGCGCGATTTCCACATCATGCAAGGACGCGGCAAAATCCCCGGCGTCTATTTCCATGTGATTGGCGCACACACTCTGCGCGAGGGCCTGCCGATTGATCTCAAATGGTATCCGGCAATGGTGGTCACCTTATTGGCATTGGCCGCGCAATTGGTGCTGCAGCGGCGGTCGCGCAACGTGTTGTGGATGACCGCTGGCGGGTTGCTGCTGGCGCAGTTTGCGCTTGAAGAAATGGGTATCGGGACTGATGTCCTGTCCGGCGTTCTCGCTCTGGCAGGAGCCAGCATCGGGCTGCGTCAGATCGCCCGCAAATATCTCAGCGCCGAGGTTGATGCCTTCACGACCTCGGCTTTGCCGCTGGAAAAATTGCAAAGCGAACAGGATGTTTACGCGCTCAAGATTGGCAATCTTTCCGAATTGTCGGAAGATTGGGATTCCAGCCAGATGGGTGAATTCATCGCCAATCTGATCGATTTCATCAAAGGCCCCGGCGAAGCCCACGAAGTTGCCCTCGACAAGGACCTGCTGATCTGGCTGGCACCGCGGCTTGCACGCGGTGTGCTGGAAAAGCACGCTGATGGGCTCGCCATGATGCTCAAGATGGCCATTGCCCACGATGGCTATGCCACCGGCTCAGCACCTGCTCTGGGGATCGACACCCATTACGACCTGGCGCTGGGTCAGCGCATCAAGAAAGCCATTCAGGCAGCCGACGAAGCATCGAGCAAGGGAATCCGCTTCATCATCAATGATGCCGCCTATCTCGAGGCGCGCCAGCACAAGCTGGAAATGCTGCGGGTGCTCGAAAAGGGCCTGCGCGACCGCCGAATTGGCGTTGGCTATCAGCCCAAGGTTGATCTGGCGAGCGGCCGCATCGTCGGGGCCGAAGCGCTCATCCGTTGGCAACCGGACGGAGCGCATTTCGTCAATCCTCAAGAACTGGTGCTGACCGCCGAAGCCCATGACATGATCAATGATCTCACCTTGATCGTGATGGACGTTGCGCTGAAAGATGCGCGGCGTGCCTTGGCAGTGGATCCGGGTTTCAAGCTTGCTGTCAACATGTCGGCCAAGAGCCTGAGCGACACCGATTTCCTGTTCGACATGATGACCCTGCTTGGCCGCCATCATTTTCCGGGACGCAACCTGACGCTTGAACTGACCGAAACCGCCAAGCTTGATGATGCGGGCATCGCTGCTCAGATCAAAGCCCTGCAACAGCGTCATATTTCGCTGTCGATCGATGATTTCGGCACCGGCCAGTCGAACCTCGAATATCTCGAAACCGTACCCAGCCACGAACTCAAGATCGACAAGCGTTTTGTCCAGGGGCTGGCAACCTCAGAGGAAAGCAAGGCGATCGTGCGGGCCACCATCGAGATCGCCCACTCGCTTGGCAAGGTGGTGGTCGCGGAGGGGGTCGAAAGCGAAGCGATCGCCGCAGAATTGCGCACCATGCACTGCGATATGGGACAGGGATACCACTTTGCCAAGGCTATCCGGATGGAGGAATTGGTTGAGATCATGAGGAAAAGGCTCGCAGCTTAACGCTTGCCCATGGTTAAAAATGTGTTAAAGCTTTTGCACGGTCTCTGATTTGACCGAGTGGAGGTTTTTATGTGGGACTTCATCTATCACCTTTTCGGGGTTCGTTAATCGCACCCTCACACTTATAAAAAGCCCCGGTTTTCCGGGGCTTTTTTGCATTCAGGCGATTCACCGAAACGTGCCGCTATCCTGCCTGCCGCGCTGCCTATACCGATTCGCTTATGGTAAAGGATTGGTTAAGTCGCATTTGCGCCGCACGCGCCTCCAACCCTTCTCGAACAAGGCCGATCCTGGGGTTTGCCCCTAGTTTTTATGCGAGGCGGTAAAGTTTTTTGTCACCCTTGCTTGACGTAGGGGCAGCTTGCCTGAAGAATGCAACGGCTCGTCGGATGGAATCGATAGGCTCCACTGACCAGCAAGGGATACGGTAGGACTTGCGATAGGATCGACGGTCGACTGCCGGGCTGCGGCAAGTTTTGTGTGCCATGGCAGCTCTGGACACAAACCGTCCTTGCCCCTCACGCGACGGGGCGCGGCGATCCGCTTGCCTGTTCTTCATCGCACCCTTGAAAAAACAATAAAGATAATGGCGGATTGGGATCTTCGCCTTCATCTCGGCCGACCTCGCATAACGGCCTTGGCTGGTGTGAAATCCTTGTCCCCTGATGGGAGAGGTCTAATGGCGTCGCAGGCCAATATAAAACACCGTCCTGCCAATGAATGGATCGGGTGCCTCACTTACAAGAGCACCGCAACCACCAATCCAACCCCCGCTGATCTGCAAGCAATCGTCAACCAAGCGCGCACCCGCAATCGCCAAATGGGCATCACGGGTATGCTGTTGTTCGAGGATGGCTGTTTTCTCCAGACCCTTGAGGGCCCACCGGCTCAGCTTGATGTTGTCTGGAACGCGATCAAGCGTGACAAGCGTCACTGCAACATCGAAGTTCTAAGCGAGCGCGTCAGCCAGTCGCGGCTGTTCTCGCAGTGGGATCTGTTGCTGTATAATGGGCAAGGCAAGGCGTCCGGATCGGCCGCCCATGCGTCGGCTCCCCCGGCAATTTCGCGCTATGTTCGCAAGATCACCAAGCTTGCGCTGGCAGCCGACAGTGCGGGGCTTGATGGGCTGGTCGGTGGGCTGGTCGAACAGGGCTGGAAGGGCGATGCGATTGTCGGGCTCTTGATCGAACCGGCAGCGCGTGCGCTCGGCGACGCCTGGCTTGCCGATCAGTGCTGCGAGCTTGATCTCACCATCGGTCTGTCAATGCTGCAACTGGCAGGGCAATGGGTGCGCCATGAACCAACCCGCCTCGGCACAGACCCTGCCGCCTACCGCATCCTGCTGGCCACTTCGCCCGGCGAACAGCATATGCTGGGCACCGCGCTGCTGGCCGATCAATTCGTGGCCGCTGGCTGGCAGGTGGAGGTGGCGTTCCCCGCCAGCACCGAAGCGCTGGCCAATCAGATTGCGGCAGAACGCCCCGATGCAATCGACCTTGCCCTGTCGGACGCCCTGCCGCGGCGCCATGCGCTTACCCGCCTCAGCACCGCAATCAGCGTCAGCCGTCGCGCTGCCAGCAATCAGCCAACCATTGTTTCGGTCGGCGGACGCATCTTTGCCGAAGACGCGGTGACCGCCGTGATGGTGGGGGCAGATCACGCGCGCCGTTCGGTGGTGGGCGCAAGCATATCAATAGCCGAACTGGTGCAGCAAAAGCGCAAGTCTTGACCACGACACAGCCTGAGCCAGCGCGGGCACGATGACGCCCGCGCTGTTCAACAATCTGATTGGCGGGCTCGGGCTGTTCCTGCTCGGCATGTGGCTGATGACCGACGGGCTCAAGCTTGCCGCAGGCGAAGCGCTGCAGGCCATCCTTGAACGCTGGACGCGCACCCCGCCGCGCGCCTTTTCTTCCGGATTTCTGATCACCGCGCTGGTGCAATCCTCCAGCGCCATGACGGTTGCCACGATCGGCTTTGTCAATGCCGGGCTGATGAGCCTTGGCCAAGCGATCTGGGTGATCGTGGGGGCCAATGCGGGAACCACCATGACAAGCTGGCTGGTCGCGCTGGTGGGGATCAAGGTCGATATCGGGGCCTTTGCCATGCTGCTGATTGGAGGCGGGATGCTGGGCCGGATTGCGGCAGGAAGCCGCGCGCGGCTGGCAGGCGCAGCGCAGGCAGCGAGCGGCTTTGGCGCGTTCTTTCTTGGCATTGCCGCGCTGCAAAGCGCCTTTGCAGGGCTCACACCCTATATGGCCGAATTGCCGGTTACCAACACCGGCGCCGGTGCGCTGCTTGTGTCGGTGTTCATCGGCTTCATGATGACTGTCTTCACCCAATCATCCAGCGCCGCCATGGCGATCATCCTGACGGCGAGCGCAGCGGGCGGGATTCCCTTGCCGCTGGCCGCTGCCGTGGTGATCGGCACCAATGTGGGCACGACATCCACCGCGGTTCTGGCTGCGATCCATGCAACGCCTGCGGCGCGGCGGGTGGCGGCCGGTCATGTGGTGTTCAACACGCTGGCGGCCGCGGTGGCTCTCATCGCTTTGCCCGCCCTGATTGGGGCGAGCAAGCTCGTGGCCGGGTGGATTGATGCCGATGGCGGCATGGCCACGGTGCTGGCGGTGTTTCACACGCTGTTCAAGGTGATTGGCGCGCTGGCGATGATCCTGATCTATCGCCAGTTGGTGGCATGGCTTGAAGGCCGCTTTGTCTCGCGCATCGAAGATCTGGGCCGGCCGCGCTATCTGGATGATACGGTGTTGCAAGTGCCTGCCATCGGGATGCGTTCGCTCGCGCTGGAACTGGGCCGCTTGATGCCCGAAGGCTTTGGTGAGGTGCGCCGGATTGTGGCAGCCCCCACCGGACAGGTGACACCCAATCCTGCGGCTGCAAGCGCTTATCTGCGCCTGTCACAGGAAGTGCGGCAATTCATTGCCAAGTTGGGAGCAACCCGCCTGCCTGCTGATATGACACAGGCCCTGCCCTCGCTGATTCGCGCCACTCAGCATCTCGATGAAGCGCTGATCGCCTGCGAGACTCTGGGCGCGCTGCCTGCGCTCGATCCGGGCACGGATCACCCAACGGCGCGCGACTTGCAACGCGCGGCTTGCGAGTGTCTGGATCTCGGCGCGCTGGCGGCGATGGAATTGGATCATCCCGAATTGCTGGAAGAACGCACGCGGCGGCTGGAACTCGCCTATGAGGCGGAAAAGGACCGCTTGCTGGCGGCGGCGGCGAGCGGGAACCTGCCGGTTCTGGTGATGGAAACTTTGCTTGAACGCGCGCAATTGTGGCGGCGCTGTGCCAGCCTTGCCCTGAAAGCCCAGCGGCGGCTGGGCAGCGTTGCCGCGATCAACGATCTGGCCGTGAGCGACTAGCACGTGCCACTCGGCTCTTGCCAAAACCGGGCAAGCGGTTCATTGCGCAGCCCGCAACAGGTGCCCCGCGAGGGGCTCAAAAGGGAACCCGGACATTGATGCTGCGCCAGCGATGGCTCAGCACAAATGAGGCCGGGGCTGTGCCCGCAACTGTAGCCGGGGAGTTTCCGCCCCATCACGCCACTGGCGCCGCTCGCGGGGCTGGGAAGGCAGGGCGGACAATGTCGATCCGGTAAGCCAGGAGACCTGCCTGCTGCGGTCGATCCTTTGTGTGGACGGGTCCATCCACATGATCGGAGCAATGCCTCCGCGTGACGACATGAGCGAAGGTGGGGGTCGGCCTGCAATGCGGGTCTGCGTCATGTCGCGCCGCGAATGCCGGCGCCTGCCTTCTGTGTGTGAAGACAGGAGGTATCTATGACCTTTAAGACCCAATTTACGCGAATTAAGCCCGCTTTGGCTCTCACCACCAGCCTTATGGCGGTGGCTTTGCCCGCCCATCTCGCTGCCGAGGACGGATTGGATGATGCATCCGATACCCCCCGTGAGATCATCGTCACCGCTGCCAACCGCACCGAGACATCGCTCGACAAGGTCGGTCAGACGATCAGCGTTCTCGACCTTGCCGAGATCGAGCGCCGCCAGACCCAGAATGTCGCGGACATCCTGCGCACTCTGCCGGGCGTTACCATTGCCCGCAATGGCGCGATTGGCGGGGTGACTTCGGTGTTCATCCGCGGCGCGGAAAGCGATCAGACGGTGGCGCTGATCGACGGGGTGAAATTGAACGACCCTTCGAGCGTCGGGGGCGGATTTAACTTCGGCAACCTCATGACGGGCAACATCGAACGCATCGAAGTGCTGCGCGGGTCGCAATCGGTGCTGTGGGGCAGCCAGGCGATTGCCGGCGTTGTTAACATGGTAACGCGCCGCCCGACGGAGGAATTGCAGGTTAACGCGCGCGGCGAATATGGCTTTCGCGACACGGTGAACCTTGTCGCCAATGCTTCGGGCAAGGCCGGGCCGCTCTCGGCCAGTGTCGGCGCGGGCTGGTTTCGCACCGATGGCATCTCGAACTTTGCCGAGGCGCGCGGCGCGACTGAGCGCGACCCTTATGAAAACGTCGGCGCCAATGCCAATTTCAACCTCGCGATCACGGATGCGATTTCGCTCGATGCGCGCGGGTGGTATTCGCGGGGGCGTCTCAATCTCGATGGCTTTGCCCCGCCCACCTTTGCCTTTGGCGACGTGAACGAGGAAAGCGTCACCCGCGAGATTGTCGGCTACACCGGGCTTAACGCGGCCCTGTTCGATGGCCGCTTTCGCAACCGGATCGGCTTTGCGCTGACCGACACCAACCGCCGCAACACCGCGCTTGATGGCCCGCAATGGGAAACATTCCGCGGCGAAGGGCGCAACGAACGGCTCGAATACCAAGGCATTGTTGATCTTGCCAAGGGGTGGGAAGCAACCTTCGGGGTGGAACAGGAAATCTCCAGCTTCACCTCCAGCAGCTTTGGCGCCCCTGCCACCAGCGCGCGCGCGCGGCTTTACAGCGCCTATGCGCAAGTGGTCGGCACAGTGACGGAAGGCTTCACCATCACAGGCGGTCTGCGGCACGATGATCATGATCGCTTTGGCGGGGCGACCACTTTCGGTGCGAGCGCGGTCTATAATCTCAGCCAGACCGGCACCAGCTTGCGCGCCAGCTACGCCGAAGGCTTCAAAGTGCCCTCGCTGTTCCAACTCTTCAGCGATTTCGGCAACACCACCCTGGCTCCCGAACGCTCAAAGGGCTGGGATGCGGGCATCACGCAAAGCCTTGTGGACGGGCGGATCGAACTCTCGGCGGTCTATTTTGAACGCGACAGCGAGGACCTCATCCTGTTCATCGGCTGTTTCGGCGTGACCTCACCCATCTGCAACAATCGGCCCTTTGGCACTTACGACAATGTCGGCCTCGCCCGCGCGCGCGGCGCGGAATTTGCCGTGACGATGCGGCCGACCGACGCGCTGAGCGTGCAGTTTACCCACGGGCTGGTCGATAGCCGCAATCGCACGGTGGGAAGCGCCAATTTCAATCGCCGCCTGCAGCGCCGCCCCGAAAATTCATCGAGCCTGCTGGTGGATTACCGCTGGCCTTTCGGGTTGGAGACGGGCTTTACCCTCACCAATGTGAGCAGCGCTTTCGAAGATGCCGCCAACGCCATTCGCCTGCCCGGTTACACGCTGGGCGATATCCGGGCGATGATGCCGATTGGCCAGAACCTCGAACTGACCGCGCGGATCGAGAACCTGTTCGACGAGGTCTATGAAACCGCGATCAATTTCGGGCAGATGCCGCGCGCTGGCTATATCGGGGTGCGCTTGCGGATGTAATTGACTGCGCGCCCCGCCCGTTCAACCCTTGGGCGGGCGGGGCAGCAATTTGGGCGTGCTGGCCGCATATGTGCGCCAAGCCGGATCTTGGCCCCAACGCTGCTTGGCAATGGCGTCGAGCAGATTGATGCCGCTCACTTTGGTCAGCAGCAGCGTGACAAATACCGGCGAAAACAGCGCCAGCCAGCCCCAGCCTGACAGGAGCGGCAAGGCAATCACCGCAATCCCTGTCCACAAGGTGATCTCGCCGAAATAATTGGGATGCTGCGACCATGCCCACAGACCGGTGGTGATAAAGCGGCCCTTGTTGGCAGGATCAGCCTTGAAGCGGCGTTTCTGATCATCGGCGATCACCTCAAAGGCAAAGCCGGTGAGCCACAGCGCCGCGCCAGTCCAGAAGAACGCACCAAGCGGCGGCGGATTGGGCGCGGTGATGATGATGAGCGCAGCCGAGGCGGTAAAGATCACCCAGCAGGCCTGCATCGTCCATGCAACGAGGAATCGCGGCGGGTTCACCTTGATCTTTTCAAAGCGCACATCGGTGCCGCCTGCGGCATGGATGCGGGTATAGAGGAAAGCGCCAAGCCGCAAAGTCCACACGGCCACCATCCCCGCCACCACCAGCGCGCGCGGATCAAGCGCGCCGTTCGCGCTCACGGCGGCAAAGCACGCCGCGGCGATCACCGACAGATAGGTGAGCGCGCCGGTGGTGTCATAGAAGCGATCGCTTTGTGCGAGCGCTGCCGGGATGAACGCCAGCCAGTTCACCCCAAGCGCAATCAGCGCACAGGCAAAGACCGCGGAAATCCCGCCAAGCATGACGCTGGAGCCGCCTGCCAGAAACGCAAAGCCCAGCCCCAACGCCGCCGCTATCAGCGCAATCACCAGACTGCGCCCTGCTCCCTTGAACGACACGCCTTCACGCGCTCCTGTCAGCAATCAGGCAGAAAGCGCAACGTGGCGCTTCAAGTGATGATCGACATTGCCGAATTCAGCATCGAAGATCGTCAGGCGTTTGAAATAGTGGCCGATGGCGTATTCATCAGTCACGCCGTTGCCGCCGTGGATCTGCACCGCTTCCTGCCCAATGAGGCGCGCGGCCTGCCCGACGCCGACCTTGGCGGCAGAGACAGCCTTTTTACGCTCGACCTCGTCCGAGCCGAGGCGCAGGGTCGCCAGATAGGTCAGCGACACGGATTGTTCGTAAGCGGTGTACATATCGACCATGCGGTGCTGAAGCACTTGGAAGCTGCCGATTGGCACGCCGAATTGCTTGCGCTGGCGGCTGTATTCGACTGTCATCGCGTGGGCGACCTTCATCGCGCCGCAAGCCTCGGCGCACAGCGCGGCGATGGCTTCATCGGTGACGAGTTCGATCAGCGCAAGGCCCTCGCCCTCAGCGCCAATCAGCGCTTCGGCAGGGACGGAGACGTTTTCGAAGAACACGTCCGACGCGCGGCGGCCATCCACTGTCTCATAATCGCGGGTGGTAACCCCGGCTGCATCCTTGGCGACGATGAACACCGAAACGCCTTTCGGATCGCGCCGCTCGCCGCCGGTGCGCGCGGTGACGATCAGGTGGCTTGCCCAGGGCGCGCCCATCACCACCGCCTTGTGGCCGTTCAGCACATAGCCACTGCCGTCTTTCTTGGCAGTGGTTTCAAGGTCTGCCAGATCATAGCGGCCCTTGGGTTCGGCATAGGCAAAGGCGAAGATGGTGCTGCCCGCCACGATTCCGCCGATATGCTCTTCCTTCTGCGCGGCTGTGCCAGCGTGCTTCAGGAAGCCGCCCGCGCACACCACGGTGGGCACAAAAGGTTCAACCACCAGCCCCTTGCCGAATTCTTCCATGATGACCATGGCATCAACCGCGCCGCCGCCAAAGCCGCCATCGGCTTCGGCAAAAGGCATCCCCAGAATGCCCAATTCAGCGAGCTGCGCCCACACTTCGGGCCGCCAGCCTTGCGCCGAGGCAATCGCCTTGCGGCGGGTTTCCCAATCATATTGCTCACGCACCAGCCGCGACAGGCCATCGCGCACCATTTGCTGTTCTTCGGTGAAGTTGAAGTCCACGTTTGTCTCTCCCGTCTCGCGCTGTCAGTTACAGGCCGAGGATCATCTTGGTGATGATGTTGCGCTGAATTTCGTTCGATCCGCCATAGATCGAGGTTTTGCGCATGTTGAAATAGGTCGCCGCTGCGTGCTGCGCATAGTCGGGGCCGACCGGGTGTTCATTGGAACCATTGTCGTTCGACACCCCGCCATGGAACGGCGCGCCATAAACGCCGACCGCCTCCAGCGTGAGTTCGGTGAGGCGCTGCTGGATTTCGGTGCCCTTGATCTTGAGGATCGAGCTTTCCGGCCCCGGCCCCTTGCCCGCCTGCTCGCCTGCCAGCGTGCGCAGTTCGGTGATTTCGAGGGCAGCGAGATCAATCTCAAGCTGGCTTACCTTCTTGGCGAAGTCGAAATCCTTGATCAGCGGCGCGCCATCGAGCGTTTCATTCGCTGCAATCTCGCGCAGCTTTTCCACCCCGCGCTTGGACCGGGCCACACCGGCAATCCCGCTGCGTTCATGGGCAAGCAGGAACTTGGCGTAAGTCCAGCCCTTGTTTTCCTGACCCACAAGGTTTTCAACCGGCACGCGCACATCGGTGAGCCAGGTTTCGTTGACCTCATAGCCGCCGTCCAGCAGCTTGATCGGCTTCACCTCAACGCCCGGCGATTTCATATCGACGAGGATGAAGCTGATGCCTTCCTGCGGCTTGGCCGTGGGATCGGTGCGGCACAGGAAGAAGCCCCAGTCAGCATGCTGGGCCAGCGTCGTCCAGGTCTTCTGGCCGTTGATGATGTAGTGATCACCGTCCCGCACGGCGGTGGTCTTGAGATTGGCAAGGTCGCTCCCTGCGCCCGGCTCGGAATAGCCCTGACACCACCACACATCGCCCGAAACGATGCCGGGCAGATGCTTGGCCTTCTGCTCTTCGTTGCCGAAAGTGTAGATGACAGGCCCAACCATCGACACACCGAACGGCAGCGGCATGACGGTGCTGGCGCGGGCGTTTTCCTCTGACCAGATATAGCGCTGCGTCGGGCTCCAACCCGTGCCGCCATATTCCACCGGCCACGCCGGAACCGACCAGCCCTTCTTGCCCAGAATCTTGTGCCAGGCGAGGAAATCCTCGCGGCTCATGTCTTCGCGCATTCCGAAATCAGCGAGGTGTTTGGGGTAATTTTCCGCGATAAAGCTGCGCACTTCGTCGCGGAATGCCTGTTCTTCGGGGGTGAATTCCAGATTCATGGCTTCTCTCCTCGCCTGATTGCCTGTTTGGTGTGCCTCTTGTCACAACTACTCGTCGACTGAAAGGGGGGATGCAACAGCACCTTTTCTCGCCTTATTGCCCGCACCCGAGCAAGCGCCGTTACGGCAGGGCCGCATCGACAATTGCGCGCCAAGCACAAACCCTCTTTCCTGTGCGATTGGCCGCAATCTGGCTTGCAATCAATTCACCGCTCTCCGAAACTTACGCATACCTGCGCATAGCTGATGAAAGCTATGCCGTGAGGCTGCTGTTCGGTTCCTGCTTCACCGAGGCCCGTTTGGCATT
>MEDW01000124.1 GCA_001724215.1 Erythrobacter sp. SCN 62-14 | reverse complement strand
TCGGCTAGGGTTCGCTCGTTAATCCGCTCTTATAAAACAATTTTCTTGACAGCAGACCCCGCGCGAGGCCGGATTCTTACGTCGCGTTCGAACCACTAGGGCCACCCCTTCCCCCTTTGCCATGCGCGCGCTAAGCCTGCGCGCATGAGCAACCTCGTTTACGTCCTCAATGGCCCCAATCTGAACCTCCTCGGCCTGCGCGAACCGGAGATTTATGGTTCGACCACGCTTGATGAGATTGCCGGGATGCTCGAAGATCGCGCCAGCGAACTCGGCCTCACCATCGATATGCGCCAGACCAATCACGAAGGGATGCTGGTTGATTGGCTGCACGAGGCCAACGCCAATCAGGCGCGCGCAGTGCTGCTTAATGCGGCGGCCTACACCCACACCTCAATCGCGCTGCTCGATGCGATCAAAGCCATCACAGTGCCGGTGATCGAGGTGCATCTGTCCGATCCCAAAACCCGCGAGGCGTTCCGCCACCTGTCCTATGTCGGCATGGCAGCGGCGGCCACAGTCGAGGGACTTGGCCCCCAATCCTACCTTGTGGCGCTCGAAAAAGTCGCGCGCGGAGAAGTTTGATCCACCCCTGCCCCACCTTTGCCACTTGCCAGCCGCAATTTGCGGCAATAGGCCAAGATGACAGATTAACGTAACGGCCAAGAGCCAAGGGGAGCGCATGGGAAGCGACACGAATGGCAAATCCAAGGGCGGCATGAACATCGACAGCGCACTTGTTCGCGAGCTTGCCGAACTGCTCAATGAAACCGGTCTTACCGAGATCGAGGTTGAGGATGATGACCGCCGCATCCGCGTGGCCCGCGGCGGAACAATGATGGCAGCACCTGCGCAAATGTATGCTGCTCCTGCTGCCGCGCCTGCTGCGCCTGCCCCTGCCGCGGCGGCTCCGGCTGCTGCACCTGCCGCCCCTGCGGCAGCTCCGGTTGATGCGGTCAAGTCTCCGATGGTTGGCACCTGTTACCTCGCCCCCGAGCCAGGCGCCGCCAATTTCATCGCGGTCGGCAAGGAGGTGAAGGAAGGTGACACCCTTCTGATCGTCGAGGCGATGAAGGTGATGAACCCGATCACGTCGCCCAAATCGGGCACGGTCACCGCGATCCTCGTTGATAATGCCCAGCCGGTCGAATTCGATCAGCCGCTGGTGGTGATTTCCTAAGTCATGGCGATCAAACGCATCCTGATCGCCAATCGCGGCGAAATCGCGCTGCGCATCCACCGCGCAGCGCATGAAATGGGCATTGAAACCGTCGCGGTGCACTCCACTGCCGATGCCGACGCGATGCACGTGCGGCTTGCCGATCACGCGGTGTGCATCGGCCCGCCGCCTGCGGGCGAGAGCTATCTCAACATCGCCAACATCATTTCGGCTGCTGAAATCGCCCAGTGCGACGCGATCCACCCCGGCTATGGCTTCCTTTCTGAAAACGCCAAGTTCGCCGAGATTGTCGAGGCACACGACATCATCTGGATCGGGCCCAAGCCCGAACACATCCGCACCATGGGCGACAAGGTCGAGGCCAAGCGCACCGCAGGCGCGCTTGGCCTGCCGCTGGTGCCGGGCAGCGACGGGGCGGTGTCTGACCCTGCCGAAGCCAAGAAAATCGCTGCCGAAATCGGCTATCCCGTCATCATCAAGGCGGCGAGCGGCGGCGGCGGGCGCGGTATGAAGGTGTGTGAGAGCGAGGACAAGCTCGAAACCCTGATGCAGCAGGCAGGCAGCGAAGCGAAGGCCGCCTTCGGCGATGCGACCGTCTATATCGAGAAATATCTCGGCAATCCGCGCCATATCGAATTTCAGGTGTTCGGCGATGGCAATGGCAATGCCATCCATCTGGGCGAGCGCGATTGTTCGCTCCAGCGCCGCCACCAGAAGGTGCTCGAAGAAGCCCCCTCGCCCGTCATCAGCCCCGAAGAACGGATGCGCATGGGGGAGGTCTGCTCCAAGGCCATGCGCGATATGGGTTATCGCGGTGCGGGCACGATCGAATTCTTGTGGGAAAACGGCGAGTTCTACTTCATCGAGATGAACACCCGCCTGCAGGTCGAACACCCGGTGACCGAAGCGATTACCGGGGTTGATCTGGTGCGCGAACAGATCCGCATTGCCGAGGGCA
This sequence comes from Erythrobacter sp. SCN 62-14, assembly GCA_001724215.1. GTDB lineage: Bacteria > Pseudomonadota > Alphaproteobacteria > Sphingomonadales > Sphingomonadaceae > Erythrobacter. The sequence continues at coordinate 25,886 of MEDW01000124.1, read as the reverse complement.
AGCCGCTTTCGGTGGCGCAGGAGGAACTGGAATTCCACGGCCATGCAATCGAATGCCGTATCAATGCCGAGGACCCTTTCACCTTCGCGCCCTCGCCCGGCCTGGTGAACTATTACCACGCGGCAGGCGGGATGCATGTGCGGGTCGATTCAGGGCTTTACGCCGGATACCGCGTGCCGCCCTATTACGATTCGATGATCGCCAAGCTGATCGTCTATGGCCGCACCCGCGAAGGCTGCATCATGCGGCTGCGCCGCGCGCTGGAGGAAATGGTGGTGGAAGGGGTGAAAACCAACATCCCGCTGCATCAGGAGCTGCTGCGCCAGACCGATGTGCTGAACGGCGACTATTCGATCAAATGGCTCGAAAAATGGCTGGAGGAGCGGGAGGTCTAGGCTGCAAGCTTGGGCTTAACGGCAACGTCCCGCACTTCGCACGGCTGAATAAATGGCGTGCGTTGGGTGCAGGTGCGGTATAAATGCTGCAATGCAACATAAACTTGCAGCTCTCTTGGCGTCATCGCTTGGCGAGCGGTGAGGCTGCGCTTATACCATTGACCAACTCGCCACCTAAACCGATTGATGCTCAATGGGTAATGGCTGCGATGGGGCAAATCCGGCCAGTCGGCGCATACCCCTTGGAGTGCAGGAATGAACCGCAAGACCCAGATCGTTGTTGTCGGCGGAGGCGCGGGCGGGCTTGAATTGGTGCGGCGGCTGGGCGCCAAGTTCGGGCGCAAACGGCACGACATCATCCTTGTCGACAAGAACCTCAGCCACATCTGGAAGCCGCTGCTGCACGAAGTGGCCGCCGGAGCGCTCGACGCCAATCTCGATGAAGTCGGCTATCGCGGCCATTGCTATCGCTGGGGCTACCGCTTTTTTCAGGGCAGCCTGTCCGGCATCAACCGCACCGCCAAGACCATCAGCCTTGCCCCCGTCCATGATGAAGACGGACGCGAGTTGATTGGTGCGCATACGATCCGCTATGATATTCTGGTGCTCGCCGTGGGATCGGTTTCCAATGATTTCGGCGTCCCGGGGGTAAAAGAGCATTGCCTCTATCTCGATTCGCGTGAACAGGCCGAACGCTTCCGCACGCGGCTTTTGAACCATTGCCTGCGTGTCAGCCGGGCGATGATGAAAAACCCCAAGGCCGATGAAACCGTCCACGTTGCGATTGTCGGCGGCGGCGCAACCGGCGTGGAACTGGCAGCAGAGCTTTACAACGCCGCTGCCGCGCTCTCGCATTATGGACTTGAGGTGTTTGATGAAAGCCGCCTCAAGGTCACTCTGCTTGAAGCTGGCCCGCGCATCCTGCCGCTTTTGCCGGAGAAATTATCGGCTGCCGCTGCGCATGAATTGGGCGAGCTTGGCGTTAAGGTGATGCCCGCCACCCAAGTGATCGAAGCAGAGCCGCGCGCATTGCTCACCAAATGCGGCAAACGCATCGAGGCCGATCTGATGGTGTGGGCCGCAGGCGTCAAAGGGGCTGAATTCCTCGGCACGCTCGGGCTTGAAACCAACAACCGCAATCAATTCGTGGTGCGCGAGACCTTGCAGACTGTGACCGACGACGACATCTTCGCGTTGGGCGATTGCGCCACTTACACGCCGCCGGGCGAAGAACGCCCGATCCCGCCGCGCGCGCAAGCTGCACACCAGATGGCCAATGTCGTCTATCACAACATCATCCGCAAACTCGACCGACGACCGCTCAAAGCATTTGTCTATCAGGACAAGGGCTCGCTGGTTTCCTTGAGCCGCTTTTCCACCGTGGGCAGCCTGATGGGCAATCTGGTGGGCGGCAGCATGGCGATCGAAGGGCGGCTGGCGCGGTTTGTCTACAACTCGCTTTATCGCTTGCACCTGCTCGGCATTCACGGCTGGATCAAGGGGACCTTTCTGATGCTGATCGGCAGGGTCAACCGCATCGTGCGGCCGCGCCTGAAACTCCATTAGACGGGTTCATCCCAAGGGTGCCTTCCGGCCTTTGATCCGAGGCTTGCTGGTCCTTATCAAGCGCTGGATAAAGATGACGCCGCGCCACTAAACAACACAGGCGATCGACAGGCCGCACCCGTTTGCAAACAGTGTTTTCTCAAGTTCGAACGGACGTTTCTGCAGATCGAACAAGCTCCACAGGCCGATCAACACGGCCGACATCGTCAGCGTGACGTGCGTCCGTGATAAAGCGCGGCTCAGCGCGATCGCGCACCGCGGATACCATAGCTTGTGCTCAGGACAGGGAGCCTGCGCCAGCACCTCGGCAATGGGCGATCAAGCCATCCTGCATGCCAGCAGACGCAACACCACTATGGGCAAGACCATCGCCAGCGTGACAAGCGTCGTCACGGGAGGGCTGGAAACAGGCTATCGCGCACCGCTTGACCTAGAGCGGAACGCCCGGTTCCTGCTTCGCTGTGCGGATGGTGAGCGAAGTTTTCACGCTTTCGACATTGGGGGCCGGTGTCAGCTTACCAGTCAGAAACTCCTGAAAGCTTTGCAAATCCTTGCTGACAATCTTGAGGATGAAATCAATCTCACCGTTCAGCATATGGCATTCGCGCACTTCGGGAAGTTCGCGCATGTGCTCCTCAAACTCGCGCAGCGCACTTTCCGCCTGACTCTTAAGGCTTACCATTGCAAAGACTGTGATCGCAAAGCCCAATTTCGACGGATCAAGATCAGCGTGATAGCCGCGGATCACGCCTTCTTCTTCAAGCCCGCGCACCCGGCGCAGGCAAGGCGGTGCAGTGAGGCCTACGCGCTGGGCCAATTCGACATTGGTCACGCGGCCTTCCGCCTGCAATTCCGCCAGAAGTCGCCGATCAATCTCGTCCAGGTTGCCCATTTACGCAACGCTCCTTGATGCTTTGGGGCGTTCTGAGGCAGCGAACACCCGCCCCACCTCGCCGTTTTGAAAGAACCTGCGCCCCATAAGGGGTACAAAGCTAATATAATTAGCTCTGCCAGCAATTGTCCCGCTTTGCAACGCAGTCGATCTGACAGACTGTGACAATCTCCACATCGTGATAATACAAGCCTGTTTCCTTGTGCCTCGCATGGTTGTGTCAGGTGAAATCAAGGGCGGCGATTCGCGCGTGGGAGGGGAATAGAATTCTCGATGCTATTCGATGATCGCCTTGCCACGGTGCTGCGCCTCAATGCGACCAGCCTGAGCGGTCAGCGCACGCAGCTTAGGCAATTGCTCGATCTCCTGGGCAGTCGCAGGCAGGCTCTACGCCGCGGTGAAGGCGTGCGCGAACAAAGCCTGATTGCAGCCGCATGGCTGCGGATGGATGCGCTGGCAGAAGCCATTCCTGCTGCTGAACGCGCGGCGATTATTCGCGAACCGGGTTGGCGCTTTCACAGCGCAGAGTTGGCGCACTATCTTGCCGAGCACGAGCCGGAAGTGGCCGCTGCCGCACTCGGGCGTGCGGAACTATCCGCTCAGGACTGGACCGCGCTGATCCCGCATCTCCCGATCCGCGCGCGCGGATTTGTGCGGCTGAGGCGCGATTTGCCACTGGATGTGGCTGCCTTGCTGGATCGGTTGGGAGTGCACGACCGCGGCCTGCCTGCTCCGACTGGCACAGCGCCGCAGCAGCCAACGCATCCGGGCAGTGAGCCGCACGAAGCGGCTTCTCACGCGCCGCCGACCGCAAGCCGACCGGAACCATCCCGGCTGCGTGCCGTGCCGACAACCTCGGCCATGTTGCAAAATCCGGTGGCACAAGCGGACGAGGTGACAAGCGCACCGCTCGGGCAGGCAAGCAGCCCCCCCGATGAGCGTGGCGAGCGAGTGGTCACTCTCGCCAGCAGCCGCGAATCCAGCGAACGCAGCGAAATTTCGGCCTTGGTGGAACGCATTGCGCAATTCCGCCGCGAGCGCAGCGATCCTGCAGAAGACCCCGATCTTTCCCCTCGCCTGCCACTGGGCGATGCTCCCGAAGTGCCTGCACGGCAGGCGCAATCCTTTGGCTTTGTCGCAGATGCCAGCGGACGCATTGAATGGGCGACCCATGATCTGGCACCGGCGGTGATTGGCACACGGCTGCTGCGCGAGACCGGGCCCGGCATGGCCAACGGGGCCGACAATCTTGTACTCGCGCGCTCTTTCGCCCGTCGTCAGCCGCTGGTCCGTGCGCCGTTCCGGATGAGCGGGGCCGCGGCAATTTCAGGGGACTGGCTGGTGGATGGCACTCCGCGTTTCACCCCTGAAGGTCATTTTGCCGGCTATCTCGGCCGATTTCGTCGCCCACAATCCCTGACGGCTGGTCAGGATGCCCGCGCCGCCGAGGAATCCGATCGCATTCGCCAACTGCTCCACGAATTGCGCACGCCAATCACCGCTGTTCAGGGCTATGCCGAGGTTATCCAACAGCAATTATTCGGCCCCACTCCGCATGAATACCGTGCGCTGGCGGCTGCAATTGCAGCAGATGCGGCCCATATTCTGGCAGGCTTTGGCGAGCTTGACCGGCTTGCCCGCCTTGAAACCGGTGCGCTGGCTATGATGCCGGGTGAGTGCGATTGCGCCAAGCTGGTGCGGCAGATTGCAGGCCAGCTGGAGCCAGTGCTGGCCAGCCGCAGCGCGGGTTTTTCGCTTGAGCCCGGCGGCGAGGCGAGCCTCTTGGTTGCTGTTGATGAAGACGAGGTCGAGGCGCTCTTGTGGCGTGTGATCGCAACGCTCGCGGGGAGTTGCGCTGCAGCTGAGCGTATCAGGATCACGCTTGTCCCGGTGTTCGATGGTCCCGCTGCCATGGCGCAGATCCGCTGCGATCTGCCAACACGATTGCAGAGCGAGGCGGACCTGTTCGCCTCCGAGGTCAGGCCCAATTCATCAGCCATAAGCGCGAGTCTGTTCGGCGCCGGATTTGCGCTGCGGCTGGCCCGGGCCGAAGCACGCCGTGCCGGCGGCGCTCTCGAGGTGGACGAAACCGGGCTCACATTGCGATTGCCATTGATTACCGGCCTGGAAACCAATCCTAAATCAGTTGTGAGCCATAGTGCGGCCTGATCGTTTGATCGTCCGTTCCGCATAGGGGGCAAAAATGGCGCGCAGCCAGGCGGTTTCGACCGCATCAGCCATGATCACCCCGCCGCTCGGCGGCAACACTGCAGCATTCGCACCCGATTTCGGAAAGAGAGTGTTGCTAACAGTCGATACCGAAGAGGAGTTCGACTGGAACGCGCCGTTCACCCGTGATCGCCACAGCCTCACTCATGTGCCCGAAATTGCCCGCTTCCAGACCTTTTGCGAACGGATTGGCGCGCGCCCGGTCTATCTGGTGGATTGGCCTATTGTGGAAAATGCGCAAGCGGTCGAAATCATCGCAGATGCAGTGCGCCGCGGCATGGCCGAGGTGGGGATGCAATTGCACCCCTGGGTCAATCCGCCCTTTGATGAAGCGGTGTGCGCGCACAATTCCTATGCAGGCAATCTGCCGCCTGCGCTCGAAGAAGCCAAGCTGATGCGGTTGCGCGATCGGATTGAGCAGGCCTTTGGGGCAGCACCAATGAGCTACCGCGCCGGGCGCTACGGATTGGGACCGCACAGCGCACAGCTTCTCAAACGCGCAGGGGTTGTGGTCGACACTTCGGTACGAGCGCTGTTTGATTACAGTCCCGGCGAAGGGCCCGATTATTCGCGCCATCCCTTGATGCCCTATTGGGTGGATGACGCGCGCGATCTGCTCGAATTGCCGGTGAGCAGCGTTTATCGCGGAGCCTTGAGAGGGTTTGGCCCGCAGCTGCACAAGATGCAGCGCCACGTACCCTCGTTGTTTTCCGGCTTTTCGCGGCTAGGCCTGCTGGAACGCATTGCCCTTACCCCCGAAGGCGTCACCATCAATGAAGCCTTGCGCGGAATTGACCGGGCGCTTGCTCTTGGCCTGCCGGTGCTGGTGCTCTCGTTCCATAGCCCTTCGCTCGCAGCCGGGCACACGCCCTATGTAAAGAGCGCAGCTGATGTAGCGACGCTGTATGCTTGGTTCGACATTGCCTATCGCGAATTGGCAAGGCGCGGGGTTACCAGCACCACAATTGCCGAGATCATCGCAGCCGCGCGATAGGAGAGCTTAGCCTGCGCCTTGGTATCCTGATCTCGCGCTTGTAACTTGGCAAAGCAAAAGCTAGGGCGGGCCACTGATCATGTTTCGGTGCACCAGGGGCCTGTAGCTCAGCGGTTAGAGCTGGCCGCTCATAACGGCTAGGTCGCGGGTTCGAATCCTGCCGGGCCCACCGAAAATGCAGCAGGCGACAAAGTGTCGGGGAGTAGCGCAGCCTGGTAGCGCATCTGCTTTGGGAGCAGAGGGTCGCAGGTTCGAATCCTGTCTCCCCGACCAATTTTCCATTATTCAATTTTTTCAGTTATTTACATGCGGAACCGCAGAGTTTCTGGGGCACCTTACTGGGTCACCTCGAGGAGGCACCGCCAGCGACATAGGCGACAAGGGGTCGCCTTATCGCTCAAGCTATCTAACGCGGACCCTTCTTCGCCCTGCGCCGAGCTTTCGCACGCGCGGCCAGCCGCTCTTTCCGATTGCCAGAATAGAATCGATCAGTGTCCCGTTCGGCTAGACTGCGCTGACGAAGCAACGACGGCTGAAGTCGATCTCGAAGCAGGATTTCCGCTTCGTCCTGCCACTTGCGGGTTTCCTCTTCGAGTTCGGGAGTCCACTCGTCGATCTGGACCATCATCAGGTCTTCAGACCCGCCCACCCGACCAGTAAGGCTCGGAGCAGCATCAACTGCTATGCCAACAATCCGCTTCAGACTTCGGTTCTGAAATAGTGCAACCTGGCAGTACGCCTTGAGGAACCCACCCCGTCCTTCGCGATAATAATCATAACCTTTGGCGGTCAACCAATCGCCTCGATTAGCGAGGACCAGGAAGAGGTAGGCACTTTCGGGATCAGCGCAGCCCTCGAAGGGAAGAATGAGCCTCGCGAACCGATCCTGCTTGGCCTCCTCCGCTTTGCGATAGGCGCTCATGAAGGCATGCCCGAGGGCTCTCCGGTTCACCCGAGACTCAAGCGCCATTTGCCTCAGTGCCACCTCGGCTGATCTGATCTCAGGCTGCATGCCCGCCACAGCAACGCTAGTCCCACCAAGAAGATTTCGGGCGAAAAGCTCGATAAGGCGGTCCCAGTGGTAAGAATCAGCGTTCGCAGCCACCCTAGCGCGATACTCGGGTGACGCCCTCAGCGCCCTATAGTTACCTGGGGCGACAGCCAGCATGTCGTTGTTGTACGCTGGACCAACGGGCAACTCATTGCGCCCATCAGGGCCTGCGTTTGACAGGTAAAGGGCCAGCAAATCAGCTTCGGCGGCGGCTATGCCCAGCGTGCCTGAACGGATCGCTTTGCTGCGCTCGATCAGATACGCGACGAAGTCGGAAATCGTGTCCAACTCGCTCATAACGAGCTTGAGCGAAGGCGCGTCGAAAACATGGACGAACGAACCTTGGGGATCAGGATCGCCAACCATGAAGGGCGGGAAATCAATCGATGCGCGCGAGCCGCTCTGAGGAGACGGCGGCTGACCTATCACCATCAGCGTGCCGTCTTTGTCCCCCACATGTTGCCGCACGGCTGGCTCTGAGCCGCTAGCAACCACGATCCCATGGATCCGAAGTCGGGCAGGAGGCGGGAGATTTACGGGTAGCTGAGTCTTGCACTCAGCATCGATGAACACACGGTCTGGGTGGGTGCGGATCCAGCGCTCCGCACCCCTAATCTGCTTCACCGAAGACGTGACTGCACGCCGATACCACCGACGCCAAGCGGTCTCGAGATCTCCGTTCGGCCAAGTTATCTCTTTGTCGGAGAAGACGAGAACATCGTCTCCGCAGACCGCAAGCAGGTCGCAAAGCTCCTTCCCTTGGCCCTTCCGCATATCTCGATCATTGTACGAGTTGGGGTATGCCCACAGGCTCAAAAAGGTCTTGTCAGCAAGCTTTGCGAGCTTGCGCTCGCTTCGGGTAATTCCCTGACCTCTTTCGATTTTCTGCATCATGCGTGAAGTTGGGTTCTCCGGTGGATTAGATCAAGAAAAAAGCAGGTCAGGCTGGACGCGGGCCAGATCCCTACGGCTCAGGCAAGGCGCGCAGGCGCTGAAAACTCATGCCGCCGTCCTTGTCGCAAAGCGCGCTCTGGTGCGATTGGCAATCGCCACCAGCGACAGCATCACCGGCACTTCCACCAGCACGCCGACCACTGTCGCCAGCGCCGCCCCGCTGCCGAGCCCAAACAGTCCGATCGCGACCGCGACCGCGAGTTCAAAGAAATTGGATGTGCCGATCAGCGCACACGGCGCGGCAATCGCGTGCGGCACGCGCCAGATCAGCGCCCAGCCATAAGCAATGGCGAACATCGCGTAGCTCTGGATGATAATGGGAACCGCAATCAGCGCAATCAGCAGGGGCTTAGCGACAATCGTCTTGGCCTGAAAGCCGAACAGCAGCAACACAGTCAGCAGCAGGCCGAGCACCGAGAGCGGCTTGATCCGCGTGGTGAAAGCGCCCACCGCACGCTCGTCTCCGCCATGGCTCGCCAGCAGGCGCGCGCGCACCCATGCCCCTGCCGCAAGCGGAACCACCACATAAAGCGCGACTGACCACAGCAATGTCTCCCACGGCACGGCAATGCTGGTCAGGCCCAAGAGCAGCGCGACAATCGGGGCGAAGGCGATAATCATGATAAGATCATTCACCGCCACCTGCACCAGCGTGTAGGCGGGATCACCGCGCGTCATCTGCGACCAGACAAACACCATCGCAGTGCAGGGCGCTGCGCCCAGCAGGATCAGCCCGACGATATATTGCTCCGCATCGCCCGCCGGGATTAGATCGGCAAAGATCATCTGAAAGAACAATACGCCGAGCAGCGCCATGGTGAAGGGCTTGATCAGCCAATTGACCACCAGCGTGATGACAAGCCCCTTGGGCTTGTCACCCACTTGGCGCACCGCGCCGAAATCGACCCCCACCATCATCGGGAAGATCATCGCCCAGATCAGCACTGCCACGACCAGATTGACCGAAGCATATTCGAGCGCGGCAAGGCTCGCGAAGGCCTGCGGAGCCAGATTGCCCAGCACCACGCCTGCAAGGATCGCGGCCCCCACCCACAAAGAGAGATAGCGCTCAAACGTGCCGAGCGGCGAGGCGGCCTCGGGCGTGGCGGAGGCGGTGGTGGTGGTCATCAAGCGGCTCCTTCCAGCGCGCCGATTTGGGCGAGGGCGGATTGCAACGCGGCTGGTTCCATCGCGGCGAAATCGAGCGCAAGGAACGCCCGCACCCGCATTTCGAGCAGCCGCCAGGTTTCCTCGAAAGCCGCGTCGACATCCGCCTCACTGCCGGTGACATCGGCCGGGTCGGCAAGACCCCAATGGGCTTTCAAGGGGCTGCCCATGAACACCGGACAAGCCTCGCCCGCCGCATTGCCACAGACAGTGATCGCGAGATCAATCGCGGGCGCGCCGGGCGCGGTGAATTCGTCCCAGCTTTTCGAGCGAAAAGCGCTGGTGTCGATGCCGCGCCGCGCCAACAGCCGCAATGCCCCCGGATGAGGCATGCCCTTGGGCTTGCTGCCCGCGCTGAAAGCCCGCACGCGGCCTTGCCCAAGGTGGTTGAACAGCGCTTCACCCAGAATCGAACGTGCGGAATTGCCGGTGCACAGCACGAGGATGGTGAAGGGGTTTTGCGACATCAGCAGTCTCCCTTAGGAGCTTCGCAGACCAAACCGGCCATCAGATCACCGCACATCTCAGGCCGCCCGGCGCAACAATCCTGCATCAGAAAGGCGAGCAATTTCCGCATTCCGGCGTAGTCGGCACGGTAATGGATCAGGCGGCTTTCACGGGTCGATTGCACCAACCCGGCGCGCTCCAGCGTGGCGAGGTGATGCGACATAGTCGACGGCGGCACGCCTTGCGCTTCAGCAATCGCGCCTGCGATCATGCCATCGGGCCCAGCCTGCACCAGCATACGAAACACGCCCAGGCGCGTTTCATGGGCCAGCGCGCCCAGCGCATCAACCGCCCAGACCTGCAAGCTGACATCGTTCATCCGAACACCTTTCGAGCAGCATGGAAATAAGGCTTTGCATAACGCCGTCAATCGACATTTCGAGAAATATCGAAAAATATGATAGTGTGCGCCTTGCAAAGCCTGAACCGCGATCAGCCTGGCGAGTGTGTTGCAGTGCGCACCGGCAGAGTTTCAGGCTTGGCAATTGACGATCAGCATCGATTGAGGGACATTGCGAATTCGTCGCCGTGTCGTTCAAACCCGCTGCGGCAACGAAAAATGGCGGATGGGGATCGTCTGCCGGACCGCTTGGCAGTGCTGTTGCGCTGCTCTGATTGCCGCGCATCCTCAAGACACCGAAGGATGCGGCAATGCAAAAAACACCTCAAGAAGACCCTGCGATGGCGAAAGATTGGATCGCCTGCCTCACCTATAAAAGCGTCGCCACTGCATCGCCGGGCGCCAGCGATCTGCAAACGCTGGTAAGCAAGGCCCGCGCGCGCAATCGCAGCCTTGGCATCACCGGGATGCTGGCCTTTGAAAAGGATTGCTTTTTCCAGACGCTCGAAGGGCCACCTGCCCAGCTTGATCTGCTTTGGTCAGCGATTCGACAGGACACCCGCCACAACCACATTGAAGTGCTCAGCGAACACGTTGTCACCTCGCGGCTGTTTTCCGATTGGGACCTGCTCATGGATGAGCGGTTCCTTGATGCGCCAATGGTAGCTTCGCCGACGCCGCCTGCCGTGGCGGACCATATCGCCCGGATCGTTGTGCTGGCGCTTGATGGCGACGACACTGGCCTCAACGCGCTGATCGCGAGCTTTGCCGACAATGGCTGGACGGGCGATGCAGTGGTTACGCTCCTGATCGAACCAGCAGCGCGCGCCTTGGGCGATGCGTGGATGGCGGATCAATGCAGCGCGCTGGAACTCACCATCGCGCTCTCCATGCTGCAACTGGCAGGCCATGCGCTGCGCTATGCACCGGCCAGCGAGACGATCCGTAAAAGCCGCTATTCCATTCTGCTGGCGACTGCTCCGGGGGAAAGCCATATGCTGGGCACATCTATGCTGGCCGATCAGTTCACCGATGCCGGCTGGCAGGTCGAAATGGCCTTTCCCGAAAGCGAACAGGCCTTGCTCAATCAATTGGGCGCACAGCAGCCCGATGCCATGGATATTGGCTTGTCCGATGCCCTGCCGCGCCGCCATGCGCTCATCAAATTGCGTAGCGCGATTGAACACAGCCGGTTGGCAGCAATTGGCAGGCCGACGATTCTTTCGGTGGGCGGCAGGCTCTTTTCCGAGGCCGCCGCCAGCGCTGCATCAGTTGGCGCAGATTATGCCCGCAAAGGCATTGCAGGGTCAGCCATTCCGATTGCCGAGCTGGTGCGGCAGAACCGCAAGCGGCAAGCCTGAGGCCTTTCGTACAGACTGCGCGGGGCCGGCTGTAATCGCGGCCCGCGGCAGGATATGCCCGAAGCAGCAGCAACCGGCCTGATCGACAATCGAACAGGGTGACACAGGGCTGACAAGGGTGGAAATCATCCAGCGTGCGAAGGTGTCTCGCAGCGCGATGCATCATCATTTCAGCAAGCGCGCCATGCCGCAACGCGCTGATCAACCCGAAGCCGTGTTGCTGGCCAATGATCTGGCCGCAGCCATGCATCTTGGCCTGCTGCGCAACAGCCCATTTATCGACAATGAAGCGGGCAAAAGCGGTTTTGCAATCGCCTTACCCGGATGATCGAATTGCTCTATCAGCAACCGGATTAACCCCATTTTTCGGCCAGTCTGCCGGTTGTTACGCCCTTCGCTCTGGAACCGCTCTGCCTCCTGCGGCGCGCGCCGCCGCGTTCCCATGGCAGGGCTGTCAATCGTCAACGCGATTGAACAGCTTTCACACAAGCCCAAGAACCTTTCAGAAATTGCCAGATTAATAATCGCTTGCGCTTGCGCTTGCGCTATGGAACCCACTGCAAGGATCGGCTCAGATACAAGGGATGATGTCGCCGAAAGCAAAAGGGCCGACCTTGTCGCCGCAAGGTTTCGACATCAAACATCATTCAAGGCAACAGGCATCCCGCCCAAGCTGTGACACAAGCGGGGTGGATCGGGGATAAGGCATGGCATGGCGATGGCACATTGCATTGTGGGTGGGGGCCTGTGTGATGGGCGTGCCTGCTTTTGCCCAGAACCTTGACGCGCTTGATTATGCGAGCGCTCAGCAGCGCTATCTCGATCAATCCGACGCGCTTGACGCCGCAGATGCCGCGGTGCGCGCGGCGGCCTTGCGCTATCAGGCGACGCGCACAATCGGGCGTCCCGAGGTGGAAGTCGAAGCTCAGGTGCTCGATTTCCAGAAGACGCTGTTTCTGCCGCTTGGGCCGCTTGCCGGGGTCGGGGCAGCCTTCGGGCTTGATGATCCGCTGCAATTCCGCATCCGCGAACTCGTGCGCCGTCCGATCATCACCGCGACCATGCCGCTTTATGCAGGCGGGCAGATGGATGCTGCACGCACCGGAGCAGCCAGCCAGCTTGCCATCGAAGAAGCTGCCCGCAGCGACGCCACTGCCAAGGGGCTGGCGCAAATGGCGCGCGCCTATTTTGCCCGTCAACTTGCGCTTGAAGCGCGTGATGTGCGGCGCGATGTGGTGGCGCGTATGGAGCAGCTGGTGGCCGATGCCCGCGCGCTTGAACGCGAACAACAGATCGCCCGTTCCCAGCGGTTGCAGGCCGAAGCCGCGCTTGAACAGGCGATGCGCGAATATGAGAAGGCCGAGGGCGATCTTGCCGCCGCCGAAATCGGCGTGATGGGGCTGCTCAGGCTGGAGGCTCCGGCCCGTCTGGCAACCCCGCTTGCGGTGCGCGATGCGCCGCTGCCTGCCGCTGAGGAGTTTCTCGGCACCGCGCTGGAAAATCATCCCGCGATCCGGCGGCTGGATGCCAGCGTCACGCTTGCCGGAGCAGGCGTTGAGGCCGAGGCATCCAAGCTGCGACCAACCGTCTATGCGCTGGCGCAGTATAATCTGGATCGCCAGAACACGTTGCTGGTCGATCCCGATTTCATCTTCGGACTGGGGGTCAAATACAAGATTGCAGGCGGGCTCGGCCGTCGCAGCCAGCTTGCCGCCGCGCGGGAAACCGAAGCGCAGGCCAGCGCCGGAGCGCGTGAGGCCCGCACCCAGATCGAGACCGGGGTAATGATCGCCCACGCCCGCGCCGAAAATGCGCGCCGCCGCCACGCGCTCTATGCCCGCAGCATCACCGCTGCCGACGAATCGCTGCGGGTGGCGCGGCTGTCGTTCCGCGAATTGCAGGGCACCAGCCGCGATGTCACCGACGCCGAGCTGGTTGCAGCCAGCGCCCGGGTGGAACAGGCGCTGGCGGCCTATGAATATGTCGATGCCCTGATCAATCTGATGGAAGTGAGCGGCCAGATGGAGCGATTGCCTGACTATCTCGGTGCAGCAGGGGGCGGCCAATGAGCGAGGCTGAGGTATCCACCGGCAAGCGCCAGAGCCTGCTGATCCTGGTTGCTCTGGCGGTCGCGGCGGTGATCGGACTTGGCCTTTGGTTGGCATGGAAGCCTGCGCCCGATCAGCTGCAGGGACTGGTGGATGCGCGCGAATTGCGGGTCGCCAGCAAGGTGACCGGCCGGCTTGCACAAATCCATGTCGAGGAAGGGCAGATGGTGAAGGCCGGGCAATTGCTTGCCACCATCGACAGTCCCGAGGCACGCGCCAAGGAAACGCAGGTGAGCGCGGTTGTGGATGCTGCCGAAGCGCAGGCGAGCAAGGCGGAGACGGGCGCGCGCGCCACCGAGATCGCCGCTGCCGAAGCGCAATGGCGCCGCGCGGCGGCAGCAGCTGATCTTGCCCGAGTAACGTTTGAACGGGTTGATCGCCTCGCCAATGAGGGCGTGGTGGCGGGCCAGAAACGCGACGAGGCGCGCACCAATATGGTTGCCGCAGAACAAGCCGCCCGCGCGGCCCGCGCGCAATATGACACCGCGCGCGAAGGCGCCCGCCGCGAAGACAGGCGCGCTGCCGAAGCGCAGGCCAATCAGGCGCGCGGCGCTGCCGCCGAGGTCGCCGTGGCCTTGGCGGAAACGGCTGTGCGGGCGCCTGCTGCAGGCGAGGTTGGGCGCAGGCTTGCCCAGCCCGGCGAACTGGTCGGTGCAGGCTTTCCGATCATGTATGTCACACAGACAGCAAACCCCTGGGTCACGCTTACTATCCGCGAAGATCAGCTCAAGGGCATGGTGCTTGGCAGCGAACTGACTGGCACCATCCCGGCGCTTGAAGGAACCAGCGCACGCTTCCGCGTCACCTTCATGGCCCCTGCAGGTGATTACGCAACCTGGCGCGCGACCCGCCAATCAAGCGGCTTTGACATCAAGGGTTTTGAAGTTCGCCTTGCCCCGGTGCAGCCGATCAAAGGCCTGCGCCCCGGCATGTCTGTCCTGTTCGATTGGCCGCAATGAGTTTTGCTGCGCGCTTCGGAGCAAGTTTCCGGCGCGAAGCCGCTTTTCTCGCGCGCAGTCCGTGGGATCTGGCGCTTTTGACATGGCTGCCGCTGGTGCTGTGCGCCCTGATTGCATGGCAGTTATCGGCAGGGGTCATCCGAGATCTGCCGGTGGCGCTGGTGGATACCGAACGCAGCGCCCTGTCGCGCGATATTGCAATCCGCATTGAAGGCGCACCGGGCATGAGGCTGGCCTACACCGTGCCCGATATGCGCGCGGCGGAAAGTCTTGCGCGCTCGGGGGCGGTCGAAGCGATTGTGCTGGTCCCGCCTGAGGCGACCCAGCGCGCGCTTGAAGGGCGCGGCCAGATCACGCTTTATGTCAACGCTGCGCATTCGGCGGCCTCTTCCACCATCCAACGCGACATGGCAGCGATCATAGCGGCGGCCAATGCGCGCGCAGCGGTGGAGCAGATCGCGGCAATCTCACCGCCTGGTAAAGTGCGCCCGGCGCCGCTCGCGGTGCGTTCGCTGATCGCTTTCAACGCGCCTGCCAGTCAGGAACAACAACTCGTCAGTCTGCTGCATCCGGCGCTGTTACATCTGTTGTTCATGCTCGCCGTCGTCTCCGCCTTCGGGCGCGAATTGCGCGATGCCACAGTGGCCGAATGGCGCCCCGACGGCGCAAGCATAGCGGGCAAAGCGGCGCTTTATGTGCTCGCCTTCATGGTATGGGGCGCAGGCGTAACGGCCTATCTAGCCGGCTTTCGCGGTTGGGCGCTGGCAGGTGGGCCAGCGCTGCTGATGACAGGCTATCTGGCGATGTTTGCCGCCTATGCCGGCGTGTCGCTGCTGCTGGTCGGCATTACCCGCCGCATGAGCCAGAGCCTCTCGCTTACCGGGCTTTATGCCGGCGCATCCTTTGCCTTTGCAGGCGCGATCTTTCCCGTCGATCAGGCGAGCGGTTTTGCGAAATTCTGGGCCGAAATCCTGCCCTTTACCCATTTCGCAAGGCTGCTGGCGCTCGACTGGATCACGGGAGCGCCCACCAATGTGGCCGCCGCCCCGCTGGTGCCGCTGGGGCTTATCACGCTGGTCACGGCTGTCCCCGGCGCATGGCTTTACCTGCGTGCATCACAGCGCCCCGAGGATTGGGGGAAGCGCTGATGTGGGCGGCCTTTCGCGCGGTGTTCGCCGCAATTTTCGCAGACCGCGCGGCGGCCCTGCTGCTGCTGGGCGCACCAATCCTTTACGCCGTGCTCTATCCCAGCGCCTATTCGGGCGAAATCGTCATCGATGCGCCGGTGGTGGTGGTGGATCTTGATCGCAGCGCGGCGAGCCGTGATCTGGTGCGGCGCGCGGCTGCCACCAGTCAGGTGCGGCTGGTCGCCGCGCTTGCCTCCCCGCAAGAGGCGCAGGAATGGCTCGCAAGTGACCAGGCGAGCGCTGCGATTATAATCCCCGAAGGCTACAGCCGCGCCATTGCCCAAGGGCGCAGCGGCAATGTGATGCTGGTGGGCAGCGGGGCGCATCTGCTGCGTTCGTCAACCGCGCTGACCGGCATTGGCGCTGCGCTTGCCAGCACCGCGCGCGAGGCTGCCTTTGAACAGGCCCGCGCCGCAGGCCCCGCCGCGCCGCCTGCGCTGCAACTGGTCACGCGAGCGCTGTTCAACACCCGCGAGGGATACGGCGCAGCGGTGTTTCCGGGCGTGGCTTTTGTCATTGTGCATCAATCCTTGCTGCTGGGGCTCACTTTGCTGGCAGCCACTGCACGCGAAAAGCTGGGCGCTCCGCTGCGCGTGACTCCCGCGCAATTTGCCGGGCTTGGACTGGCCGCAAGCACCATTGCCATGGTGCAGGTGTGCTGGTTTGCGGGCCTGGTCTTCTGGTGGCAGGATTACCCGCGCGCGGCCGCACCTCTTGGTCAGGTGCTGGTGGGCGCTGCGCTGTTCGTTGCCGCCACCGCCGCGTTGGTGCTGCTGCTTGCCAGCCTGTTCCGCACGCGTGAGCGGCCCTTGCAATTGGGTCTTGCCGTGTCGTTGCCGCTGTTTTTCCTGTCCGGTCTGACCTGGCCTGCCGCGGCCACGCCCGCTCCCGTTTTGTGGCTTTCCCGCCTGTTCCCCACCACGCCGGGGCTCGAGGTGATGGTCGGCCTCAATCAGATGGGCGGCACGCTGGCCGATTACGCCGGCGCGCTTGGCAACTTGGCTGTGCTGACAGCGGTGTTCGGCGGGATTGCCTTGTGGCGTTGGACAGCGCCGCGCCGGTCTTAGGCACACTGCGCAGCCTTGGGGCTGCGTGCCTTGCACCAAGGTTCACTGGCGTGAACCCATAGGCCTCCCACCCCACCTCCCCGCCCGGCCACCATATCCACTTGGTATCGTTGGTGGCCGGGCGCAGAGGTGGGGTGGGAGGTATGAGCGAAGCTCAACGAGCTTGAGTATTCCGGCGCAGGTTGGCTCAAGGCTTGTGCAATCTTGTGTCTGGAGCGTTGTTTCCTGCAAGCTGGCGCAAACGAAAAAGCAACTCGCTGACGCGGCGCGGGCTGACTGCAATTTGTCGGACCAGCTTGACCGGAAGAATGCTCTGAACAGCACAATGGCAGGGGCGCAATGACTGCCAATGCAACAACACGTTCAAATCTTCGCGCCAGAATACAGGCTGGCGCAAATGCCATCGCAACGTCCTGCGACTTGGCCGGGAAGCCGCCCTGCTCCCCGACCAACCCTCAGCAAAGGCGCGCTGCCTAGGCTGCCAGCTCGCGCTGCAACGCAGCCTCGCTCGCCGAATTCATCGCCTCCCAGGTCAGATTGCCGGTGTAGCGGTGCGCCATCTGACCTTCTTCATCCAGTGCGATCAGGTGCAGCCAGCGATTGTCGAACGAACAAGGCACGCACATTGTCATGGCGGGCAAGAATGTCGGTCATCGCCTGCACCGGTGCCTCGATGCAGACAGTCAGACGCAGCGGTTCATGAACCAGCCCTGTGCCATCATGCACCGATTGCCACGGCAGGCCTGCGCGCAAGGTGCCGCCGTTGCCTTCAACCACACCAATGCCGCCCACGACATTGTGAATGAGCTTGTTGCCGCCGCCCCACACCTCGGGATCAACGCTTGAGCCGTAATATTGCAAGCTGATCCAGCTTGCGACCACAACCGGCGCAGTCATGATCAACTCCAAGACGCCAAAGCCTTCGTCCTGCTGCCAGACGTAATCGTGCAGGAAAGCGCGGCCCGAAAGGCTGGTGCCGCAGGTGCGCGCGCGAGGCGCGGCGATAAAAGCGCGGCAGCCTGCCAGCGCCCATTCGGGACGCACCTCGGCCCAGTCGCGGCTGCGCCGGGCGATATCAGAGCCCGAGCCCGCGCGCGGCAGGCGCAAAGCGCGTTCGGACCGGGCGATGAGCCCTGCGCTTGCCATCCACTGCCGGGTCTGGGCGAGTGTTGCGGCGTGATCGGGCGAAGGGTGATCCTCGGCATAGATCAGCACCGTATCGGCCGTGGTGTCGTGGAGTGCGCCCAGGAACAAGGTGCCAGCCGGAATTGCCACACCGGCCTCGGCCAATCCGGCGCGCACTTGCCCATCGTTGAGCAGGCTGGCGAGCAGCCGCGCGTTGACTTCGCCCGAATAGCCGCCGCAGGCGCCGCAGTGCAGGCCGCTGGCATGAGGATTGTTGACAACATTCGCGCCGTGGCCAACCAGCAGCACGAGCGGCGCAAAATCACGGGTCAGCGACATCGCACCCAGCACGGCTTTGGCAGCACCGATGCGCGCCGGCAGATCGAGCGCGGGATCGAGCATCGGGGCAGGATCATGCGGCAATGCCGGCGGCGTCAGCCCCAGCGTGTCTTTTAACAGTTTGCCGACATAGACCGGCCCGGTCGCCTCAACAAAGACAAAGGACGAGACCGCTGCCAGCTTGAACCTGCCCCATGCACGCTTGCCCCGCGCGAGGATGCGCGCCCGTTGATCTTTGGCGGCGTGTTCATGCGTGCCGGAACAGGTCGATACGCTGGCATTGAGCAGCACCGGCAAGCGGTGTTCCGCCACATCCGATGCAAACCGGCGATGCGACGTGCCAATCCCGAAAAAGCCGGCAAAGCCCAATGTCTGCACCCGCGGATCGAGCGATTCGAGCGCGCGGCGGAAGGTTTCCGAACGCACATCGATGCAGAAAGCGGCCTGAACCAGCGGCGGTGTGTCATTGACCGGCTGGGTTCCAGCGGCAAGGCTTGCGCCGACCTCGCGCTGGGCTGCGCGCTCCGCCGCTTCCTGCAAGATCATGTCGACAACATCATCGGCTGAAGCTGTGGTCGGGACGGCATGCGCTGCCACCACTTCGCCCCAGCGCTCGGCAATCTGGGCTTCGTACTGAACGTAAAGCGCAGCTTCCCACATCAGCCGGATGCAGAGAAATTCAGCCGGGGCGCTATCCTCAGCCCCGGCCAGTTCCGCCTGCCACTGAAGATAGCGGGCATACTGCGCCCAGCCGCCCAAAGTGATCAGCAGCGCATGGA
Source organism: Erythrobacter sp. SCN 62-14 (assembly GCA_001724215.1). Taxonomy (GTDB): domain Bacteria; phylum Pseudomonadota; class Alphaproteobacteria; order Sphingomonadales; family Sphingomonadaceae; genus Erythrobacter. The sequence goes on along the minus strand of MEDW01000124.1, from coordinate 6,866 downwards.
AATAGCTCGGCAGCGCCGCCGGCGGCAGATCAAGCTTTGCCACATTGCGCGCCATCGCCTCCATCGCGCTGTCGGGTGCATCGGCGACAAAAGCGCCAAACCCTGCAAGGCCTGCAATCTCGCAGGTCAGATCATGCTGCGCGATCGCCTGCCAGGCACGAAATGCGCCCCGCCCCTTGGGAGCGGCCCACAAGGCCTGACCTTCATCGCCCCAACCTGCTGCCCAGTGGCCGAAACGTTCGGCAATCAGTGCCGGCCAATCAATCCCTGACACTTGTGCCGCAAGGTCGGCAATCACCGGCAGAGGCCGGGTTTCAGGGCGCGCTATTGTCGCGGCAAGCTTAAGGCCTTGCACCGTTTCCGGACGCAGCGGCGATGTGCAGGCGGCAAGGGCTCCGGCAAGGTCCTCGTCAAGGATCGTGCCGCTGGCGATGGCTTGCGCAAACCACTCGCGCGGCATCAGGGTGCGGGCATTGCTGACCCGCGCCAGCAGCGCAGCGGTTTGCGCAAGGTCCAGCCCGCTTTGGCCGAGATAGGGGTTCACCGCCACGCTTGAGGCCAGAGGCCAGACCGGGGGGATCTGACGGCCAGCGGCATCGGCAATGTCCCACAAATTGGCAGTCTTCTTGATCGACATATGCATCACTCCTGATTGCCGGTTACCGCCTTAACGAACTGCCCATCCGCCCAGCAGGCGATCGAGCATGGCGTTGGCATAAAGCCCGTTGGACAAGTGAACTCTGAGGCCAGCGGCCGCCGGGTGATAGGCCCACAGCGGGAACATGGATTGCGCCACCGCCACCACGCCGAAACTTATCACGGCAAGGCCAATCAACACCCATTCGAGCGCTTGTGGCTCGGGCGCAGCAGGCAGCGTGCCCGCAGTCAGCCACATAGCCATGGCGTGCAGCGCGAAATAGCCCAGCGATGCAGCGAGCGAATAGACCGCCATGCGCTGCATCAGCGCCGCCGGGGCAGAGCCGGCAAGGCCTTGTGCAAGCAGATAAGCCACCCCGAAGATCAGGATTGCGCCCAGCGCGCTTGCCTGCGGCGACTTGTCACCGATATTCAGGCCAAGGCTCATCACCGCATAAATGCCCAGCGCCGCAACGAAGGCAGCGCCGACAGCGCGCGCATTGGGAACTGCCACCGGCCCCGGACGCTTGAAGGCGGCGATCTGTTCCACCGCGCCGCCTGAAGCCAGGAAGCTGTGCGCCTTGTAGAGCGAGTGCGCAAGGATATGCAGCAGCGCCAGCGGGAACAGCGCCAGCCCGCATTGCATGATCATGAAACCCATCTGCGCCACAGTGGACCAGGCAAGCGAGGTCTTGACCGCAGGCTGCGTCAGCATGACAAGCCCGCCGAACAGCGCAGTAAAACCGCCGATCATCACCAGCCCCGCCATCGCAGCAGGCGACAGGAGCAGCACATCGGCAAAGCGGATCAGCAGCAGGCCGCCGGCATTGATGACGCCGGCGTGCAGCAGGGCAGAGACTGGGGTTGGCGCTTCCATCACTTCGGACAGCCAGCCGTGCAGCGGGAATTGGGCAGAGATGATGACAGCGGCAATCGCAAGGCAACCCGCTGCCATGACAGCCACCAGCCCGCCTTCGCCCGCGCGCGCTGCATCAAGGATCGCAGCAATGTCCGTGGTGCCATAGGTGAAGACCAACAGCCCCGCCCCGGCCAGCAGCACAGCATCGGCGATCCGCGCGGTGATGAAATGCTTGCGCGCGGCCCGCCGAGCAGCGGCGCGACCAGCATAAAACAGCAGCAGCCGATTGATGCCAAGGCTGGTTGCAATCAGCGCTGCGCACAGCTGCACCAGATTGCCCGCGCCTGCAAACAACAGCACACTTGCCAAGGTAATCGCCAGCCAGCCGACAAAGCGGGCACGGCGCGGCTCTTCGGCCAGATAGGTGCGCTGATAGCGCAGGACAATCCAGCCGATAAAGGCCACCAGCGCCAGCATCGGCAGGCTGACAGCATCCATGCGGATGCTGAGGCCCGCACCGTGATAGGTGAGAAGATCGGCCGTGTAAGGCGCGCTTTGCAGCACCTGCACCAAGCCGGTTAACGCGGCCGCCAACAGCGCCAGCATCACGCCTTCAAGCGCAAGACTTACAGCGCGCGCGCTGCGATCGCTGGCGGCCAGCGCTGCTGTCCCAGTCAAAAGGCTCACCCCGATGGCGAGCGCAATAAAATAAGCCATGTCCATGAGTGGATTGTCCCCTGACGCCTCCGGTGAGGCCTGTTCACAGGGGAGAGATAGCGCCGCCTCGACGTTCCATGAAATACAATGAAAATATCCATTCGTTCTTAAAAAACGAATTACACAAGACCCTGCTCCTCTAGCAGGCTGTCCACCAACGGGTGCTGGAAACGCCGCGATTGGACGATCGCATAGAAGCGTTCAATGAGCCCGGGCACTTTCAACAATTCGTGCAACACGCCCGATTTAAGCTCGTCCTGCACAACGATCGGCGGGGTGAGTCCAATCCCGGTGCCTTCCCGCACCAACAGGCGCAGCATGGCCATGTCATCAGCCTCAGCAACGATATTAGGCAGGATCCCGAGCCGATCGACGAGCAGATCGAAATCCGCGCGCACTCCGCTTTCCGTGCTGGGCACGATAAGCCGTTCACGGCTGAGCACATCAGCAAGCGAGGGCGCCTGGGATGCTGGCGGTTCATGCGCAATCAAGCTGACCGGAGCTTCATCAAGCAGGTGTGCGCTCCATGACGTGGCGCTGTCGCGCAGCGGCACACGATTGGTCAACAGAATGTCGATCTCATGCGCTTCGAGCGCGGCCACCAAGGCGGCGAGCGGCCCGCTGCGGATCACAAGGTGCACATCATCGCGCGCCAGCACTGGCCCCAGAAACCGGATCTGGAAATTGCGAGACAGGTTGGCAACTGTCCCGATCCGCAAATGCCTGCGGGCCTGCCCTGCGCCGGAAGAAAAGGTCGCCATCATTTCGCTGGCGGTTTCAAAAATGCCATCGGCGTAATTGAGCGCGACGCGCCCGGCCTCGGTCAGTTCCAGCCTGCGTCCACGCCGTTCAAACAATTCATGCCCGATACTTTCTTCAAGCTGGCGGATCTGGGTGGACAGCGCCGACTGCGAAACATTGAGGCGCCGCGCGGCATTGGTCAGGTTGCCATCATGGGCAACCGCATGAAAATAGCGCAGGTGCTTGAAATTAAGATGCATCGCGCTGGGCGCCCCATTAATGCCTGTGCGCCATGATAACCGGCGGCGCCTTCAGGCGAAAGCCGCAAGACAACGCGCAACTTCGGCCTGATGAAAGGCGCGCGCCTCTGGTCCCTCGGCTGGCCCGTCATAGATTCCCAAAGCGGCCATCAGCACAAAATACCCCGGCGCAGGCAACCCGCCGCGCGCCTTGGAGATAACCATGCTGGCAAGCTGCGGTGCGCCCACACTTGCATGGCGCCGCATCAGCGCCTCGATCGCTTCGGCGGTCTGATGAATGACGTAAGGCGGCGGCACACAAAGCGCGCGGGCGACCTCGGCATAGGTCATAAGCTGGCCTTTGCGCGCCGCCTGTGTGAGCATTGCCTCCAAGCGATCAATCAGCGCTGCGTCGGTCACAACCACGCCCAACCATCAATCCCATCACTCAGCCATGATCGCAGGGCCGGAAGGTTCAAATCCGCCCGTCAGAATGCTGCGTTCTTCATTGGCGAGGATACCCACCACGGTTGTCCACACTGCGACATTCTGGCGCAACTGGGCGATGTCGATCTTGTCGAGCGTATCGTCCGGCGTGTGGTGCAGATCGAAATAGCGCGTCCCGTCCTGCTGAAGGTTGATGAGCGCGCCCTTCTGATCGCGCACAATATTAAGATCGGCCCCGCCGCCTGCCACCAATGATGAATTGGCAACCCCGAACCGCGCCACGCTGCGCGCCAGCCGGGCGTGAAGATCGGGATTGGTGTCACGGAAGTTGGATTGAAAACGCCAGATGCGGTCCGCGCCGAAATCGCTTTCAAGACCCACCGCAATCGTCTCATGGATATGCGCCTTGGAATAGGCCGCGCTACCCCACAGCCCGGTTTCCTCAGCCCCTGCAAACAGCACCCGGATGGTGCGCAGCGGCTGGCCAGCCTCGGCAACATTCTTAGCCGCTGCCGCAATAATCCCGCAGCCTGCCGCGTTATCCGCCACACCCGGCGAATTCCACCAGCTATCAAGATGACAGGCCAGCAGCACCGGCGGCAGGTCTGGATTGCGCCCGACAATCTCGCCCACAACATTGCCGCTGATGGTCTTGCCCAATTGGCGAGGGTTCAATTCCAGCCGCAAGGTGACAGGCCTGCCGCCGGCACGCGCAAACATCCGTTCCAGATTTTCCGCGTCCGGCAGGCTCAGCGCAGCCGCTGGAATGGGCTTTACGCCTTCAGGAAAATCGGTGCCGCCGGTGTGCGGGTTGCGGTGGTAATCCGTGCCGACCGATTTGATGACGGCAGCAACCGCGCCCTTGCTTGCCGCGATGCCGGGGCCAACCCAGCGCACCGGCCCTGCAAAGCCATAATGCGAGCCATCCTGTGCGGGGCGCATCTGATGGCTGATATAGGCGATCTTGCCTTTCAGGCTGCCATCAGGGGCGGCGCGCAGATCATCAAAGCTTGGGAAGAAGACCACTTCGGCCTCAACCCCGCCCTTGGGCGTGGCGGCGCTGTCACCCAAGGGAAGCACCACAAGATCCTGTGCAAAAGGCCCTGTTACTCGTGCGCGGGCAATGTCGCCGGGAACCCATGTGTCCATTTCAAAAGGTTCATCGGCCACATTGGCAAAGCCATTGGCGGTCAGCCACGCGGTTGCCCACGCCCGCCCGCGCGCTTCGGCCTCGGTTCCGGCCTGACGCGGGCCGACCTCGGTGGTCAGCCCCTCGGTGAAAGCAAAGGCGATATCATCTGCGGCCAGCGCCTTGGTGGCGACGGCCTCCAGCGCCGCGGTATCGGCAGCTTGGGCCAAAGCAGGAAAGGCGAGCGCACAAAGCGGCAGCGCAGCAAGCGCAAGAGCAAGGTTTTTCATGAGAAGCGGTGCTATCCTTGGCAAAGACGCCTGTCTAGCCGCTTGCCCTTGAGCCTACCCTTCCCTATTTGCGCGGGGCATTTACCCAACCTTCGTTTTTCCCGATCCTCAAAAGGACCAAGCCGATGGCCGCGCAATACGCCTATGTCATGAAGGGCATGACCAAAACCTTCCCCGGCGCCCAGAAGCCGGTGCTGAGCAATATCAGCCTGCAATTCTATCAAGGCGCCAAGATCGGCATCGTTGGCCCCAATGGCGCGGGCAAATCGACGCTGATCAAGATCATGGCCGGGATCGACAAGGATTTCACCGGCGAGGCATGGCCGGGTGAGAACATCACTGTCGGCTATCTCGAACAGGAGCCCGAGCTTGATCCGACCAAGACCGTGCTTGAGAATGTGAAAGACGGCGCGCGCGGCATTGCCGACATGGTGGATCGCTTCAACGAAATCAGCGCCCTGATGTGCGAGCCTGATGCCGATTTCGATGTGCTCGGCGCAGAAATGGGCGAGCTTCAGGACAAGATCGATGCGGTCGATGGCTGGACGCTCGACAACCAGCTCGAAGTCGCGATGGAAGCCCTGCGCTGCCCGCCGGGTGATTGGCCTGTCACCGATCTGTCAGGCGGTGAAAAGCGCCGCGTCGCGCTCACGCGGCTGCTGATCCAGAAGCCCTCGATCCTGCTGCTGGACGAGCCGACCAACCACTTGGATGCAGAATCCGTCCAGTGGCTGGAGAACCACCTCAAGGAATATGCCGGCGCGGTGCTCATGATCACCCACGATCGCTATTTCCTTGATAATGTGGTGGAATGGATCCTCGAACTCGATCGCGGCTCGTACTATCCTTACGAAGGCAATTATTCGACCTACCTTGAAAAGAAGGCCAAGCGCCTCGAACAGGAAAGCCGCGAAGAAAGCGGCAAGCAGAAGGCCTTGCAACGCGAGCTCGAATGGATCAGGCAAACGCCCGCTGCCCGCCAGACCAAATCCAAGGCGCGCATCCGCAAGTTTGAGGAATTGCAGAACAGTCAGGAAAACCGCCAGGTCGGCAAGGCGCAGATCGTCATTCAGGTTCCCGAGCGCTTGGGCGGCAAGGTGATTGAAGCCAAAAACATCACCAAATCCTATGGCGATAAGCTTCTGTTCGAAAACCTCTCCTTCATGCTCCCGCCGGGCGGCATCGTCGGCGTGATCGGGCCGAACGGGGCGGGTAAGTCCACCCTGTTCAAGATCCTCACCGGCAAGGAACAGCCCGACAGCGGGACTGTCGATATCGGCTCGACCGTGCGGCTGGGCTATGTCGATCAGAGCCGCGATCAGCTTGATCCCACCAAGAACGTGTGGGAGGAAATCTCCGATGGGCTCGATTACATGAAGGTCAACGGGCAGGACATGTCAACGCGGGCCTATGTGGGCGCCTTCAACTTCAAGGGCGCTGACCAGCAGAAGAACGTCGGCAAGCTGTCAGGCGGGGAACGCAACCGCGTCCACATGGCGAAGATGCTCAAGCAAGGCGGCAACGTGCTGCTGCTCGACGAGCCGACCAATGATCTTGATGTCGAAACGCTGGCCGCGCTCGAAGACGCCATCGAGAATTTCGCAGGCTGCGCGGTGGTGATCAGCCACGACCGCTTCTTCCTCGACCGCCTCGCGACGCATATTCTCGCGTTCGAAGGCAACAGCCATGTCGAATGGTTCGAAGGCAATTTCGAAGCCTACGAAGAAGACAAGCGCCGCCGTCTGGGCGATGCCGCCGACCGCCCGACGCGGCTGGCTTATAAAAAGCTGACGCGGTGATTTGAGGAA
>MEDW01000123.1 GCA_001724215.1 Erythrobacter sp. SCN 62-14 | reverse complement strand
GGCGTGATCGGCAATCTCACCGTGTGGTTTGCGCTGCACGTCATTTTCGAGGGGGTGAACACCCGCCAATTGGGGCCGCTCCGGCTGCTCATGCCCGATATCCAGACGCTGGATATGCGCGCGACCGCACTGGTTTTGCTGGCAGGCTTGCTCGCCTTCAACTTCAAGCTGCCGGTGATCCGGCTGCTGGCGCTATCTGCTATGGCTGGGCTGGGCCTTGCGCTGATGGCGTGAAGCGTCCTCACATGAACGGCGAGGCGCGCCATACGCTGAAGCCGCTGGTGGCGATCAACACGCTGGCAACCGCGAGCAGCAGCGTGCGTGGGCTGATGCGCTTGACCAAGATCGCCCCGAACGGCGCGGCAATCACGCCGCCGATAATCAGGCCGACTGTCACCAGCGTGAACGCGGCAAGCCCGACCGTGGCGATGAAGGCAATCGAGATCGAGAGTGTCAGGAGGAACTCGGCCGCATTGACGGTCCCCACCACCTTCCTCGGATCACCGCCTTGGATCAGCAGGTTCGATGTCACCACCGGCCCCCATCCGCCGCCGCCTGCCGCATCGAGGAACCCGCCCACCACGGCAAGCGGGCGGGTGTAGCGCGGGTCTTCAAAGCGGGGCTTCGCCATGCGGATCGCCTTCCACATCAGGTAAAAGCCGATTGCCAGCAGATAGAGCATCACGAAGGGCCGAGCGGCTGCTGCATCAATGCTGGAGAGAACATAGGCTCCGCCCACACCCCCTGCCACGCCGAAGGGGACAAGCCTGCGAAACAGTCCCCAATCGACATTGCGCTGCCAGATGTGGCTCGCGCCCGATGCGCCGGTGGTGAACACTTCGACCAGATGCACGCTTGCCGAGGCGGTAGCTGGCGGCACGCCCATCACGCCCACCAGCAAGGTCTGGTTGATGACCCCAAACGCCATGCCAAGCGCCCCATCCACCATCTGCGCGGCAAAGCCGATGGCGATGAAAGGCAGCAGGTCAGCAAGGGTGAAGGCAGCGAAATCGGGCATGAGGCATGTCCTCTCTGCGAGCGGGCAGGGATGGGTCAGAAGGATTGGCTGATGGTGGCGCCCCAGGTGCGCGGGTCTCCCGGCAGGCCTGCGATCAGCCCGGTGTTGCCGGGGCCTGCGAAAAGCTGCTCGAAATAGTTGGCATCGAACGCATTCCTCACCCAGCCAAAGATATTGAGGCCGTTGTCTCCGCGAAAGCCGAGGCGGAAATTGGAGAGGCTATAGCCCTCCACATTCATGAAGGCAGAAGGCGAGGGGTTTGAGGAAAAGTCCGAGCGGTAGCTGCCGTCATAGCCGAGGTAGAACTGCCCGCTTTGCCCAAACAACGCGCCCGGCAGATTGCCTTCACCGCCGAATGAGAACGCCCAGCGGGAAACACCGGGCAGGCGTTGGCCGGAAATATCGCAATTGGCAGGGCTGATCCCGCCGGGTGTGCCGGGCGCGGACGGGGTCTGACCCGGAGCGGCCACCGTGCCGCCAGCCAGCTCCGGCGGGCAGGGCGCATCGACAAACCGGACATATTTCGCGTCCGTATAGGCGGCATTGACATAGGCGTTGAACCGCGCGCTTGGGCGCACCGAGAAATCGGCCTCAAGCCCTTGTGATCGCACCTTGTCAGCATTGGCAAGGAACCCGCGCAGCACGCCGAACTGGCCATTGATAACGGTTGCCTGATAATCGCGGATGTCCGTGCGGAAGGCGGCAAAGTTCAAGGTCGCGCGGCGATCCCAGAACTGGGTTTTGAGGCCCACTTCGAAGTGATCGACATTCTCTGGACGGATTGCCCCTGCCGCCTCGATGGGGTTGCCTTCCGCATCGGTGGGCAGGCCGTTCTGGTTGATGCCGATCGTCTTGAAGCTCTTGGCATAGGTCGCATAGGCGAGCACATCGGGCGTGAACTTGTAGGTGGCCGTCAGGTCATAGCTGACGTTCCAGTCGGTGTCGGACGGCGCGCTCAGCTGCGGGCGGAACACGCCCAGCTGCGCGGCGCTGCGCGCGTCGGTCTCGGTGCCGAGCAGCTCCACGCCTGCGCCGGTGAAGACGCGGCGCTCGAAAAAGCCTTCCTTCTCGTCGTAATTTATCCGCGCGCCCGGCTGGATGGTGAAGCGATCGGTGACCTTCCAGCTCAGCTGCCCGAACAGGGCAAGGCTGGTGCTCTTGAGGAATTGCAGGTTGCGCGCGGTCAACCCGTCAAGCACGCTCGGATCATTGGCGAGCGCGCTTGACGGATTGAGCGTCCAGCGGCTGGAGGCTGGCCCATGGGCTTCGGTCCCTTGCGTGTCGATGCGCTGGTTGAAGGCGAAGGCCCCGACCACGAAGTCGAACCGCTCGCCCGTCTGGGCATAGCGCAATTCCTGCGTGTATTGATCCTGCTGCGATGGGTTCTGCGAGCGGGTGACAATCGGCAGGCCGGTAAAATCGCGGTCATTCGCCGGAATCCAATCCCAGTATCGCCACGCGGTAACGGATGTCAGCGTGCCGGGGCCAAGATCCCAGTTCACCCGCAAGGCCAGCCCGCCCACCGTGTTGGTGGCGCTCAATTCAGCATCGAGATCGGACAGGCGATCAAACGGATTAAGGCTGGGCGGTGCGTAGCCTTGCGCCGAAGCGAGCGCTGCAAACTGGCGGTTCAAGGGCCGCTGGGTCGGCTGGGTGCGGACAAACACCGAACCGCAGCAATTGGCGTCCTGCCGGTTGTAATCGCCCACAAGCGTGACCTTGAGATTGCCAGTGGGTTGCCACAGCACCTGCCCGCGCAGGCCGATATTGTCGAGGCTTTGGATGTCCTGCCCGGTGGTGACGTTGAAAATCGTGCCACGCCGGTCGGTGGCAGATGCCGCCACCCGCACCGCAATCGTGTCGCTGATCGGGCCGGAGACAGCGACGCGCCCCTGTTTGAAATCGAAATTGCCAAGGCTCACCTCGGCATTGCCTTCAAAGGTGAAGGTCGGCTGATTGGTGGTGATATTGATCGCGCCCGCCGTGGTGTTCTTGCCATAGAGCGTGCCCTGCGGCCCGCGCAGCACTTCGATCTGCGCCACATCGAGAAAATCGAACAGCGCCGAGGCGACCCGCGAATAATAGACATCGTCGATATAGATGCCCACACCCTGTTCGAACCCGTCGCTGGTAAGGCCGAACGGCACGCCCAGCCCGCGGATGTTGAGCGTGGTGTTGCGCGGATTGGACGAGGTGAGCTGCAAGGTCGGCGCGATCTGCTGAAGCCTGCTCACATTGAACGCACCCAGTTCAGCAATCTGTTCGCCGCCCACCACCGTGACAGCGATGGGAATATCCTGCGCGGTTTCGGTGCGCCGCCGCGCGGTCACGACAATGCCCCGGTCGGCAAAGGCATCTGGCGTGTCAGCTTGCGGCAAGGCTTGGGCATCATCGGTTGCCTCGGTTAGGGCGGCGGTGGAAATGGTCTCGTCATCGGCTAGGGCCGGTGTCGCAGTGAAAACAGCGGCGCTGACGAACAGCGCCGCGCGCAGTGAAATCGGATGCATGGTTGTCGCCTTGAAGAAAGCGGGCAAGCATCCGGTCGTCCGGTCTGCGGGTTCCCTGTTGAGTTTGGTTGTGTGGGTTTCGTAGGCGAGCGCGCTTAGTCGTTCAGCCGCTTTTTCTCGGTCACGTCGATCTGCACGACTTTGCCATCATGCACGACGAGATTGATCGCTCCGAAGCGCAAGCGGGTCAAAGCCTCGCTCACTACCTCCAGAGCGGCTGTAAGCACGCCTTGGGGCACGCCAGCAGCCGTGGGTTTGTTGGTGTCCATGATTGAACCTCTCACAAGGTGACTCGCTGTCACGCGGCCAACCTAACTAAATCAGTTGAGTTGACAATAGGCTTTCGCCACAGAAATTCTCTACTCTGTCCAAAGGAAAGCTTTGCGCGCCCAATCGAAACTCAGCGCGTCGTCAGGTCTTCATCGCTGAACGGCGGCACTGGTCGGATCGGGTCGGATAGCCGCACCGAATCAAGCACCTGCGCGGTGCGATCGCGCACATCCAGCATCAGCGCGCGGGTGCGGCACTCGCCTTCCTCAAGGCAATTCTTGCACTTTTCGTAGGCATTGCGGCTGGCACAGGGCACCAGCGCGAGGCTGCCGCGCATATGCCGGATCAAGTCACCATAGGTGATATCGACCGGTGGGATCGCCAGCCAATAGCCGCCCTCGCGCCCGCGCTGCGAGGCCACCAGCCCATAGCGGGCCAGCTCCGACAGGATCACGGTGAGGAATTTGGCAGGGATATTCTGCGCCTCGGCAATCACTGCCAACTGCACCGGCCCTTCGCCATAATGATCGGCAAGGTGCTGCACAGCGCGAATGGCATAGCGGGTTTTCTGCGAGAGCATGGTCTTTGTCTATCGCCAGAGTAGGCAATAGGGCAAGCCATCATTATCCGTCGGTCAGTAAGCCGGGCTGCGCGCGGCTTCTTCGATCTGCTCGGCAGTGAACAGGGCCATGAGGCGACCCGAACCGTTCAGCGCAAAATGCTCCTTGCGCAGGGCAACGTGGCCCACCGGCGCTTTGAGCACCGCCCGGCCTTTGGAATAGTCAATCTGTTCGATGGTGGCGGTGAGTTTGTCATCAATCGAGACGACCTTGGCACCCGGCATCAGTGACGATGCGATCTTCGCAGCGCGCTCGGCCAGTTGCCGATCCATCATCGCATCAAGTTCGGCGCGGGTGGTGTTGATGGTTATGCCAGCTTCGGTGAACCCGAAGGATTGGCGTGCAACCGGCGCTTGATGCGTGCCCGTGTTCACCAGCACCAGATCCTCGGCAACCTGTTCGATCACACCGATGCTGGACCCGTCGCGCCCCAAAACCACAGCGCCAATCCGGAAGGGGCCTGCTGTGTCGGAGGGCGGAGGAAGGGATTTGGGGGTTGTGGATGCGGGAAGTGGTTGGGCTGCCAGCGCTGGCTCTTCAAATGCTGCCATCATGCAGGTTGCTGCACACAGCACGGACAGAGAGCGAAAATTGTCGGGTCTCGTCAAGCTCATCGCAGCGCCCCGATTGCAAAAGCAGCGGCGCCCCACCGCATTTGCGATGGAGCGCTAACCTTGTCTGATTAGGCCGCAGCGGGATCCGCTTCGGTTTCTTCAGCTTCTTCGGCAGCTTCAGCCGACTGGTCTTCAGCGGCCTGCTCTTCGGTGGCTTCGACGGGCTCATCAGCCACCTGAGCAAAAGCAGCCGGACCAAAAGCGAGAGCCGACGACAGCAGAGCGATCTTTGCAAACTTCATGAGAAAATTCCTTTATTAGTCCTAATGCAGCATAGTTCCTGATCAAATTTGTCAAAAATTGGGCAGGATATACTACAAAAAATTACAACACCGAGTCGAACGAACAAATGCGGGTGAGAAAATTCATTCGACATAATCTTTATAAGCAAATCGAGGTCTGGTGTGCAAGATTATCACAATCATTTCATCGGTGTGTTGGCACGACTTGCCCCATTTTTTGAACAGCGATGCGATTGTGTTGGTTGCAGTGAGGTTGTTATTCATCTGGGGGCAAGGTTTAGCTGAAGCCGCTGCCGAAAGGGGATTCGGTAGCTTGGACGTTGGCGGTTTTGCCATCAGCTGTTTCAAATCCTGCAAGGCAACACGCGGCAGCCTTGCCGCTGAGACGCTCTCTGGCCGAACGATTGGAGATGCAGCCGGGTGTTGGTGCAGTGGTTAGGCCCGTTTTTTCGGGCAATTTCAAAGCTGCCAAGGTGCGAGACGCGATCGGGCTGTCGCAGCCTGTCTGCAATGCAGGTTTGCTGCGGTCCGGTTGCCATCATCGTGTTAATATGGGCGATGCACAGCAACCCGACCGCGATCTCAATTTGCACGTTTGCCCGTAGCGATCTTGCTGCGGCGCTGGTGATACAGTCACAGGCCTATCCTGCGTTTCTCCAAGAAAGCGCGGCGTCATTCGCCAGCCGCCTCGAGGCAAGCCAGTCCTATTGCCTGACAGCGCAGCGGCAAGGGCAGCCTATCGGCTATCTGCTGGCTCACGGCTGGCCACGCAATGCGCCTCCGGAGTTGGGTGCGCCACTGGTCGAATTCGCGCCACCTGAAATCCTTTTCATTCACGATCTGGCGGTTGCTGCTGCGGGGCAGGGTCTTGGCGTCGGGCGCAGGTTGGTTGATCATGCTTTTGATCGAGCGGTCAGCGATGGTCTGAAATCAGCCGAACTCGTGGCGGTCGAGGGAGCCGCGAGCTTCTGGCAGGCGATGGGCTTTGTCGAGCTTGATGCCTCGCCAGAGATTGCCGCCAAGCTCGCAGGCTATGGCCGCAGGGCAAAGTGGATGGGCCGAGCGATAGGATAAAGCGCCATGCGGACGGGTTTTCCTGTTTCCGATAAGGCTCTTTCAGGCGTAACAAAACCAGCCGAATGGTTGGGCCAGCTGCGGTGACCGGCGATTAGCGCTCGCGGCTATGCCAGCCATTCGGGCCCATCGAACCGGTCGCTTGCATGGGTCACGCCTGGGAACAGGACACGGCACGGGATGAGCTTGTATCCGTGATGACCAAGCTCGTCTCGCTTGAGCCTGCATCTGCCCAACCCGCGCCGGGCAAGCCGTGAGAGCAAACCGCCCCGGCCCCTTCCCTTACAGCCCCGGCCGCGGTGCTTACTCCAAGGGTTGCTGACGCGGATCCATACGGCCCCACCCGGCCACCATATTCCATGGGTATCATGGGCGGCCGGGTGGGGGAGATAGGGTGGGGAGATGATACAAGCTCAGCGGGCTTGGGGTTTCAGCAGTGCGTCACCTCGATGATCCGCAAGGGACGCTGTTTGCCGTTGCGGTCTGGCCACATGATCGATTGCCCGCTTCGCAACCCAAGCAGGCCGGCTCCCACCAACGACAGGATCGAAATACGCCCGGCGGCTATGTCGGCTTCATGCGGATAGACCAGCTGCAGCCTGCGCTCGATCCCGCTGGCTTCATCGATGAAGGTAACAGTGGACTGCATTGCCACGATTTCTGCCGATAGCCCGGCGTCCGGCACCACCTTTGCGCGGTTGAGTTCGCCAAGCAGCAGCAAGGCAACCTGCGGTGAATGGTCTTCCGCTGCGATCGCCAGATTGGTCACCCGCTCGGCATCGCTTTCCCGAACAAGAATTGGCGGCTGCGTATTGATTTGTGGCTTGCCCATGACGGCAATCTCCTTCGCGCCCATGGTTCGGACGCGGTGTGTGCGCCACCGAAGGCGCAGGTTTAACGAATTTTGTGTGAGAAGGCTATGCCCCGGACCGCGCCGGCTTTGTTCATCGCAGTCCGGGGGCGCTATCCCCAGACGAGCGGCCTTGCATGGCAGCGCCGCGGCTGAGCAGGGATCTCGGTGAACATCAGCACAATGTGATCGCAATGACCGGACAAGTCAAACATTCGCCGCCAAGGTGGAGATCAGGCGGAAAGCACCTGTTGCAAACCACGAGCCACACAATGCGGAGCATCAGGCGCGACGGCAACATGCAGCCCGGTTGCCCTTACCAGCGCCGATTTGACAAGATCGATTGCCGCGCTCCCACCGGTCAGCACGATCCCGTGATCGTGAATGTCCCGGCTGAGTTCAGGAGACAGGCGGCCAAGCAGATCAACCACCAGCTTCGTGATCCCGTCTGTGTGTCGAGCCACAACCGGCAGCAAGTCCTGCACGGGAAGGCTGATAACCTGGGGCAGCCTTGTCACCAGGCTGCGTCCCTTTATGATGATTTCCGCCTGCTGGAGTGTCTCCTCGCTTCGCAGACCAACCAGCTCGCGCTTGATCCGTTCAGCGGTTGTCGCGCCAATCAGGAACTTGTGCTGAAAATGCAGGTGGTCGGCAATGGCGGCATCAAGCGCATCGCCTCCGCCGCGCCGCGACGCAAAGGCGCATATGCCGCCGAGCGAGAGGATGGCGGCTTCGGTTGTGCCGGCGCCGCATTCCACGATCATTGAGCCTTGCGACTTATCAACGGGCAGGCCAGCCCCGCGCGCAGCCACCAGCGGCTCGGGCAGCAGATCGACCGCGCCAAGGCCTGCATCGCGGGCCGCTGTCAGCAAGGCACCACGTTCTGCCTTGGTTGCATCAGCCGGAACTCCGATGATTGCCCGAAACGAACGCAGCCGGCGTTGGCCGACGCTGCTTTGAACTGCATGGGCCAGAAAATGCCGCGCTGCGGAAATATCAGCCAGCACGCCGCGATTAAGCGGGCGCACAATCTGGAGCTTGCCGGTTGTCCGCTCGCGCATCACCTGTGCGGCAGCTCCGGTTGCAACCGGATGGCCATTTTGTGCGCCTTTGGTGAAGCAGCACAGGGTCGGTTCATCGAAGGCGACCCCGCCACCGGCTGTCACGACACGGGTGTTGGCCGTGCCAAAATCAATCGCGAGATCGGGCTTTGCAAAGCCGCTGAACAATCTTCTCATGGCGAGCTCGTAGCAGGGCTATAACCGGAAGTCTCGCAGGACCATGCAGGAATCGCTGACAAGCCGGTTGTCAGCAGCTGGCGGGAAAAATCTATCCGCTTGCCAAGAATTGCTCGTCATTATGGGTGGTCCCAATTCTCCTCTTGATCTGTGTGGCAGTCAAAAAGGAGCTGTTTGCTTGGGAAGAAAGGAACGCGCTGCCGACCGAGATGAGGTCTGGTGAGGCCAATGATTGTGCATGGCCCTTGGCCGATCGGTCGGGGAGGGCGCACCGCTGGGCCGAGTGATCCGCTCTTTGGGCTCTGCCACGCCGCGGCCGCGCTCGCTCGAAGCGATCCGCGCAGGGATCGGTGCTTCCCTTGCGTTGGCCATGACTGGCGGCTTGCTGATGCTGATGAGCGGCTGGCGCACGGATTTTGTCAGCTTTGTTTTGATTGCGCCACTCGGGGTGAGCGCGTTCCTGCTGTTTGCAGTCCCCAATTGGCCGCTTGCCCAGCCATGGCCGGCGGTGATCGGCAACACAGTCTTGGCGCTGGTTGCGGCCGCCGTGTTGCAGACGGGTTTGCCGGCTGAGATCACTGCAGGCGTGGCAGTGGGTCTTTCCATCCTTGCCATGGCGAGCCTGAGAGCAATGCATCCCCCCGGCGGCGCAGTGGCTAACCCCATCACGCCCGACGATGCCCCCATAAGCAAAGGCCGCCAGCGCGCGGTGCGCCAGCGGCCCTGCATTGCAATCAGGCTGTTGGTTGATCAGCAGCCGTCGTCAGGAATATCCACACCGACGGCTGCGCCAATTGCCTTGCCAAGACCGCCAAGGCCGCCCTTTTTCTTGGGCTTGGGCACACATTGCTTCGCCTCGGTTGCCGCCGCAACCGGATTGCTCACACCCGCTGCGCCTACGCCGGCTGCTGCAGCGCCGCCGCTGCCGCCCGCGATCGGATTGCCATCGCGATCAACCCGGCCAAAAATCAGGAAGTAGGCAGGGGTGTATTCCTTGCCTTCAGGCAGGTCGGCCATATGCGAGCCCTGCTGTTTGCCAGTCAGGCGGTAGGAATTCTGATAGATGCCGTTGTGATCGGGAAAGCCCTTGGCCGCATCCTTACGGGTGAGCCCTTCATAATTGGACACGCACCACACGCCCCAATCTTCCAACTCGCCTGCTGCGCAAGTTCCTTCGCCCTTCAAGCGGATGGTGGGCGGGGATGCAGCAAGCGAGGTGCACATATTGCCATTGCCCGGATCGGTGAAGTAACCCACAGGGCAGCGATCAAGCGGATTGGCTTTCTTCACCGAACCGGCCGTTGCTGTGACAGTGTTCCTTTGGCCCTGCACACAAAAACTCCCGCTCTTGATGTAACCATCGGCGCAAGGCGCGCTCGACGGGCTTGGCAGATAGGCAGGCTTGGCGCCGGTGCGCTTGGGATAGCAGGTGTTGCCTTTGCCGCTGCTAAGATCGCCGGATTTTTTGGCTTCGGAAGCATAATCCGTCCAGCCTGACGGGCACGAGCCGTTGGTCGGCTTGGGCATCGGGTTCATTGTCCCTTGCGCAGAAGCCGGCGCAGGTGCGGCCAAGGTCATGCCTGCAGCAAAGGCCAATGCAATAAGCGATGCGGATCTGATCATGAAGTCCCCCCTCTGGTTAAGTCCTTTAAACGCGCGGACAGCTAACTAGACGGGTTGCCCCTTGCAACTAAAACAAGGCAATTGTGCAGAAATTTTCGGCCTATCCCAGCCGAAGCACAGCTTATCGCGGGCGGGCCAGCACCATAGTCCACGGCAGGGGCGAGCGCACTTCGATGATGTCGAACGCGCTGCCGACGAATTCGAGAAAGCCCTTGCGGCTCCAGTGTTGCAAATGGCCCGGCGTGTTGCCGAGATCAGCCAGATACTTGCCGCGCGCACAGTTGAGCGCCCGCCAGATCGGCTCACGTGGGACGCTCACGAGGAAATGTTCAGCGCGCTGGGCGGCAAGGCGCTCAAGCCCTGCGCGCGGATCGGGCAGGTGTTCGAGCACTTCGCAGCATACAATCAGATCGGCGGCAATTTCGCCGTTTGCCAGATCGTAAATGCTGCGCACGGCAAAGCGCTCACCATGGCCGTGAGCCAAGGCGCGGGCATTCGCCTCAGCCACGCTTTCGCCTTCCAGATCGCAGCCACGAACGTCGATGCCCCGGCCCAGCAGGCGCAGCGACAATTCGCCTTCGCCGCAGCCCACTTCGAAGGCGGTTTTTGCGCCAGTCCGGCTCGATAATTCATCAAACGCACCGAAGAATCCGTTCATCAGCGCGCGCGCGATCGGGTTCTGGCTGGCGTATTTGTCGTAGTAATTGCCCGCGACATTATCATAAGCGGGGCTGGCGGGATGCGGATCGGCCATGGGTTGCGCCTGTTGCAAGATGGTGGCGCGTCCCTTGGGGACGAGGCGCGCTGTGTCAAGCAAAGCTTCGGCTGCGCCCCCGGGCGCGGCGGCTGCGGGCTTGAACGAAAAGCGCTAGACATCGCGGAGCGCTTGGCCCATGGGCTGCGCCCAATGCGGGAGACCCGGAGTGGCTTAAGCTCTGGTGTGACAACATCGCATATCAACGGGCTAATATCACGCCATAAGGACGGCCAGCAGAACCGGGCGCAACACAATCACCTGTGCCTTGCGGCGAGCGGGCAAAGCGCCATGGAAATTGATCCCACGATATGAACCCACCCCATCGTCCCAGCGACACTTTCCCAAGCGAACCGGATGCAGGGCTCAGCGAGGCGCCAACTGCGGCTGCGCCGCAGCAACGCGGGCTGGCAGGCTGGTTGCTTGCGGCGCGTCGTCCGGAAGTGAGTTTGCGCGTGCTGCTCGCGGCGACGATGCTTACCTGCGCGATTTTTCTCGCCAATGCCTTTGTGGTGCCGGGTTCGGCCTATGCCATTCAGGATGACGCCCGTCAGTTTCTGGCCTGGACAGCGCGGCTCACCGATATTCCCGCTCTCAAAGGTGATCTGATTGCCGATTACTGGCATTCTGTGACCCCGCGCGTGCTGCGTGCCTTTTACGGGGTGCTGGCGATGGCAGGCATTCCGCCGCTGGTGCTGGCGCGGCTCATTCCGGTGGCGCTGCTGTTGGCGTCGGCCTTCTTCGCCTTCCGCGCTGCGATGGTGTTGACGCGTGAGCGCGCGCTTGCGGCGCTGGTGGTGGCGGCGACTGTCATGGCGCTGCTGGTTCACGAAGACAGCATCTTCACCTCCACCGCGCGCGCCTTTTCCCCACCCTTGTTTCTGATGTTCCTTGATGGACTCTTGCGCGACAAACGCTGGCAGGTGGTGTTGGCGCTGGGCGTCCTGGCGGCGGTCTATCCCACCACGGCGCTGGTCGGGCTGACGATGCTGGGCTTTGCGACTTTGCGGCTGCGCCAATGGCCGCCGTTTGACACCAACCCGCGCGCGCTGGCGACGGTGGTGATTGCCACTCTTGCAGTGGCAGCGCCCATCCTGACGCTTCCGGGCGAAGTGCAGCGTTGGGAGCCCGTGATCACGATTGCCGATGCGCTGACCATGCCCAATCTGGGCACACCCGGCGGGCGTTCTTCGATTGTCCCGCTTGAAGGCACCTATCCCTTCCTGTGTTCAGCGCGGGTCGGGATTCTGCCTGAAATCGTGCCCTGCTGGGCCACGCGCTGGGCCACGCCCTTGAACGCGCTGCTGTTGTTGCCCCTGCTGATATTGGGCGTGGGCGCTGCGCGGCGCGCATGGCGGGGCGAGCCGCGCAGCCCTGATATCATCTATTTCTGGGCAATGATTGCTGGTGCGATGTGGTGGGCGGTGGCGACGATCTTTGCGTTCAAGCTGCATTTGCCGGCGCGCTATCCGCAGCGCGTCTTGAGCATTCTGGAATGGATGGCGATTGGCCAGATGATCGGAATGTGGCTCGATCAGCGCTTTGCGTCAGAAGGGGTAAGCGGCAAGGTGCGCGCTGCGGCTGTGACGCTCTTGGCGCTGTTTGCGATTTCCTTTGCCAGCCCAACGCCCGGTATGCGCCGCCCGATGGAGCCGCAGGTGATGGATTGGCTGCGTGCAGCGCCAAGTGCTGTGAAAGTGGGCGGCCTGAGCAGCGATCTTGATTTTGTGCCGGCAATCACGGGCCGCGCCACCCATGTCACAGTGGAACACGCGATCCCCTATCACCTTACCTATTTCCGCGAGATCGATCGCCGACTGGTGGCCACTGTCGAGGCTTTCACCTCGCCTGAGGGAGCTGTGCTTGCTGATTTCATCGAGGCTGAGAGGCTTGATGTGCTGCTGGTTGACCGCGCCTTTATCGAGCGCAGCGACATTCCCGATGATTACGCAGGCGTTGTCCCTGCCGCCGTGGCCGAAAGCGAAGCCCGGCTGGCCGCTGCGCCATCAGCCTTGCAGCGCAAGGCAAAGGCCTGCGCCATAATCGAGGGCGAGGCGGTGTGGCTGCTCGATGCCAAGTGCCTTGCCGCACGCGCGCCTGCCGCCTAGAGCGGCGGGCATGACTGATATCCCAAACGATCACGATCTCACCGCGCGCAAATTCTATGGCGCGGGCGAAGAATCACGCTTTGCCGAACAGGCCCCCGAACGCACGCCGCAAACGGCACATCCGGCCTATAAGCTGGCGTTTCGCGACACCGATTTCCTGCTGCGTGATGAACTGCGCCCGGTGCGGTTTCAGCTTGAACTGCTCAAGCCTGAAATGCTGCTGGATGAAGCCCGCGTGGGTTCAACGCTGGTGATCTATGGCTCGGCGCGCATTCCCACCCCTGCCAAAGCCGAAAGCCTGCTGACCGCGGCCGACGGCAAAAGCGAATACGAACAGAAAGTCGCCCAGCGCCTC
The DNA here is from genome assembly GCA_001724215.1 of Erythrobacter sp. SCN 62-14. Classification (GTDB taxonomy): domain Bacteria; phylum Pseudomonadota; class Alphaproteobacteria; order Sphingomonadales; family Sphingomonadaceae; genus Erythrobacter. The sequence goes on along the minus strand of MEDW01000123.1, from coordinate 7,920 downwards.
GCGGAAAAGGCGAAATATTACGAGGAAGCCTATCGCCTCGCGCGCATGGTCAGCGAAAAGGCGATCATCGAAGATGGCAAGCGCCAGTTTGTCGTCACCACCGGCGGTGGGCCCTCGATCATGGAAGCGGGTAATCACGGTGCGAGCGATGCGGGCAGCGAGAGCATTGGCCTCAACATCGTCTTGCCGCATGAACAGGCGCCCAATTCCTATGTGACGCCTTACCTCAGCTTCCAGTTCCACTATTTTGCGCTGCGCAAGATGCACTTCTTGCTGCGCGCGCGGGCGGTGGCGGTGTTCCCGGGCGGGTTCGGGACGTTTGATGAATTTTTCGAGCTGCTCACGCTGATCCAGACCGGCAAGATGAAGCCGATCCCGATCCTGCTCTTCGGGCGTGAGTTCTGGCAACGGGTGGTCAATTTCGAGGCGCTTGCCGAGGAAGGCACGATCAACAAGTCCGATCTCGACCTGTTCCATTGGTGCGAGACAGCGGAAGAGGCCTGGGCCCACATCGCGGAATTCTACGAGCTCAAAGACTAATCCAGCTTGCGCACCGCCTGATGGCCAAGCGGGCCATTGCCCGCGCCATAGCCCGGAGCAGCGGCGATCGCTTTGAGCACGAATTGCCGGCCCAGCCGCACCGCGTGTTCCATCGGCAGGCCGTGACCAAGCAGTGTCGCGATCGCAGAGGACAGCGTGCAGCCGGTGCCATGAGTGTGGGGGGTGTCGATGCGTTCATGCTCGAACTGTACCGCGCGCTCGCCTTCACCAAGCGCGCCGGGCATGAACAGCACGTCGATCACGCGGGCGTCGGCGGTGTGCCCACCCTTGGCGAGCACTGCCGCGCCCGTCAGCCTCGCGAGTTCTTCGCACGCCTCGGCCATCTGGCTGGAGTCGTCGATTTTCCGCCCCAGCAGGTGGCCGAGTTCGGGCAGGTTGGGCGTGATGAGTGCAGCGCGTGGGAACAGCACGTCGCGCATGGTTGCAATCGCATCCGGTGCAATCAGCGCGGCGCCAGAGGTGGCGATCATCACCGGATCCAGCACGATCGGAGCCTTGCAGCCTTCAAGCGCGCGCGCGGTGTGGGCAATAATATCGGCATCATGCAACATGCCCAGTTTGATTGCATCTGCGCCGATATCGGACAGGCAAGCGGTGATCTGCGCTGCCACAACCTCGCCCGCCAGAGGGGCAATGGCGGTGACACCGCAAGTGTTCTGCGCGGTCACTGCCGTGATCGCGCTCATGGCATAGCCGCCGAGCATGGTAATCGTCTTGATATCGGCCTGAATCCCAGCGCCGCCTGAGGAATCGGAACCGGCAATGCTGAGGATACGGGGCGGGAGCTTTTGCGTCATGGGCGAAACTTGCGCTCGGTGCTGGGGGGGTATTGGGCGTGCAGCGCCTTGGCGCGTGCTGGACGATCCAGCAATTCGCCGCCGCAATTGGGGCAGCGATCATCCAGCGCTTCGGCACAAGCTGCACAATAGGTGCATTCAAAAGAGCAGATGAAGGCTCCGGCGGCCTCGGCGGGAAGATCTTCCCCGCAGCGCTCGCAGTCAGGACGCATTTCGAGCATTTCGCCAAACCCTCCTAGGCCGCCGCTTCGACTGCGGCGCAAATCCGCGCGACCACGGCCTCGACCTCGGCGCGGTCATCGCCCTCGGCCATCACGCGGATGACAGGCTCTGTGCCGGAAGGGCGGATCACGAGGCGACCCGTGCCGGCCAGCTCGCTTTCGGCATCGGCGATCACGGCCTTGACGGATGCATTCTCCAGCGGCTTGCCGCCTGCATAGCGCACGTTCTTCAAGAGCTGCGGCACGGGATCGAAAACATGGAGCAATTCGCTCGCGGGTTTGCCGCTGCGCACCAGGCTCGCCAGCACCCGCAAAGCCGCGACTGTCCCATCGCCGGTGGTCGCATGATCGAGCAGGATCATGTGGCCTGATTGTTCGCCGCCGACATTGAACCCGCCCGCTTTCATCATTTCGAGCACATAGCGATCGCCCACCTTGGCGCGTTCAAGCGTGAGGCCAAGGGTCGCAAGGTAACGCTCAAGCCCCAGATTGCTCATCACGGTCGCGACCACCCCGCCACCCCGCAGCGCGCCCTTTTCGTGCATACGGGTGGCAATGAGCGCCATGATCTGATCACCATCAACCGCGCGGCCCGCTTCATCGACCACGATCAGCCGGTCGGCGTCGCCATCCAAGGCAATTCCGATATGCGCGCCTTCGGCCACCACACGTTCTTGCAAGGCGGCAATCGCGGTCGATCCGACGCCGTCATTGATATTGGTGCCGTTGGGAGTAACGCCCATCGCGATCACATCTGCGCCCAGCTCCCAGATTGCCGAAGGCGCCACCTGATAGGCCGCGCCATGCGCGCAATCGACCACCACTTTGAGGCCATCGAAACGGATTTCGGCAGCGACCGATTGTTTGACGGCGTGGATATAGCGCCCGCGTGCGTCTTCGATGCGGCGCGCACGCCCGATCTGTTCGGCAGGGGCGAGGACAACCGGGCTTTCGATCAGCCGCTCGATCTCGGCCTCGGCTTCGTCGGACAGCTTGAACCCATCCGGGCCGAACAGCTTGATGCCATTGTCAGCGTAAGGATTGTGGCTGGCCGAGATCATCACGCCAAGATCAGCGCGCATTTCGCGCGTGAGCAAGGCAATCGCAGGCGTGGGCAAAGGTCCTGTCATGATCACGTCCACGCCCACACTGGTAAAACCTGCCACCAGCGCGCTTTCCATCATATAGCCGGACAATCGCGTGTCCTTGCCGATCACCACCCGGTGGCGATGGGCCCCGCGCACAAAAAATCGCCCGGCGGCCTGGCCCACGCGCATCGCCATTTCTGCGGTCATGTGGCCTGCATTGGTGCGACCTCGGATGCCGTCGGTGCCAAAAAATTTGCGCGCCATGGTTTTGTAGCCTGAATATTGCTTGTCTGATTGTGCCCTGCTTGTGGCGAGGTTATCGCGGGATGAAAAGGGCGCTGGGCCCTTTGAGGAGCGAAATCTTGGCACAACAGGGGGCACAGGCCCGCCCAGCGGCAGCGCGGCCGTTTGAACTGGTGACAATCCGTCTGCCAGTGAAACTCACCTTTTCTGCTCTTGTTCTGGGCCTGGCTTTCGGCATCATTGCTGCGGGCGCAGCGCTGCCGCCGATCATGGCCGAAGTGGCTGCGCTGGTGGGCGGATTGTGGCTCAGAGCCTTGCAGATGACGATCATTCCGCTGGTCGCTTCGCTTCTTGTCCTTGGTCTTGCGCAGATGATGGCGGCGGCACGGGCAGGCGCGGTGGCGCGGCATTTCCTCATCCTTGTGTTCGCAGTGCTGATCGCAGGCGGGGTGTTCACTGCGATCGCGCTGCCGCTGTTGCTCGGGATTTTCCCGATCCCGGGCAGCGCAGCAGCCTTTCTCGCAGATGTTCCGCCCGGCGAGCAAGCTGTCCCCAGCGTGCTCGATTTCCTCAAATCGCTGATCGCACCCAATATCATCGCCGCAGCCGCCGAAACCGCAATGCTGCCGCTGACGATTTTCTTTGCGCTCTTTGCCATTGCAGTCAGCCGCCTGCCAGCCGATCAATCGCAGCGCCTGCTCGGGCTGTTTCATGCGCTGGGCAATGCGATGTTGCTGATTATCGGCTGGGTCTTGTGGGTCGCGCCCGTGGGCGTCTTTGCGCTGGCTTTCGGCGTGGGGCTGAAAAGCGGGGGCGGGGCGTTCGCGGCGCTTGGCCATTACATCGCGGTGGTATCAGCGATGGGCGGGATAGTGCTGGTGCTGGGATATGGTGTGGCGATAACGCTGGGCGGGGTGAGCCTGCCGCGCTTTGCCGCCGCCGTCTTGCCGGCCCAAGCCGTGGCGCTATCCACGCAAAGCTCGCTTGCAAGCCTGCCCGCCATGCTGCAGAGTTCCAGCCGATTGAATGTCAGGCCCGCCACGGCTGAATTCGTCCTGCCGCTTGCCGTTGCGATTTTCCGCGCCACCAGTCCTGCCATGAACATGGCCGTGGCGCTTTATGTCGCAGCGCTGGCGGGTGTCGAGATATCGCCTGCCGTCGCGCTGGTGGGGATCTTGGTGGCGCTTATCATCAGTGTCGGCTCGGTCAGCTTGCCCGGATCGATCAGCTTTGTTGTATCAGTGGGCCCGATCGCGCTTGCCATGGGCATTCCGGTTGAACCGCTCGCGCTGCTGGTCGCGGTTGAGATGGTGCCTGATATCATGCGCACGCTTTCTAACGTCACAATGAACGTTGCTGTCACAAGCGCGGTTGACCGCAAGGCGGCTGAAGCTAGGGAAGCGTCTTGAAACGGCAACCATCCGTGCCGACATGCGTTGCTGTTCACGTCTGACCATTCTTGCCCATTTCGGAGTATACCATGGCTTTTGCACTTTCCCCCCTTCCTTACGCTGATGATGCGCTGGCTCCTGCCATTTCGGCCGAAACCCTCTCGTTCCACCACGGCAAGCACCATCAGACCTATGTCGACAAGATGAACGCTGCGATCGAAGGCACAGCCCACGCTGATGCTTCATTGGAAGCGATCATCGCTGCCTCGCGCGGGAGCAATCAGGGCCTGTTCAACAATTCGGCCCAGACCTGGAACCACGCCTTCTACTGGCACTCGATGGCGGCTGAAACCACCGCGCCTTCGGATGAACTGGTTGCCAAGATCAACGAGGCGTTCGGCTCGGTCGATGCCTTGAAGCAGCAATTGAAGGATCGCGGCGTTGGCCACTTCGCCAGCGGCTGGGTGTGGCTCGCTGAAAAGGGCGGCAAGCTCTCGATTGAAGAAACCCACGATGCTGATACGCTCGCTGACAGCGACTTCAACCCGCTGCTGGTGCTCGACGTGTGGGAGCACGCCTATTACCTCGATCACCAGAACAAGCGCCCCGCCTATCTCGATGCGGTGGTTGAGAACAAGCTCAACTGGGCCTTCGCTTCCGAGAACCTTGCGCGCGGGACGGTGTGGACCTACGCCTAAGCGCTGATCTTTTGACATCTCAAAGGCCCGTCGCAGCATCGGTTGCGGCGGGCTTTTGCTTATGAGAGCTCAGTAATCCTCGTCGCTCTCGTCGCCGGCGCCCATATAGCCGCCGGAGACAGCATCAAGCTCTTCCAGAATGGCGCGGTGGGCAGTGGCATCATCCACGCTGCGCTGGGGGATGTTGCCGCTTGCCAGCATTTCCGAGAGCGCGGCGCGGGCGCGGCCCACCCGGCTCTTGATCGTGCCGACCGCGCAGCCGCAGATCGCGGCCGCTTCCTCATAGGAAAAACCGCCTGCCCCCACCAACAGCAGCGCCTCGCGCCGTTCGGGCGGCAGGGTGAGCAGCGCGCGGTGCAGGTCTGACAGGTGGATCGGCTCTTCCTGCCCTGCCGGCGCTGTCAGGATGCGTTCGGCCACACCTTCGTCATATTCGCCGCGAAAGCGATTGCGGCGCATATCGGTGAGATAGGCGTTCCTCAGGATGACGAAAGTCCATGCGCGCATCGAGGTGCCGGGCTCAAACCGGTCTTGCGCTGCCCACGCCTTGAGCATGGTTTCCTGCACGAGATCATCGGCCATGTCGGGCCGTCCGCACAGCCCGCGGGCAAAAGCGCGAAGATGCGGGACGACTGCCGTCAGCTCTCGCTTGAAATCGGCCTTTTGCTGCGCACTGCGCAAGGGGCGGGCCGGATCGCTTTCGCTCATCGGGCATCGCCCTGACCAGAAGGCGAGGAGCCTCCTTGGCCCTGCGGCGGCATCTCCTGTTCATCGAGCTGTGCCAGAAGATCAAGAAACTGGTCGGGAAGGTCTTCCTCCACCACCGCATCATAAAGCTGTTTCAAGCCATCGGCCCATTCAGGCGCGCTCTTGGCGGCTGCGCGCCGACGGCCTGCGCGAGCCTGTTCGCCTTGCCGGGATTTATCTGAGCCATCAGAGGCCATAAGCGCTTAGGTCTTCCTTGATCCCGCCCTGTCCTGCCGACCTTGGACCGATTGGTCCGCCTTGTCCATCACAACCGCGTCAGCAAGGACATGGACGCGACCGGAACGATGCGCCATGTGTTTGGTTCCGCTTAACAGGGCAAGTCATGCCCGACCAAAGGCCCGCCTCAGTTTTCATGAATGCAACCGCGCCCCATCCCAGTCCCAACGGCAGCGATCCTGCGAACCTGCCTGCGAATCTGGTCGCGCCGCCTGCCGGTGGCCGGGCGCGGCGCTGGCTGATTGATTATCCGCGCGCGGTGCCCTTGGTGATCTTTATAACCATCGCTGCGATCACATTGGTGAGTGTCTTTGCAATCGAAAGCAACGCGCGCACCCGTGAGCGCGCCGAGATGAGGGAATATGCGCAGAGCATTGCTGCTGCACTCGATCGCAGGGGCAACAGCTTTTCCGCTTATCTGCGGGCAGGCTCTGCGCTGTTCTCGACGCTGGATGATGTCTCACCGCAAGCCTTCGACAATTTCGTGGCCACCCTGCAGCTTGATATTGGTGTGCGCGGAGCCGAAGGCGTGGGCTGGATCGCGGTGACGGATAAGGATGATCTGCCGCGCCTGATTATGCAGACGCGCCGCACCCGGCCCGATTTTCCAGAAGTGCGTCCGCCCGCCAGCCACACCAAGGAGCGCATTGCCCCTGTCATGATGTTCGCCCCGCGCAGCGCTGCCGGACAGCGCTCTTTGGGCTATGATATGTATTCCGACCCGGTGCGCGCAGCAGCGATGAATGAGGCTTCGACATTGCGCCGTCCGGTAACGTCAGGGCGCATTCAGGTGGCACAGACCGCTGGTGGGTATGCGCCGGGTTTCATCATATTCATGCCGGTCTTTGGGTCGGGGCGTGAGGGGGATTTGCGCGGCTTTGTCTATGCCCCCTTCAACGCGCGCACCTTTCTGGATTCAGCCGCCGGAGCGGATGGCTCCGGGCGGCTGGGTGTCAGGCTTTACGACGGCAAGGCGGGGACGGACCATCTGCTGGTCGCTCATTCGCTTTCGGGCGAGGGGATGCAGCGCATCGAACAGGAAGTCACCATCGCCAATCGCAAGTTGTTGCTGGTGGTGGAGTCGGTTGGCCCGCAGATGCTGGCCCCGCTGTCGATGGTGACGCTGTTTTTTGGTCTTGCGCTGGCCAGCTTGTTGATGTTGCTGGCCCGCCTGCTCACCCAGCAGGCCTATGAGGATCAAAAGCGGCTGGCGTTTTTTGAAGAACAGCATTCGATCCGCAATTCGCTGAGCCGCGAACTCAATCACCGGGTCAAGAACACGCTCGCCAACGTGTTGTCGATCCTCTCGCTCACGCGGCGGCGCACCGATGATCTCGATGAATTCGCCGACAGTCTCGAAGGGCGCATCCGTGCCTTGTCGGCCACCCATGATCTGCTGACCGGCACGGATTGGGGCACCACGCCGATCCGCGCTGTGGTGGAGGCGGAATTGCAGCATTGCCGCACCACGTCGGAACAAAGCCTTATCATCGAAGGCCCACCGGTCGAACTGGCGCCCAATGATGCGCTATCATTCGGGCTGGCGGTGCATGAACTGGCCACCAATGCTGCCAAATATGGCGCTTTGAGCGTGCCAGGCGGCGAAATTATGGTCACCTGGGCGATGATCGAGGATGGTCTTGCAGAAGTCACCTGGCGCGAGCGCGGCGGGCCGCCGGTGGCCCGGCCCCAGCGGCGCGGCTTTGGTACCGAGTTGATCGAGAAGATCGTGGCGCATGAATTGCGCTGCCCGGTCAATCTCGACTTTGCGCCCGAGGGTGTCACCTGCGTGATGCGCGTGCCGGTGCGTCGACGCGGCGATTTCCGGATTCGCGCATGATTGTCTTTTGCGCTAGGGTCTGTGGGGATTCATTGTGAATTGATGGTTGCGGCAGCAAGATAGATCATGGCGGCGAAGCTTTGATCGGTTTTGCATG
>MEDW01000122.1 GCA_001724215.1 Erythrobacter sp. SCN 62-14 | reverse complement strand
TTACTACACCCTTTTCTCAGCCGAAAATCGCCCTGCAAAATATCAATCACTTACGCGATTTGAACCACCTTTGTTCCGAAGCAACTGTTCAACTTGGGTTTGACTGTGCTTGCGTCAGGTCTTGTCAGCCATGACGAGGTGATAGCGCATAGCATCTGGCGTGTGCAGAAGGCGTGGTGGAGCGGACAACTCGCCGCCTGGGCAGCATTATTATGCAATGCCAGTGTTTATGGACTGATTCGTGCAAAACCTTGCTGCCAGATGAACAGATTGACAGTTGTGACAAACTGAGCCCGTATACCTCACAATATTGAGCCAAGTTGTTTTATGAAGGCGGCGAACCGATTGTGACGATCTTGTGCTTACGCGCTGGGTTGTCTTATAAAAATAGGGCTGAGTGGGTGTGTTAATCCGCATCGGTTCATTCAGAATTGTGCCAAGTCGATGAGTAGTTGATCTCGCCAAATTTTTGACAAAATGGACGATTTTTGATTGCTGCATTGACGCTCTTTCAAGGAATTTTCTCATGAAGTTTGCAAAGATCGCTCTGCTTTCGTCGGCTCTTGCTTTTGGTCCGGCTGCTTTTGCTCAGGTTGCTGATGAGCCCGTCGAGGCCACCGAAGAGCAGACCGCTGAAGATCAGTCGGCTGAAGTCGCTGAAGAAGCTGAAGAAACCGAAGCAGAACCCATTGCTGCCTAATCAGGCTACCGGCGCTCCATCGCATTCGCGGTGGGGCGCCTTTGCGTTTGAGTGGGGGGTGATGCGATGAGCCTCACAACGCCCGAACAGTTTCGTCCTTTCCGCGCCCTTTGCGCCGCATCCTGCATGATCGCGGCATTTGACGGCCCAGCGCTCGCGGTTGAGAATCCTCCTGCGACAATATCATCCAAGTCCTCACCGCGTCTGGACAACACCGGACCTGTCAAGGTCGGCGCTGTGGTTTTGGGGCGCGATGGTTCCAGCATCGGAACAATCGAACACGTCTCCGATGATCTGGTGCTGGTGAACACCGGCACACATCAAGCGCCGGTTGCGCGCCAGTCCTTCGGGTTCACCGAAGCTGGCATCACCATCAACACCACCCGCGCTGAACTTGATGCGATGATGGACCGCCAACTGGCCGAGCGCGCTGCGAAGATCGCATCGTCACTGATGCCGGGCGCCGAGGTTGTTTCAATTGATGACAAGCTCACCGCCACCATCGAACAGATTGATTATTCCAAGGGCCGCGTGGTGCTGAAGGCGCCGGAGGGCCACGTTGCTCTGCGCAAGGAGCATTTTGCGCTGAACGGTTCAGGTCGCCTCATGGCCCTGTTCACTGCCGAGCAGATCGAAGAAGCCGCGCGCAGCCCTGTTGACTAGACCCAGAGATCTGCCTGTTTAACGCCATACAATCTTTTTATTCCCATCTCATGCAAATGACATCTTGTCCTATTGCCAATTCTGGCGATAGACAAAGGCCATGCTCTCGCAGAAAACCCGCTATGCCATTCGTGCTGTGCAGCATCTTGCCGATCATTATGGCAAGGGCCCGGTGCAGTTGGCAGCGATTGCCGAGGCGCAGAATATCCCCGCCAAGTTTCTCACCGTCATCCTGTCGGAGCTTGCACGCTTTGGGCTTGTGGCCTCGCAGCGCGGGCGGGATGGGGGATATTGGCTGGCGATCCCGCCTGTTGATATCACCTATGGTGACTTGATCCGGCATATGCGCGGCAGCCTCGCGCTGGTGCCCTGTGCCAGCCGCAACGCCTATGAAAAGTGCAAGAACTGCCTTGAGGAAGGCGAGTGCCGCACCCGCGCACTGATGCTTGATCTACGCGACATGACTGCACAGGTGCTTGATTCGGTGCGGCTCTCTGACAAAATCGAAACGGTTCCGCCGTTTACTGATGCCGATCTTTTGCCGCCCAGAAGGTTGCCTGCGTTCATCGCGCAATCCGATGATCAGAAGTGACCGATAGACTAACTTCTGGACTATCAGATCATTGCCCAATCAATGGGCTCGTAGCGGTCGAGCCGGCGTGAGTGGTCGGTTAGCGGATATTTGATGCCGGTCGCGCAGTTGAACAGCAGCGCTTCCTCACCCGGCCCCACCAGACCTGCGCGGAGCGCCTTTTCATAGGCTGCCAGCGTTGCACCGCCTTCGGGGCAGAGCAACGTGCCATCATCACGCGCGACAGCATCGACCGCGTCCTGAATAGCCGCGTCAGATACCGCAATCGCGAAACCGTTGCTCTTACGCACCGCATCAAGGATCAGGAAGTCGCCCACGGCCTGGGGCACGCGAATGCCCGAGGCGATCGTGGCGGGATCGTCCCAGCGAACGGCATGGCGCTCCCCTTGTTGAAATGCACGAACCATCGGCGCGCAGCCTTCGGCCTGCACGGCCACCATGCGTGGGCGTTCCGGGCCAATTAGGCCGATTGCCTCCAGTTCGTCAAAGGCCTTCCACATGCCGATGAGGCCGGTGCCGCCGCCGGTGGGATAGAAGATCACATCGGGCACGCGCCAACCGAGCTGTTCGACCAGTTCGAGGCCCATCGTCTTCTTGCCTTCGATGCGATAGGGTTCCTTGAGGGTCGACAGGTCGAACCAGCCCTGCGTCTCTTTGCCCGCCGCCACCAGCTTGCCGCAATCGTCGATCTGGCCGTTCACCCGGTACACCCGCGCGCCATAGGCGGCGATTTCGCGGATGTTGATTTCGGGGGTTTCCTCAGGCGCGAAGATCACCGCCTTTATCCCCGCCGCCGCTGCATAGGCTGCCGCCGCGGCGCCCGCATTGCCGTTGGTGGGCATGGCGATCTTGGTAATGCCGAGCTCTTTCGCCATCGAAAGCGCCATCACCAACCCTCGTGCCTTGAACGAGCCAGTGGGCAGGCGGCCTTCATCCTTGACCAACAGACTGCGCACGCTAAGTCGCGCGGCGGTGCGGGTCAGCGGCAGGATCGGGGTGGCCTCCTCGCCTAGTTCCAGCCGATTGGAAAAGTCTGCGAGCGGCAGCAATTCGCGCCATTTCCACAAGGACGCTGGGCGGGCTGCAAAAGTATCGCGGGATACGCCTGCGCGCAGGGCATGAAGATCATACCGCACCAGCAAGGGGCGTCCCGCCTCGGACAGGCCGTGGATCTTGCCAGCCTCGTAGCACGTGCCGGTGAGCCCGCATTCGAGATGGGTGACGAAGTAATCGCGCGCTGTAGTCATCGGGTTCTTCACGTTGGGATTGTTGAGCAAACGGCCGCTCATCGACTTTCAATTCCGAGGTCATTCCTGCGGCCAGCACCCATCCTACGGTGCGGATTGATTAATTCAACTTAAATGATAGAGTTGGGCGCGACTCGGGATTTTCCTGTGCTCCTTCGCCGCCACTTATGAAGTTTGGAGGTCAGCTGTGACGTTGAGAATTTTCGATACCGTTCCCGACTTTGAGCAGGATTCCACCTTGGGGCGCTTCCACTTCTACGATTGGCTGGGAAGCAGCTGGGGTGTGCTGTTCTCTCACCCCAAGGATTTCACACCGGTTTGCACTACGGAGCTGGGCGAGGTTGCCAAGCTGATCCCGGAATTCTCGAAGCGTGATGTAAAAGTGGTGGGCCTGTCGGTCGATAGTGTCGAAAGCCATGATGCTTGGTCGGATGACATTGCCGAGACCCAGGGGGTAGCCCTGAACTTCCCGCTGATCGCGGACCATGACCGCAAGGTCGCGACGCTGCTCGATTTGATCCATCCCAATGCCTCGGACACCAACACGGTGCGCACGGTTCTTGTGGTCGATCCTGCGAAGAAGCTGCGCCTCACCTTGACCTATCCGGCATCGACCGGCCGCAATTTCAGTGAAATCCTGCGCACGATCGACAGCTTGCAACTCACCGATCGCCACAAGGTAGCGACGCCGGCGAATTGGCAGGATGGAGATGACGTGATCATTCTGCCGTCACTGGATGATGATGCCGCGCGCCAGCTGTTCCCCGATGGCTGGACCACATTGAAGCCTTATCTCCGCACAGTGTCTCAACCGACCAGCGATTAGCTCAGCCCGAGACCGTCCGGGGCTGCGATCGCTTGGCCAAGCCGCTCCAGCGCCGCGCTCAGTCTTGCCCTCTCCTTTGCAAAACAGAACCGCACGAGGTGCGTTTCGGGTGCGTCATAGTAAAAGGCTGATACCGGAATCGCAGCAACACCAGCCTGATCGATGATCGCTTCACAAAAAGCCAGATCGTCCATCAGTATCCCCGAGGCCGCAAGGTCGACGGTCACGAAATAGGTCGCGGCCGATGGAAGCGTTGCAAGGCCCAGGTCGGCGAGCCCTGCACGGAAAAAGTCGCGCGATGCCGCGTGCTCTGCCGCGGCAGATATGATCCACTGGTCCTGACTTTCGAGACCCTCAGCGACAGCCCATTGCAGGTTCGGCGGTGTGGTGAAAGTCAGGAACTGGTGCGCCTTGGCGAGCACCGCTGACAGGGGCGGGGCGGCACACATCCAGCCCACCTTCCACCCGGTGAGGCCGAAGATCTTCCCCGCCGATCCGATCTTGACGGTGCGTTCGCGCATTCCCGGATAGGTCATCAAGGATCGATGCTGCGATCCATCATACACCAGCGCTTCCCACACCTCGTCGCATATCGCGATCAGATCGTGCCCGACGCAGATGCTGGCAAGGATCGAGAGATCATCACTGTGCAGCCGTGTGCCGAGGGGATTGAGCGGATCGTTGATCAGGATCAGTCGGGTCTTGTCCGTGATGTTGGCTGCAAGGGCCTCAGCATCGATCCGGCCAGCGGGCAGGGACAACCTGACAATGCGAGGAATACCGCCTGCCCGCCGCACCAACGGCAGATAGGCGTCGTAGAGAGGCTCGAACAAGATCACCTCGTCACCCGGCGTGATCAGCGCCAGCAGCGCCGCGGCAAGCGCTTCAGTGGCGCCTGAGGTGACAATGATTTCTTCTGGATCAAGGCTGAGCGCCTGATGCCGCCCGTACCAGTCCGCCACGGCTTGGCGCAGTTCGGGAAGGCCGCGCATCGGGGGATACTGGTTGGAACGGGTCCTCAGAGCCTCGCAGGCGGCTGAAATCACGGTGTCATTGCGCGGGCCGTCCGGAAACCCCTGGCCCAGATTGATCGCGCCGCACGCGCTGGCGCGCAAGGAGATCGTCTCGAAGATGGTGGTGGGAAGGTCGCGATAAATTGGGTTCATGCCACGTCGATACCCGCGAGATATCGCGGCCCTGTAGAAAATCTATCTGGACGAGTTTGTGCTGGAGGCATAAACTCAATCATATTAATTGAGATTCGAGGAGAGTTCAATTGGCAACCCTTGCAAAAGATCACACACAGCTCGATGAAGTCGCAGCCACCCTCGGCATAGCAATCACGCCGCTTACATCCAACATCGGGGCAGAGCTCTCCGGGATCGACCTTGATCAGCCATTGACCGACGCCGCCGCCGAAGTGATCCGTGCCGCCTGGCTGCGCCACAAGGTGATCTTCTTCCGTGATCAGGACCTCTCCGCCGAGAGCCACGTGCGGCTCGCCCGGTTGTTCGGCGAACTTGAAACCCATCCCGTCATCCCCAGCGCCCCAGGCTATCCCGAACTACTGATCATCAAGGGCGAGGGGTTCGAGATCACTGCGCAGACCTTCGATAAGGCGCAGGCCTACAACAAGTGGCACACCGATGTGACCTTCCGTGAACGGCCTTCGATCGGATCGGTGCTACGCGCGCGGCACATCCCTGCGGTCGGCGGCGATACCATCTGGGCAGATGCAGCGGCGGCCTACCGCGGGCTGCCTGATGCGGTTAAGGAGCGGATCGAGCATCTCGAGGCAGAGCACGATATAGTGCGCAGCTTCGGCCACCGGGTGAGCGACGAGAAGCGCGCCGAGATTGCGCGGGACTTCCCGCCGGTCGTCCATCCAGTCGTCCGCACCCATCCCGAAACCGGCGAGCGGGCTATTTATGTCAACTTCACCTTCACAACCCGCATCCTCGGCGTGAGCGAGGCTGAAAGCCGCGAATTGCTGACGCTGCTGTTCGATCGGATCAAGGTCCCCGAATATCATGTGCGCTGGCGCTGGACGCCCAATGCCATCGCAATCTGGGATAACCGGGTCACGCAGCACTATGCGGTCGCCGATTACTGGCCGAACCCGCGCACGATGGAGCGGGTTACAGTGACGGGGGATGTCGTCGCCCGCTGAACGGCGGCGAGCTGTTCTTGTTCGGACGCGAAAGGCTGATCCTCCGATGGCTTCAGAATTGACAGCGCATAGCGAAACTTCGCGCTCTCTTGTGGCAAGATCCTTCGGGTGGCAGGTGCTGGCAGCGATTGCTCTGGGTGTCGGGGCAGGGCTGGCCGCCCGCTGGATTGGCCCGCTTGCAGACGGGTCACCGAACGGCCTGACCATAGCCTTGCAGATGATCGGCACGGTCTTCGTGCAATTGCTGAAAGGTCTGGTGCCGCCGCTGGTGTTCGCCGCGATCGTCGCCAGCATCGCGAACCTCAGCGAGCTGCGTAACGCCGCGCGGTTGATTGGACAGAGCCTGCTGTGGTTTGCGATCACGGCTCTCATCGCAGTGACGCTCGGGATCGCGATCGGGCTTGTCCTGCATCCGGGTGGCACGTCCGGGGTTGACGCCTTGGCTGCCACGCGCCCAGCTGCCACGGGCGGATGGCTTGATTTCCTGAAAGGTCTGGTGCCGGGCAACTTCCTTGGCCTGACGGCTTCGACCAAGCTGGATGGCGAAACCGCTTCCACTGCGCTCGGCTTCAATACGCTGCAGATCGTGGTTATTGCCCTGGTGGTCGGGATCGCTGCGGTAAAGGCTGGCCCTTCCGCACAGCCTTTCGTCGCCGCCACGAAATCGCTGCTGGCAATCGTGCAGGTGATCCTGCGCTGGGTGATCCGGTTGACCCCGATCGGCACGGCGGGCCTGCTGGGCAACGCGGTAGTCCAGTATGGGTGGGATACGCTGGCGCAGCTTGGCACCTTTGCGGGAGCTGTTTATCTGGGCCTCGCAGTGGTGCTGTTCGGAGTGTACCCCGCGCTGCTGCTGGCCCATCGCCTATCGCCGCTGCAATTCTTTCTCCATTCTTGGCCAGCGATTCAGCTGGCCTTCGTCACGCGCACATCGATTGGCACCTTGCCAGTGACTGAAGCGGTGACCGAGCGGGCGGGCGTGCCTCGCGAATATGCGGCCTTCATCGTGCCGATCGGTGCCACCACCAAGATGGACGGGTGCGCCGCGATCTACCCGGCGATTGCCGCACTGTTCATCGCCCAGTTCTATGGCATTGCCTTGGGGCCGATGGATTTCGCGCTGATCATCGCCGTGTCGGTGGTGGGATCGGCAGCGACCGCCGGGCTGACCGGTGCAATCGTGATGCTGACCCTGACGCTCTCCACCCTCGGCCTGCCGCTGGAAGGGGTTGGCCTGCTGCTCGCCATCGATCCGATCCTCGACATGGGACGCACGGCGGTCAACGTGGCGGGGCAGGTACTGGTGCCGACAATCGTCGCCAAACGAGAGGGTATTCTGGATGAGGTGCGTTTTGCACAGGCTGATGATGGCGTGGCAGTCTCGCCAATCGCTGCACAAAGCGGCGCTGCTTCTTCGAGCGGCCTGATTGCGCAAATTGAGGCCAAGGCATGAAGCGCGCCCTGGTCATCCGCCACGTCCCGCGCGAGGGGCTTGCCGGTTTTCGGGAGCCTATCGAGCGGGCGGGCTACATCATCGACCAGATCGATGTGACCGACGCGAATTTCAGCGCAATCGATCTGCGCGAGCCGGATCTGTTGGTTATGCTCGGTGCACCTTTCGGGGTTTATGAGCAGACCCACCGTCCGTGGATCGCGTGTCAGCGGCGCCGTCTGAAGCTTCGTCTCGATGCAGATCTGCCAACACTGGGCGTGTGCTTTGGTGCGCAGATGATCGCCGCTGCACTTGGCGCGAGGGTTTACAAGGGCCACCGCAAGGAAGTCGGCTTCGCGCCGATTTCTCTTCACGAACCGGCCCTTGCGAGCCCCTTGCGTCACTTCGCGGATGTGCCGTTGCTGCATTGGCACGGTGATACGTTCACATTGCCTGATGACGTCGATCTGCTCGCCTCCAGCAACCTCTACCCGCATCAAGCCTTCCGGCGGGGGGCCAACCTTCTGGCTCTGCAATTCCATCCCGAAATGGGCGAGGATAAACGGATCCACGACTGGGTCGGCGAGATGCACGAAGATATCCTAGAAGCAGGTCAGGACGCGCAGGAGCTGCTGCAGCAGTACCGCCAGCTTGGGCCCGTCGCAGCTGCCGCAGGCCAGGCAGTGATCCGCGAGTGGCTCGCCGGTCTGACACTTCCGGCTCGGCCGGACCAGTCAGTCCCGCAATTCGCAGGGCAGTATCGCGAAAGCGGAACCAAGTTTACGGCCTCGCCCCACGTCTGACAGCTGGGCAGCCGTGGTCATCGTGCTTGTCACCTACTGGGATATGGCGTTCTGCTCGCGGGCCTGAATGACCCGGCTGCCGGGCGGCACGTCATGGGTCAGCCAGACATTGCCGCCGATTTCTGACCCTGCGCCGATCGTCACTCTGCCCAGAATGGTTGCGCCAGCATAAATCACCACGTCATCCTCGACGATAGGGTGGCGCACAACATCGCGGATCAATATGCCGTCCTGATCGGAGGCAAAACTGCGCGCACCCAATGTGACGCCCTGATAGAGCCTCACATTGCGACCCAGAATGGCGGTTTCGCCGATCACAACGCCGGTGCCGTGATCGATGAAGAAGCTATCGCCAATGGTCGCGCCGGGGTGGATGTCGATCCCGGTTTTGTCATGCGCAATCTCGGCGATGATCCTCGCAATGAGCGTTGCACCTTCCAGATAAAGCTGGTGCGCCACCCGGTGGTGAATGATCGCCAGCATCGAAGGGTAGCAGATCAGCACTTCATCGACGCTGCGTGCCGCCGGATCGCCGCGCCAGGCTGCTTCAACATCGAGATCGAGAATGCGCCTGAGATCAGGCAGGCGGCGCGTAAAGCGGCGGATGATTTCGTCGGCGCGCGCGTCAATCGCCTCGATTGGTTGATCAACCATCGCATAAAACAGCTCGATCCTGATCTGCCCGTAAAGCCGCGCCAATGTGGTTTGCAGCGTTTGCTCAACGAACAGGTGCTCGTTATGCGGTCGTACAAAATCAGGGCCGAGGCGCAGCGGATAGAACGCGCCGCTCAATGCCATCATGATCTTGCTCAGATCGCCGCGTGACGGGAACCCTTCGCTCCCATATTCCTTGGCCCAGCCATGCCGCTTTCGCCATTCATCACGGATTTGCCTAAGCTCCTCAGCGATGGCAGTGACCCCGTCAATCAGATCGGTGGATGTCGGGTTCAATGAAGCATTCTTTGTTTCAGGCATTGTCCATTCTCTGTTTTCTGAGCGAATTCGGTCAGACGAAGGCGGCGCGGAAAATTGCCGCGACATGATAGTTGAAAATTGATGAGGAGGCTGAGTGAACCGTAGCGGGTCCAGCTCTCGGCAGTGGCATTGGGTGCTTCGCGCAGGAATTGGCTCTTGGCGAAGAGAGCAATATCCCCTTCAATCATGATTCTCGGGGTAAGCCTGTAACGCAGCCTTGCATCAAGCTGGTGTCCGGCAAAGCTGCCCGAGCGCCCGCTCAGATCACGCACCCCGCTTGACGAGAAGGCGTCCTCGCGTGCGGCCAACCAGAAGGGGCGGTAGCTAACCATGAGATCGCTTTTCTTGTTTGGCGCTGCCTCAAGACGCACGCCCGGGCTGATGAGGTTGGAACGCAAAATGAGGTTGTAGAGCGCGCCCGGGGCAAGATCGGCGCGGCGCATCCCGAGAATTGGGTCGAAGCGGCCAAAGCGCCCGCCGGGCCGATCGCCGCTCGCATGGTCATATTCCACGGCGATCCGAGGTTCCCAGCCGCCAGCAAAGGTATAGCCAACGTCGGCGTGGACGAACCAAGCGCTGACATCCTGCCTTGGCGCATTGACGGAAAGGTCCGTAGAGGTGGTGCCGCGCTGCAAGATGCCTTCTACCTCGAAGTCCCAAGTGGCATGGTTGGGGTCGCGGATAAGCCGCGCCGAGACCGTGTCGAGTGACCGGTCGCGGGTTGCGCGGCCCGGTGCATCGCGCTCGCCGAAATGAAAAAAGCCGACTTCGGCCATCGCGCCCGCGATTGCGTTGCTGCGTGTGGCGAGGCCACCCCACAATACCGTGTCGAAACTCTCACGGTCGAGCGCAACTTTGTTGTTGAGCAGGCTGTCGAGATCGTTGGGAAAGCGTTGCTGGGGGAGGACATAGACCAGCGTGGCCTTCCATCCGCCCCCAACTGCGACATCGGCACGCAGCCCTGTAGAGCTGTTGGTAGTTTTGCGGTAGTCATCCGCTGCCACCAAGCGCCGTGAGCCGAGCGCCAACAGGAAACGGCCTGACGAGGCAACTCTTGGGCGCACTTGCGCGCTTGGAAGGGAGGCTGCTTGAACTCGTTGAGCTATAATAGCGTACCGCAAGATGATGTCGAGCCGCGATCGCTTCAGGGATTTGCGGCAAGTCGGAAGCCCAGGTGCGAGGCTGTCTCCTGCCGCGGCTGTGCATGACGCGCTGCTGGGCGGTAGCGGGCGCAGTAATTGGGGGCGCACAAGAAGGATCCACCCTTGATAACGTGCAGTTGTTCGCCAGGTGCACTGGCGGAGGCAGCAATCAATGGGCTGGGTTGAGGCCCCCTTGTGTGGCCCGGGCGATAGGGAGTTACCGTCCATTCCCAGACATTGCCAATGAGGTCATGGGCGCCCAGTTCATTGGCGCGGTAGCAACCAACTGGCGCTGCGCCTGCATAGCCATCGCGCGCCAGATCGCTGATCGGGAACGGTCCTTGCCAGGTGTTGGCGGAATCAGGTGCAGGCTGCTCGCCGTCGCTGGGGCGGCCGCCTTTGCCGCCCTGCGCTGCGTATTCGAATTCCTCCTCGGTCGGCAGGCGCGCGCCTTTCCATTTGGCGTAGGCCTCGGCATCGTCGAGCGAGACGTGCACCACAGGGTAATGTTCGCGCCCTGCGATCGTGCTTTCAGGTCCGCTTGGATGGCGCCAATCCGCGCCATCCACGATCCGCCACCACTGCGCGGGGGAGACTGGCGTCGCACCAGCCCGGGGCGGCGCAAAGACGATCGAGTCCCCACGTCGTTCGGCGGTGGTGACATGGCCGGTAGCTTTTACAAAGGCAGCGAACTCGCGGTTGGTAACCTCGTAACGGGCGATGCGGAAGCCGGGGAGCGATACAGCAATCGCCGGGCGTTCGTCCGGATATCCGCGATCATCGCCGATCGTCGCCGTTCCCGCTGGCACGGCGACGAAGCCTTTGGCACTTGTGTTACATCTTTGCGCCGGTCGCGGCGGTGGCTCCTCCCCGACGCTCGCCCCCGCCACTCCAGACATGGTCCACGCCGTCAATGACACGCAAGCGCACGCAACGATGCCTCCCAGCCAGATAGTTTTCATGGCCGGTACCGCGCCTCGGTCGGGATTACGACGTTGTTGGTCTTGGCGTACTCGTCCCACAGCTGCGCCAACTCGGCAAGCTTGGCCGGATTGGTAGCAGCAAGGTCGCGCGTTTCGCCCGGGTCGCCGGCGAGATGGAACAACCGCCATTGGCCATCACCAATATCAGTAATTTTCCATTCGCCTTGCCGCAGTGCGCGCGAACCAAAGAGCTCAACGCCAAGAGCATCGCCGTTGCTTCGCACGCTTGGTGTCAGCCCTTGCAACCATTCAGCCCAGCTGCGCCCTGTGATTGGCTGCCAGGCAAGCTCGGCGGAGGGAGCCAGCGCTTCATGCGAGACGCCAGCCAGATCAAGCACCGTAGGCACGATGTCGCTGACATGGAGCAAGGTCGCCGCCACCTCCCCCCGACGAGCGGAAGCGGGCCAGTGCACAAAGGCCGGGACGCGCGTGCCGCCATCTGTGGCATAGCCTTTAATCAGCCAGCGCGGCGCTGTGGCTGCCTGTGCCCAGCCCGGGCCATAGAGCACGTAGGAACTGGCAGCTCCGCGATTGTCCAGGCGGTTATCAGCGAGTGCGAGTATGGGCGCAAGCAAGGCCTTGGCGCTGCCTTCAGGATCAAGCCCCTCGGCTCCGTTATCGGACATAAAGATGATGACGGTGTTGTCGAACTCTCCTGTGCGCTCCAATTCGTCCAGAACCTTGCCAATCGCCTGGTCCAGCCGGTGAACCATGGCAGCATAAATTTCCATGTCGCGGATCGCGACGGCCTGCTGATCGGCCGAAAGTTCATCCCAGGAGCCGCCGGGCAGCTTAGGAGGATTGGCGTTGATGCCTTTGCCAATCAGACCAAGTTCTTCCTGGCGGGCAATGCGGCGCTGGCGCAAAGCTTCAAAGCCTGCATCATATTCACCCCGATATCTCGCGATATCCTCTGGCGGAGCTTGCAAGGGCCAATGCGGAGCGGTGAAGGCAAGAATGCCAAAAAATGGTTTCTTTTCTTGGTCAGTAGAGGTCGAGTTTCGCAATTGCCCGATCAGTCGTTCGGCAAAGGCGTCTGAAGAATAGAAATCTTGCGGGAGGCTGCTTAGCGCTTTGCCGTTCTCACTGTAATTGGGCGCGCCAGTGAGGGGGTTGGTCAGATCGACCCCAAAGTGGTTGTGGGCACCCGGGCGCAGCGCAAAGGAATATTGAAAGCCGCGCGCAAAAGGATCCTGATCGTCGGTCAGGCCAAGATGCCATTTGCCGGAAAAGAGCGTCCGATAACCTTGCGGAGCAAGACGTTCGGCTATGGTCGCGACATCACGGCGTAGGTAGCCTTCATAGCCGGGCAACCCGCGCTGATTGGGAGCCTGCAGCTCTGCCATGGTGCCGAGTCCGGCCACATGGTGATCGGCTCCTGTAAGCAACATCGCTCTGGTCGGCGAACATGTCGGAGCCGTGTGAAAATCCGTCAGTCGAACTCCTTGCAGCGCCAGCCGGTCCAGATTGGGGGTGGCGATCTCACCCCCAAAAGCCCCGATATCCGAGAACCCAAGATCATCGGCAACAATAATCAGGAAGTTGGGTCGCTTTTCGGCGGCCGATTCATGGGCAGCCAACGCAGGCAAATTGCCAAGCGCTGCCGCGATTACGAGAAAGATGAGCTTGCGCATGACACACCTCTTGAAAAATTGGCCGCGCCGTTCAGGAGAGAGAGGAGACCGGCGCGGCCACTCCCAACACCGGTCTGCTCAAGGCGACGAGACAGACCGGCGCTGGGAAGCTCTCGACAAATGCGATTACGCGTTCTGGGGGGACGGCAACTTTTCCTTCCTGAAAGTCTTGCTTGCCTTGCCGTCAATTCCTGTCGGAACATCGCCTTGGATCGTCACCCGGCGCAATGTGCGGCGTTGCAAACCAAAATCGGCTACCGCGCGGTGTTGGGTTGAACGATTGTCCCAGAAAGCGACGTCTCCTGGTTGCCAGCGCCAGCGCACAACGTTTTCAGGGCGAGTGATGTGATCCTGAAAGATTTGGAAAAGTCGCTGGGATTCGGTCTGGGTCAGGCCAACAAAGCGCTTGAAGAAATGACCAAGAACAAGGCTGCGCTGGCCCGAGACCGGGTGCACCCGCACCAGAGGGTGCTCGGTTTCGTAAAGCGTGGAAACAAAAACATTGCGGTGTTTTTCGATCCTCTGCTTCTCGCTTTCCTGTGAAGCGCTGAACACCGCAGCGTAATCGTAATCGTTAGAATGGACTGCCCTTAGGGTGTTGGCCAGCTGACGCAGGGGTTCCGGCAGAGTTTCATAGGCTGTCTCGGTGTTCGCCCACAAAGTGTCGCCACCCGCTTCGGGAATCGTGATGGCCCGAAGGATTGATCCCTTGGGATAGGCATCTACGAACGTCACGTCAGTGTGCCAACTGGACGCCGCATAGCCCTCTTTGCTGTCAAGCTCGAGCAGATAGCGCGAATCCTGTGCAACCGGCACCGTCGGGTGAGCGACGGGATCGCCAAACAACGCCCCGAATTCTTCTTGATCTTCATTGGTCAGGTGATTCTGGCCGCGGAAGAAGACGACCTTGTGCTTCACGACAGCAGCGTCGATCGCCTGAACAGTCTCCGGATCAAGATCGCCGGACAGCAGGACGTTGTCGATGATGGCGCCAATGCGTCCAGTAAGCGGTGTGATTTTGAGCGGTGAGGTTGGATCCTTGGCATTCGGATAACTGGGAACAAGAGTAGCCATAATTTTTCTCCTTCAGAGCAGTGTTTGGCAGGCAGGGTTATTCGGCAGGCGCAGCTGCGGTGAACCGCTCGTTGAGTCGGCTGCGAATTTCGGTGTGGGCGCGCTCATCAAGCGGAAATCCGTGGATGAGCGCGGCCGAGAAGGCGTGCGCGACGGCAGGGCCGAGGGCGAAGATAATATGGAGGTAGCCGAGCGCTGTAGGGCTGTTCGCCACCTTGGGGTCGAACCCCAACCAGGCGAGCAGTGGAAGGGCGATCCCGACTGCGAAGGCGCCAGCGGCTTTACCCGAAAGGCTGAAAACCGAGTAATAGAGCCCGGTCCGCTCCTCGCCGGTTTCCAGCTTCTGCTTATCGGCGACATCGGCAACGATCGCACGCAACATCAGGTTGCCCGATCCTTGCGCGAGGCCTTGCAGCAAAGTGAGCGCCAGCAACAAACTGAAGCTGTCGGGAGTTACCAGCAACAGACCGAGATTGACTGCCACCTGCACCAGTTCGCCCGCCACAGCAGTGCGGTGCTTGCCGAGCTTCAAGCCAATCCGTAGCCAAATCGGTCCTGCGAGGATGCCGAACACGAATTGAAACAGGAACAGACCTGCAGCCCAGTCGGGCCGGCCCATGTAGAAGGTGACGAAGAACACGATCAGCGAACTGCGGATCGCCTGAGCAAGACTAACAGCGAAGTCTGACGCGAGCACCCGGAGCAGCAACATGTTGCTGAAGACGGCGCTGAGCGTTTCACGAAGCCGGAAAGGCTCCGGCCTTTCGACGGGTGGTTGCTCGGGAAAAGCCGTCAGAGTGAGAAACACACTCGGCACAACCGTCACAAGGATCAGGCCGCCCATCAGGGTAAGTTGCAGCCTCCCATCGCCAGGACGTATCTGGTCGGCAACTGCCGGAAGGATCAACGCTGCAAGAAGCGCAATTGCTGTGATGACAGTCTGGTAGGTCGCGATGCGGGTGCGTTGGTGATACTGACCCGATACTTCTCCCGACCAAGCCAGGAAGGGAATTTGGACCCCGGTCCACCCGATATAAAAGAAGAACAGAGTGACTGCGAGATAGGTTGGGCTGACTGCATCAGGCGGAAAGAAAAGGAAAATCGATGAAACGCCGAAGATTAAACCGCTGATCGCAATCCATGGCCGCCTGCGGCCGAAACGCGAGCGGGTCCGGTCGCTCAATGCCCCAACAAGCGGATCTGTTATCGCATCCCATAATCGCCCAATCAGGAAGATCAGGCCAATTGTTGTCAGAGAAAGGCCGAAATCCCGAGCAAATATCGGGGGAAGATACACCGCAATGGGAAGCCCTGCGCCTGCAAGCGGCAGGGCGACAGCAGAGAATCTGGCCAACCGCTGCGGCGTGATCGAACTGGATGGCACCCCTCCGGTCAGGTGATGATCTTGAAGAAAGGCAGACTGGGTCATGATCTCGCTCGCCGTTCGATCAGAAATTGGTTCGCAAGGTCGCGCCGACAGTGCGCGGCGGCCCAAGGATTGCCGTGACGAGGCCAAAATTGCCGACGCCAAGCGTTTCGAAGAAGTCCTGATCGGTCAGGTTTCGCGCCCAGACTGAAAGGTCCCAGCGACCGTCCTCTCGCCGGATACCGACCCGCGCATTAAGGAGCCCGTATCCCGGCACTTTTGAAAAGCGCGAATTGGTAACCGCCGTGAAGAATGAGGAACGGTGCGAAAAATCAGTCCGGCTATAAAGTTCGACAGATCCACCGCCCCAATCTCCGATGGGCTGCGTAAGATCGGCTGCCAGCGAATATGTGAAGCGCGGTACGCCGGAGAGAACTTCGCCCGTAAGATCCTGGATCTGGCCAAGGTTAGCGCGTTCCGGTGCTTGCGGAGCGTTTGCAAAGCTGGCGTAAAAGGCGTCGGTATAGGCGGCAGACGCAGTAAACCGGATCCGATCGGTTGGCGCAGCGATAACGTCGGCTTCAATCCCGCGCGATGTTACCTTTTGGGCATTTGCAATGTATTGCCTGAAAACATTGGGATTGAACGGGTCCTGATCGATAATAGCAGTCTGATAATTATCTGTATCGATCCAGAATGCTGCGAGGTTCGCTGTCAGACGACGGTCGATCAGACTGGTCTTGATGCCAATTTCATAGGCGCGCACGTCTTCGGGCAGAACCTCGGGGTCCACACCTACGGGTAACGCTGTCAGGTTAAGGCCAGGCGATTTTCGGCCGAACGAAAAGGATGCATAGCCCAGCACATCATCGGTAAAGGCGTATGAGGCAGCCAGCAATGCCGATAGGTTATCGTCGGTAAAACTGGTTCCAAAATTCAGGACCGGACCAAAATTGTTGCGGATGGCGGTGACGGGACCTTGAAGCGCAGCGGGCAGAGTGTCCACTGGGACACCGCTGATCTGTCGCTGATCGTAGGTGCCGTTCTTGCGCTCATGAGTGTAGCGCAGGCCGAGAGTGAATTGCAGCGCATCAGTTGCTTTCCATACCGTCTGCCCGAACAGGGCGTAACTGCGCGTCGTTGGCGTCGAAATACCTTCATATCCGAACCCATTGAGCGCCGCATCGGCGACCGCGGGAGCGAGGGCAGGGAAAAACCAGTTGGGAGCGGCTGAACCGAAATCGAAGTTGGTAGTCCCTCGATTTGTCTGGAAATAGTAAAAGGCGCCAATCGAATAGCTCAGCCGCCTGTCGCCATCCGAGGCGAGACGCAGTTCCTGACTGAATTGACGCAGCCGGTTCACCACCTGTGCGCGCGTAATCACAGGCAGGCTTGTGCTGTCTCCATCATTGGCCGGATCCCAGTCCCACCAGCGATAGGCCGTAATGGAAGTGAGCGTGGCACTGCCCAAATCCCATTTTACCGTTCCAGACAGACCATAACTTTCCATGTTGGACTGGAACGGGGAATCAGAATCCCCGATGCGGGCGAACGGGTCCACGGGTGGCAGGGGCCGCCCGGCACGATTGGTGCGATCAATGATGTTGTTCGGGATGGGCGCGCCGTTGTCGAATGAGGTGAACACATTGGCCACCACATTGAGAACAAAGTTCTGGTCCTGACGAGCATAGTCACCAATGAGCAGCAAGGACAGGTCGTTGACGGGCTCAATGAGCAATTGGCCGCGAATTGAAAAACTGTCAGAATCCTGCGCCTTGCTTCCGTCAAACCGGTTGACCAGAAAGCCGTCGCGTCCGCTGCGCGAAAGACTGAGGCGTGCAGCCACACTGTCTTCGATCAACGCACCGCTTAGCGAGGCGCGCAATTGATAAAAGCCGACGTCGCCCACACTCGCTTCACCCGTGAACCGGGCGTCGTAGGTCGGACGGCGGGTGCGGATATTGATTGCGCCTGCGGTGGTGTTGCGCCCGAACAGCGTGCCTTGCG
Organism: Erythrobacter sp. SCN 62-14; assembly: GCA_001724215.1. Lineage (GTDB taxonomy): Bacteria > Pseudomonadota > Alphaproteobacteria > Sphingomonadales > Sphingomonadaceae > Erythrobacter. Next base: position 4,165 of record MEDW01000122.1, on the reverse strand, counting down.
GCCCTCTAAGAACCTCAATCTGTTCAATGTCGATGAGGTCGAACTGCGCTTGCCCTGGCCGAGCATAGAACACATCATCAATGTAGAAGCCGACCCCGCTATCAAGCCCATCATTGGTGAGCGCGATGTTGGCACCCAGGCCGCGAATGTTGATATTGGTGTTGCGCGGATTGAAGCTGACTACCTGCATACTGGGAACGAGCTGCTGGAGATCGCCCAGCAGAACCAGATTGGCGTCTTCAAAGGTTTTGCTATCGATGCTGGAGATGGCCAGCGGGATTTTCTGGACATCTTCATCGCGGCGGCGAACGCCGGTAACGACGATCGCGTTGCCTGGCTGAGTTTCATTTACCTCGGCGACAGCGGCATCAAGCGGGGCTTCATCGGTTGCGGCATAGACAAGATGTGGCGATGCAACTGCAAGGGCTGCTCCCGTGGAGAGGAGCGCGATCCGGAACTTTCTCATTTCATTGGGTTTCATGGGGGCTCAAAGCCTTAGGCAATCACGATGAGGCGACGAGCGACAGCATTCGCCGACATAAATGCCGCGAGAAGGCCGGTCCGAGCCTGCAAGATGAATTGGGATAATGACATCAGTCCCAATCATCATCGCGCAGAACAGCAGCGCGCCGACGGATGGGGCACAAGATGCGAGCCACGGCCGGCGGCCTGGCTCAATCAGTTGAGATGTCAGCTACAGAGAGAGTTAATGCGCATCGTGGTACCTCTTCACAAAGATGGAGGAACACGATGCCTGACGGTGTCGCCCCGGCATCGCGCGCTTTAGCCTTTGGTAACGCGGAGCAAGCTGCTTCCTGATCAAAAGCCGCGGGTCAAATGTAGTTCGATGGGACGACCACTTCCCATCAACGATTCTCAAGTTAATCGATTGACTATCGTTGGGTCAACAGAAGAATTCCTTGGGCGTGCCTAAAGTTTGTCTTCGTTATCGAGCTGGCACACTTTTAGCTTGGAAGCGCAGGGGCTTATCCGCTCACGGACCGGCAAACCTAAGGCATGCCCTCTTACGAAATCACAGGCCTTCGCCCCCGACCCAATGAGCATTTGAAAGTCTCCGTGCGATATCCCACACCTGCTTTCGGATGTCCGGCACGGCGGTGATTTCCCAGAACGTCCCGCGCGTCATCGGACCGAGCGAAAGCAGAGCGGTATTCTTCTTGTCGCCCTTACTGAGAAGATGTCCCTGACTATCGACCGCTAGGCCAAGCCCCAAAGCGTCCGCTTGCGCCAGACCGTTGGCGACAAGGCTCAAAACAAGCTGGTCATGAGTGCGCGTCGGATCACTTTGCGGCCCGGTGCAATTGATCACACGTGCAAAAGTTCCATGCTTCGTCTCGCCGGATCCGCGTGGCAACCAACTGACCTCCACATGGTCTTGTTGGAGGCGAAAAGATTGTGTTCGTCCTGCAATCACGCGCAGGCGTCCGGCCCCACGCAATGCTTCAATGCGCTCAGCTACAACCGGGGCGAGACGATGGCGATGCACATCCCACCACGGCCGCAGGTGGCGCAGGAACCGTAGTTTTTGTGTCTCGCTTGCTGCTTGCCAGATGGCTTGCGTGAATGGTCGCAGTTCATCAATCGCGGCACGCCAACCGATCAGGTCGGAGCGCGCTCGAACCATTCGAAGCATCGCGGTTATTTCGCCTTTTGGTCGTTCAGCCAACGGAGGAAGGTCAGTAGTGGAGGCCCCATGAACTCTTGGTACGAGACCACGACGAGATATGGCGGTTATTCTGCCCTTGAAGCCGTACTCGTCGAGCAGCAATACGACATCGACCATCGTCAAGCCTGTGCCTATGACCAATAAATCATCATCATCGCCAAGACGTTGGGTGAGATCAGCCGACCATGGGTCTGCTATATAATGGTGACCAAGTTCTGCTGGATCCAAACCCTCAGGTGTCAGCGGTGGAAGATTTCCGAGGGCGAGTATGGCTGTATTCGCATTAACCCTAGTTCCGCTTTTGAGTTGAATTGTGACTTCGTGCGGATCTTTGTTCGAGGCCAATGCGATGTCGATCGCTTCATCGTGACAAATTTCAAGTCGTTCTGGAGCAGCCTGTTTCGCCTCCGCCAGCAGATCGCTCAGATACTGTCCGTAGAGAGCGCGCGGGACAAATGCGTCCGAAGCAGGTGTCCCCTGAGATGATAGCCAAGCGACGAAATGGTCAGGCTGGTCGGGAAACGCGCTCATATTGCTCGCGCGCACGTTCAGAAGATGGGCTTCATGCGAAGTCGAGTAGGCAAGTCCCCTGCCAGCGACGGGCTTGCGTTCGATCAGGATCGCCTTTGGCCCACCGTTGCGAACCAGATTGATTGCCATCAAGGCTCCCGAAAAACCGCCGCCGATAATTGCAATTTTTTTGGCCACCATATGATCGGGCGTGCCGGGGATTTTGCTGATAGTTGATAGCATACGCCAGCGTTCCTAGTTGCGGATTGTGCGCAAAGGATTGGGCGGCAATCAATTATTGTCAACATTTTCTGTTGAGTTTATTCTGCTGCTGCGGCAAGGTTAGACCGCGACATCAGACCGTGCGCGAGAGAGGCGGATATGGCAACACGAGGCAACGCGATCCAGATTGTGATTGAAGCTCTGAAAGAGGAGTTGCAGGACCTCAAATATGGGGCGGTCGAGCTCACTGTCCACGATGGTAAGGTGGTGCAGATTGATATTACTCGGAAAACGCGACTTTCAAAATAGCAAAATATTGCGCGACAAGGGCGGTATTGTGAACAGCGAACTGCGTTTGGCGGTCTCAATTGCTGTTCATGGCTTTGATCGGCCGATTGTCATAAGTCCGCGAGCAACATCAGATATTCGATGACTGCCGATGACAGCTTGCTGACCGCCGCGATTGGGGCGACCGCGCTGCTTTATGCGGCGGTCGGACAGGCGGGCGCGACGGGTTATCTCGCTTGGTTTGCGTTGTTCGGTATGGACGCGCCCATGATGAAAGTCTCAGCGCTCGCGCTTAATGTGGTGGTTGCAGCGATCGGGACGATGCAGTTCGCACGCGCAGGCATGGTTGATTGGCGCAGCGCTGCGCCATTCTGCGTGGCTGGTGTGCCCTGTGCCTTCCTCGGCGGAGCGCTTTACCTGCCCGGCAGCATCTATGGCCCGGTCATTGGCGCTTTGCTGCTGCTGACTGCGGTGCAGATGGTGTGGCAATTGCTGCGCAAAGCCGGCGAGGTGCTTCCTTACCGCGCCCCGCGCTTGCCGCCTGCTGTGCTTTCGGGTGCGTTGGTGGGATTTGCCTCCGGTTTGACAGGGGCTGGCGGGGGCATCTTCCTCGCCCCGATCCTTGCGAGGCTGCGCTGGTATGAGGTGCGGCGCGCCGCGGGGATCACTGCGACCTATAACCTCGTCGGAAGTCTGGCAGGGTTGGCAGGGAGCCTATCCACCCAAGGCCAGTTCGCGCCCTCGCTGCCTGTCTGGGCGATCGCAGCAGCGGCAGGCGCGGTGATTGGCAGCACCCTGGGCGCGCGGTTCCTGCCACCCACAGTGATGCGCATGATCCTCGCCAGCATTTTGGTCATTGCCGGGGCGAAGCTGATAAGCTCGTGAGCCGTTTCAGACTGTCAGGCTGAAAGCGAAGCCTGTGGCCGCCGTGGCGGCAAGCAGCCGGATCACCGGCAGCTTGAAGCTGGACGCCAGCAGGCACGCCAGCAACACCAGTGCGACCGCCCGCATATCCAGCGTCTGGATATCGGGCATCAGCAGCCGGAGCGGCCCCAATTGGCGGGTGTTCACTTCCTCGAAGATTACATGGAGCGCAAACCACACGGTGAGATTGCCGATCACGCCAACCACCGCAGCCGTGAGCGCGGCCAGCCCGCCCTTGAGGCGCAGATTGCCACCGAGCCGATCAATCCACGGTGCGAGCGCGAAGATCCACAAGAAGCATGGCGCGAAGGACACCCATGTGGTGAGCATTGCGCCCAGCACGCCTGCCATCAGCGGGCTAAAGGGTTCGGGCGTGCGGAAGGCGGCGAGGTAGCCCACGAACTGCGTCACCAGAATAAGCGGCCCCGGCGTGCTTTCAGCAAGGCCGAGCCCGTCGGCCATCTCGCCGGGCCTGAGCCAGCCGAACCCCTGCACCGCTTCCTGCGCCATATAGGCCAGCACCGCATAGGCCCC
>MEDW01000121.1 GCA_001724215.1 Erythrobacter sp. SCN 62-14 | reverse complement strand
GCCACGCCAGGCTTTAACGCGTTTTTGCGGTATTAGTGGCCGGCAAGGGTTAAGTCACGCTCAGGGCCTGCGCGGGCTTGCCGCATTTCAGGCTGCGCCCTGCCGAACGCGGGGATTGCTCAACACCAGCGCGCCAATGCCCAAGCTCGCCCAGCGCGACTCATGCCTCCCACCCCGCCTTCCCATAATGGCATTATCATGCCGCCGCCTTCTGGACGGCGGAGCGGATGGTTTGAGCTGTAAAAAAGGAAAAAGGCGGCGCGATCCCCCGCGCCGCCTTCCCATTCCCGTCCAAGGGTAACTTTGTAGCCTGTTGTCGCCCGATTAGCGAACAGTAATCCGGACCACCTCCCCGGAGTTGCCGGGAAAGTCGGTGAACAGGGCTTCGACCAGATTGGGCACCAATTCAGGCAGACGGTTGGTGCGCGAGACTGCCTGCGCATTGCCTTCAAACAGGCGCTTGCCGGTGGCGACGTCGTCGATCTTCATCGCGATTGCGCTCGAATAGATGGTGTAACTGCGCACATCTGCGCCGCCGCCGAAGGCCCACGGATCAGCAAAGCCCCAGCCCCAGCCGCCAAAGCCAGCCGGTCGCCACGGCCCCCAAGGGCCAAAACCGCCCCAAGGGCCAAACCACGGATTGGCAAAGCCAGCGCCGCCTACGAAATCGGTGCGGATGCGCTCGCGCCCGCCATCAACGGCGTAGTCAAAGCGCACCAGCATGGTGGCCTTGGCCGGGTCATCGACGCGGGTGTAACCAAGCTCTGCCATGCGCTGGGCAACCTGATCGGCGTAGAGACCAAACTCAAGACCGCCGGCATTGGCAGGGTTTTCCGCGACCACGGCAAAAGTCTGGCCTTCGGGCGCAGGCAGCGGCACGGCAAAACGCGATACGTCCGCTTTGAACGGGGTCGAGCAAGCCGCCAGCAGGGCTGCGAATAAGAGAGGAATGACCATTTGGAAGAATGGCCGCTTCGAGGTCACATTAGCACGCGTCATCTTCAACCCTTCGAACAATCACCACCCACAACAGGGCAGAGCCCACTCAACTTGCAACAGCCCGATCCGCTGGCTGTGGCCCGATCCGAAACGGATGAACCTGCCTGTGACCTCCACCGGGCATAACCAAGTTTGCACTCAGATTATAGATACAGCGTCTGAACCGCAATTGAACACTGCGGAAGGGGCTATTCAGAGATTTGCAATCCGGCCTATCCACGCACCAATCCGAGCGCCCGGTACGTGGCATCGAGCGTCGGCCCGCCGCGCTCGCGCGCCTTGGCTGCCCCGCGCGCAAGGATCGCGTCCAAAGCCTCGCGATCCTGCATCAGCTGGGTAAAGCGGGTGCGGATCGGGCCGAGGTGCGCGACCAGCAGATCGGCCAGCGCAGGCTTGAAGGCGCCGAAACCCTGCCCGCCAAAATCGCTGAGAACCGCCTCGGCCGATTGCCCCGATAGCGCCGCATAGATGCCCACCAGATTGCGCGCTTCGGGGCGGGTTTCCAACTCTGCCGGATTATAGGGCAGGGGTTCAGGATCGGTCTTGGCCTTCTTGATCTTCTGGACGATCAGATCATCCTCATCGACCAGATTGATGCGGCTCATATCCGAAGGGTCAGATTTGCTCATCTTGGCGCTGCCATCGCGCAGCGACATGATGCGCGCGGCCTCTGCCGGGATGATCGGTTCGGGCAGGGTGAAAACCGCCGCGTCCTCGGCGCAGAAATCATTGTTGAATTTTTGGGCAATGTCGCGGGCAAGTTCGAGGTGCTGCTTCTGGTCTTCGCCCACCGGGACATGGGTTGCCTGATAAATAAGCACATCAGCCGCCTGCAGCACCGGATAGGTGAAGAGCGCGACCGATTGCCCCTCGCGGTTCTTGCCGGCCTTGTCTTTCCACTGCGTCATGCGGTTGAGCCAGCCCATCCGCGCCGTGCCGTTCAAAAGCCATTGCAATTCGGCGTGCTGGGGCACTTGTGCCTGATTGAACAGGATCGAGCGATCCGGATCAATCCCGCAGGCCACCAGCGCTGCGGCCATTTCGAGCGTGCCAGCGCGAAGGGTAGCGGGATCATGCGGCATCGAAATGGCATGGAGATCGGCCAGAAAAAACAGCGCCTCGTTTTTTTCTGCGCTACCGCCTTCGGCTACTTGAGCGCGGGAGTCGTCATCCAAAGCATCTTGCATCGCCACCCAATTGCGGATGGCGCCGAGATAATTGCCAAGGTGAAGATTGCCGGTGGGCTGAATGCCCGAAACGATACGCATGGGGCGCTGTGTCCTGTTCAAGTCTGACGGCGCATTAAGCGCTGGATGGTGGCTTTGTCGAGCACGCCGAGCGCTACTGTGCTCGCGCCATAGGCGACCAGGCTGACCGCCATAATCGCGCCAATCGCAGCAAGGCGCATCACCATTGCGCCGCTGAGCCATGGTTCAAGCACTTGCATCAGCGCCCACAGGCACGCGCCCATCACCGCGCTTGCAAGCACAATGCGGGCAATTCTTCCCACCACGCGCGGCGGCAGGCGGAAGAACCCGCGCCGGGCCAGCACCGCGCTCAGCATCACGATATTGGCCCAGGCCCCCACCGCACCCGCCAGCGCAAGGCCAACCACACCCAGCACCGGCACCAGAGCAAAGTTCAGCCCCACTGTCACCACCAACGAGGCGGCAGCGGTGTAAACCGGCGTGCGCGTGTCCTTGCGGGCGAAGAAATTGGGGGTGAGCACTTTCACCAGCACATAGGCAGGCAGGCCCACGACGAGGGCTTGCAGCACATTGCCGGTGACGCGGGCATCCTCGGCCGTGAAGGCCTGACCTTCCATGAAGGCTTTGACAAAGGCAAAGCCCGCAATGAACAGCGCCACCGCGCAAGGGACGGTGAGCAGCATCGACAATTCGATGGCGTTGGCCTGTAGGCGGGTCGCCTCGTCATCTTCCTTGCGCGAGATGAAACGCGACAGGGCGGGCAGGATCGCCGTTCCCAGCGCAATGCCGATGATGCCGAGCGGCAACTGGTTCCAGCGATCGGCCATCGCCATATAGGTGAGGCTTCCGTCGGGCAGGATGCGGATAAACGCCAGATCGATAAAGCGCGCGATCTGATAGACCCCTGCGCCGAACACCGCAGGCACGATCAACACGCCCATTTCCTTGACGCGCGGCGTTATCCTCGGCCGCTCGCGCGGGATGCGAAAGCCTGCGCGCCGCATGAACCAGTAAAGCCAGCCAAGCTGCAAGACCCCGCTCACCGACACCGCAATCGCAAGGCCGACGCCTGTTTCCGCGCGCGCCGCTTCTCCGGCAGCGCCGCTGGCGGGTTGCAATGCGCCCCACACCAGCGCGGCCAGCAGGCACATATTGAGCAGGATGGGCGCGGCAGCAGCAGCCGCAAAGCGCGACAGCGAATTGAGGATCGCTGCGACCAGCGTCGCAAGGCTCATGAAGATCAAATAGGGAAAAGCGATGCGGCCCATCGTGACTGCGAGCGCGAACATCTGTTCGTCACCGCGCAGATCGGCGTTGGCAAAGGCGTAGAGCACCCATGGCATCGCCACCATCATCACCGCGCCGAACACCACCAGAATCGGCAAGAGCACAGCCAGTATTTCCCCGGCAAAGCGTTTGGCCGCCGGTTCATCCTCGGCCATGTGGCGGTTGAACAGCGGGACAAAAGCGCTCGCAAAGGCGCCTTCTGCAAACAGGCGGCGGAACAGGTTGGGCAGCTGAAATGCAAGCTGCCATGCATCCGCCACCCCGCCCGCGCCGAGCACACGGGCGAGCAGGATATCGCGGGCAAAGCCGAACAGGCGGCTCACCAGCGTCAGGCCGCCGATTGTGCCGACGTTTTTCAGCAGGCTCATAGTGGGCGCTGATCGGGGCGGGCTGCGGTTGGCGCGCGGATCAGTTGTTGCCGCCGCCCGTCACCGGCGCGATCGGTTCGCCACCGGCAGCCGCTTCGGCCTGACGCGCCTGCAATTGCTGCATGTAGAGCCCGCCAAAATCGATCGGGTCCATCATCAAGGGCGCATAACCAGCATCGCGCACCGCATCAGCGATCACCCGGCGGGCAAATGGGAACAGGAGGCCCGGCGCGCCGGCAAACAGGAAGGCGTGCGCCTGATCTTCGGGCACATTGCGAATGCCGACAAGGCCGCAATAGGCCAGATCGACAATATAGAGCTGGCCGCGCTCATTGCTTGCCGAAATGGTGATTTTCAAAGTGACTTCATGCACTTCGGCATTCACTGCATCGGCGGCAATGTTGAACTGGACATCAACCTGCGGCGCTTCGGTCCACTGATAGGCTTCGGGTGCGTTGGGATTTTCGACCGACAGATCTTTCACATATTGTGTAATGATCCCGGCTGCCGGCTGGTTGTCATAGCCGTTTGCCTTGCCCTGAGCAGCAGAATCGAGATTGGTGATGATGCCTTCTTGTTCGGCCATGATGATGTTCTTCCAGCTTTGATAAGTGTGTGGTGTGACGGACAGGCCCGCGCAAAACTTCCTAGCACCGGCGCGAACAATGTTCACCTTTGATGCAGCCGCGGGCGCGTAGCAGCCGTATATCACATAGGCAACGGTGTGCATGGCTTGCAGGTGATCGCAGGCCTGCAACCGATTGGCCGTTGGTGAATTGTAATTTACGCCTATTTAAGGCACGAAGGAAATTAAGGACGCATCCGGTAGGCCTGCCGGGCTCGCCCTTTGATGGATCGGATAGTGATAGTGTTGGAAATCGTCCTGCTCGCCATGGTTGCTGCTTTTCTGGGCTTGCGCCTCTACTCGGTGCTTGGCCGCCGGGCTGAGCATGAAGAGGAATCCGTGCCGCAGCGTTTCGAGGGCGGCGATAAGGGCGCAGGCCTTGCGCCCGGCAATGTGGCTCCGGCGCAGGCAGTTGCCGCCGCCCCGCAGCGCCTTGCCCAACTCGAAGGGGTCATGCCCGCCGTTGAGCGCGGTGTGCGCGAAATCGCAGCCGCTGATGGCAAGTTTGATCTGCCCGCCTTCATGGAAGGTGCGCGGGCGGCTTATCGCATGGTGCTCGAAGCTTTTTGGGAAGGCGACAAGGAAACCCTGCGCAGCTTGTGTGATGATTCTGTCTATGCCGGGTTTGTCGCTGCGATCGACGCGCGCGAGGCAGCGGGCGAAAAGCTGGAAAACAGCCTGATCCGGATTGAGGAAACCCGTATCCATTCCGCGTCGCTCGATGGCCGGATGGCCCGGATTGCGGTGTTGTTTGTGGCTGATATCGCCGCTGTTACCCGCGATGCGGAAGGCAATGTGATCGCAGGTTCTCTGGATGATGCGATTGAAAGCCGCGACGTGTGGACTTTCTCGCGCAATGTTTCCGCGCGCGATCCTAACTGGATGCTGGAAGAAACCGACGAAGGCTAAGCGCGCTCGCGGATTGCGGGCGCCCCGGGTGCGCCAAGGGGAATGACCATGCGCGCGCTTGCTGCGCTGATCCTGTTGCTGATGTTGGGCGCTTGCGGCCGGATCGTGCCCGCTGCCAGCATCCCTCCTGCCGCCGCGAGCGCGGTGGTGGCGGGGCTTGCGCTTGGTCCGGCGATTGGCGCGCTGGGCCTTGATGATCGCGCTGCGGCCCGCGCGTTGGCCAGTTTCGCCGAATCCTGCCCGCAAGTGCTGCGTCGCACCGATGCAAGCGGCCTCACCACACCTGCCGACTGGCAGGCACCCTGTGCCGCTGCAAGCGGTTGGGCGCCGGGCCGGGCGCGCGAATTCTTTGCGGCCCATTTCGATGCCGTGCAGGTCGGCGATGGCCGGGCCTTTGCCACAGGCTATTACGAACCCGAAATCGCAGGCAGCCGCACGCGCAGGCCTGGCTTTGAAGTCCCGGTTTACGCCGTGCCTTCTGATCTGGTGCGCGGCTGGCCGGATGATGTGCCTGCCAGCCAGCGCCAAGGGCAGGGTCGGCTCGGCCGCTATGATGAACGCGGGCGCTTTGTGCTCTATCACGAACGCGCCGAGATTGAACGCGGGGCGCTCAATGGCAAGGCGAAGGTGATCGCCTATGCGGCTGATCCGGTGGAGCTCTTCTTTCTGCAAATTCAGGGCTCAGGCCGCTTGAGGACGGCCGAAGGCGAAATCATCCGCATCGGCTATGCCGGGCAGAACGGGCGTGAATATGTCGGCATTGGCAGTGTCATGCGCGAACGTGGTCTCTTGGGCAGTGGTCCGGGGCAATATTCGGGCTCGATGCAGGGCATCATGGCCTATATCCGCGACAATCCGCGCGAGGGGCGCGAATTGATGAACCTTAACAAAAGCTGGTTGTTTTTCCGCGAGTTGACGGGCGATGGACCGCTGGGGGCCATGGGCGTGCCGGTGCGCAGCAATGCTTCGGTGGCGGCCGACCCGGCCTTTGTGCCGCTGGGCGCCCCGGTGGTGCTGACAGGCATGGACCGGCGCGAGGCCAATGGCTTGTGGGTCGCACAGGACACCGGCGGCGCGATCAAGGGCGCGAATCGTTTTGATACCTTCTGGGGCGCAGGCGACGAAGCGCGCCGCATCGCAGGCGGCATGAGCGCGCGCGGACGGGCGCTGGTGCTGCTGCCCAAGGCGGCTGCGGCGCGCCACCGCCTCCGGCGATGAAGCGGGCGGGCCCACGCGGGCTATCGCAGGCTGAAGCGGCATTGTGGGCGCGGCTGGCCGAGACAGTGACGCCGCTGCCGGGGAAGAAGCTGCCGCCCGCGCAGACCGAGCCCGCGCCGCCCGGCAAATCCGCCGATCCCGCCCACCATCCCCACCCGGCCAAGCCGCAGCCGCATCCCGGTCTTCCGGCCAAGGGCGCGCACAAGGTGCCGATGCCCCCACCCCACCGCGCGCCGGTCGGCGGCAGCCTCGATTCGCATTGGGAACGCCGCTTCAAGAGCGGACGGATCGATCCTGATCTGACGCTTGATCTCCACGATCACTCGCTCGATGCCGCCTATGCGCGGATCATGGCCGGGCTCGATCAGGCGCGCAGTAGGGGCGCGCGGGTGGTGCTGGTGATTGCCGGGCGCGAGCGTCCGGTTGACCCCGCTGACCGCCAGACCAAGCGCGGCGCGATCCGTGCCAAGCTGCTCGATTGGCTTGCCGCCAGCCACCATGCCGATAGCATCGCGGCGGTGCGCCGCGCCCACCGCAGTCACGGCGGCGAGGGCGCGCTTTATCTGGTGCTGAAGCGGCGGGCATGAAAAAGCCCCCGGCATTGCTGCCGGGGGCCCTCGTTAGGTCATGCGCGCCTGTTCAGGCGTGATATTTGGCGTGGGTGATGTCGAAGCGGTCCGCGTTCATCACCTTGTTCCAGGCCGAGATGAAGTCGCACACGAACTTGCCCTCGTTCCCGGCTTCGGCATAGACCTCGGCCTGAGCGCGCAGCATCGAGTTCGAACCGAACACCAGATCAGCGCGGGTGGCGCGGTATTTCTCTGCCCCCGTCTTGCGACAGGTGCCGATATATTCCTCATCGCCCGAACCTTCGACCGGCGCCCACTTGGTGTTCATATCAAGCAAGTTGCGGAAGAAGTCCGGGGTGAGCGCGCCGACACGATCGGTAAAGACACCGTGCGGGCGATTGCCGCTGTTGGCGCCCAGCACCCGCATCCCGCCGACCAGCGCGGTCATTTCCGGGATCGAGAGGCCGAGCAGATGCGCCTTGTCGATCAGCATTTCCTCGGTGCGCACCACCGACTTAGTCTTGAGGTAGTTGCGGAAGCCATCGGCAAAGGGTTCGAGCGGCTCGAAGCTCGCCGCATCGGTGTGCTCGTCGCCCGCATCGCCGCGGCCGCCGGTGAAGGGCACAGGGCTTTCAACGCCCGCATCCTTCGCCGCCTTCTCGACCGCCGCCGCGCCGGCCGCCACGATGGCATCGGCCATCGAGAGATTGCCGCGATGCTGATCGATCACGCCCAGCACCTTCGCCAGTTCTTCGGGATCATTGGCCGCCCAGTCCTTTTGCGGGGCGAGCCGCACCCGCGCGCCATTGGCGCCGCCGCGGTGGTCCGAATTGCGGTAGGTTGAGGCCGAAGCCCACGCCGCTTTCACCAGTTCAGAGACGGTGAGGCCTGAACCCATGATCGCGGTTTTGAACGCGGCGACATCGGCGTCAGATGGCATGGTGCCCGCCGGAACCGGATCCTGCCAGATCAGGTCTTCTTCGGGCACTTCGGGGCCCATATAGCGCACTTTCGGCCCCATATCGCGGTGGCACAGCTTGAACCACGCGCGGGCAAAGGCATCATCGAGCGCCGCCTGATCGTTGAGGAACTTCTCGGAAATCTTGCGATATTCCGGGTCCCACTTCAAGGCCATGTCGGCGGTGGTCATCATCGTCGGCACGCGTTTGTTCGGATCGCGCGCATCAGGGGCCATGTCTTCTTCACTCTGGCCGATTGGTTGCCACTGCCACGCACCCGCAGGCGATTTGACCAACTCATAGTCATATTTGAACAGCAGGCGGAAATAGTCGCCGCCCCACTGGGTGGGATTGTTCGACCATGCGCCTTCGATGCCTGAAGTGGTGATCAGCCCCTTGTCGATCATCTCCTGATCGGTGAGCCAGCCAAAGCCCTGCAATTCAAGGCTTTCGCTTTCCGGGCTGCCCGAAAGCTGATCGGCCGGGACCATGCCGTGGGCCTTGCCAAAAGCGTGGCCACCAGCGGTGAGCGCAACGGTTTCCTCATCATTCATTGCCATGCGCGCAAAGGTTTCGCGCATATCGCGGGCCATGCCTTCGGGATCATGCGGGTTGCCCTGCGGTCCTTCGGGATTGACGTAGATCAGCCCCATCTGGATCGCTGCGAGCGGCCCGTCGAGGTCCTTGTTCTTTTCCGGGATGATGCGTGTTTCGACCCCTTGATCGACCCACATATCCTCTGTGCCCCAATAGGTGCTTTCCGGCTCATAAACATCCGCGCGTCCGCCGCCGAAGCCGAACACCGGCCCGCCCATCGATTCGATGGCGACATTGCCGGCGAGGATGAACAGGTCAGCCCAGCTGATGTTCTTCCCATATTTCTGCTTGATCGGCCAAAGGAGCCGGCGCGCCTTGTCGAGATTGCCGTTATCCGGCCACGAATTGAGCGGGGCAAAGCGCTGTTGACCGCTGCCCGCGCCGCCGCGCCCGTCGCCGGTGCGATAGGTTCCGGCCGCGTGCCACGCCATGCGGATGAAGAAGGGGCCATAATGGCCGTAATCGGCCGGCCACCACGGCTGGCTGTCAGTCATCAAGGCGGTAAGATCAGCCTTCAGCGCCTTGTAATCGAGCGCGTTGAACGCCTCGCAATAGTCGAAATCCTCGCCATAGGGATTGGCGCTGCGGCCACCCTCGGTCAGAATGTCGAGTTGCAGGGCTTCGGGCCACCAGTCACGATTGGTGCGTCCCAGAAGCGAGCGCATCTCGCCGCTCGCGCTGAAGGGACAGCCGCTCATTTCTCCGGTTTTTGCGTCCATTATCTTGGCTCCTCTCTGGGTTGGACTCAACCTTTCAGGCTGAGCTTATGATGAGAGGATGACTCTTTCACGATTGGTCGTCCAATCGATTAATACGCGAAGTTTGATTGAGATAATCGATTGGCTGCAAGTTGCGCTCCGGGCGCTCTTGCACCGCTAGTGCGCGTTTAACCCTAAGTTAGCACGGCTGCGCCTATCCCCTGCCGATTCAAAGGAACATTCCGTGACAGCCGAGCCGTGAACGCGCCCAGCCTTGGACAACATGCGCACGTGGTGGAGATCATCGCGCAATCGCTGTCGGCGCATGTTTGCGATGCGGATGCGGCGATTGATCAACTTCTTGCCGGCATGGGCCAATTGAGCGGAGTCGACCGCGCCTATGTGTTCCAGCGCAAGCCCGGCGATTTGTTTGACAACACGCATGAATGGTGCGGTCCCGGTATCGAGCCGATGATCGAGGCTCTGCAGGATATGCCGATCGACATTATCGCGCCCTGGCGTGAAGGGTTCGAGCGCGGAGAGATTCTGCATGTGCCGAGCGTCGATGATTTCGATCTTGTCCCTGAGCTGCGCGAATTCCTCAAGATGCAGGCCATTCAGGGGCTCTTGCTGGTGCCGCTGCAATGGGACGGGGCCATTGTTGGCTTTGTGGGTTTTGACCGGGTCAAACTGGCGCAACCTTTTCTTGATGAAGTGGTGCGCATCCTGATAGCGGTGGCAGGCGCAGTCGGGACGATCCTTGCGCGCTCGGATGCCAACCGCGAGATAATCCGCACGCGCACCGAATTGGAAAAAGCGGTGCGGCAGTTGCGGCACCTGGCGATGCATGATGATCTGACCGGGGCGCCCAATCGCCGTGCCTGCCATCTGGCGATCGAGGCCGCCTTGCAGCGCGGTGCGCTGGCGGGTCAGGAAACCTGTGTTGCGATGATCGATCTGGCCCAATTCAAAAGCATCAACGAGAAATATGGTCACACCGAGGGCGACCGCCTGCTGCGCGAGATTGTCGAGCGCTGGGCCAAGGTGGATCAACGCGGCGCGCAGGTGTTCAGGATTGGCGGAGACGAATTTGCCGTGGTGCTCGGCGCGCGCGGCGCAACGGCGATGATGGAAGCTTTGATGGCCGATCTGCGTCATGCGCTGGCGCGACCCTTTGTGCTGGGCGATCTTGACACCCGCCTGAATATGCGAGTCGGCATGACAGTGGCACCGCGTGACGGTGCAACCGCTGACACGCTGGCAGCCAATGCCGATCTCGCCTTGCTCACTGCCAAGCTCGACAAGGCTGAAATCCGCCACTTCAATCCCGATTTGCGCCGCCGCGCGTTGCAACGCCACGAAACCATGCAGGATCTGCTCGCCGCCCGGCCTGAACGCGATTTTGTCCTGCTCTACCAGCCAATCCTTGATCTGCAGACCGGCGCAATCGCCAAGGTCGAGGCGCTGCTACGCTGGCGTCACCCGCTGCGCGGCCTGCTTGAACTGACGGATTTCATCGAGGTGTTGTGCGGCCTTGATCATTCGCGCAAGGTTGGCCAGTGGGTGTTCAAGACCGCTTGCCAGCAGGTTGCCAGCTGGAACTACACCTTTGCCTGCGATCTGGCGGTGTGCGTCAATGCCTTTCCCTTGCAGGTCACTGGCCCTGATTTCCTCGCTGATCTGGCAGCCGCGCTCGATGCGAGCCGATTGCCTGCGCGCTGCCTTGAAATCGAGATTACCGAAAACATCGCGCTGCAGGATGGTTCGCAAAATCTCGTTGTGCTCAGGCAATTGTCTGATTTGGCTGTGGGCGTGTCGCTCGATGATTTCGGGACCGGATTTGCCAGCCTCACCAGCCTGACGCAGATGGACGTCCAGACGCTCAAGATCGACAAGAGCTTTGTGATTGGTCTGGTGCCTGATGATCCGCGTCTGGTGGTGCTCAAAGCGATTGGCCACATGGCCAAGGGGCTTGGCATCCATTCGGTGGTCGAAGGGATCGAGAATGCAGCTGTTGCCGCTTTGGTGCGCGAGATCGGGTTTGATTATGCGCAGGGCTTTTACTGGAGCCCCCCGGTCGATGCAGCAGCGCTCGCTGCCATGCTCGCTGCGGAGCAAGGCGGCGCGGTGCGCTGCGCCTGAGCGAGCAAACAGCGCCTAGAAGCCGTAACGCACCCCCAGCCAGCCGGTGCGCGGCACGCCCAGATCAATCGAGCCGCCCGCGTTGCGGGTGATGATCGCGGTGTCGGTGAGGTTTTCCCCGCGCAGCACCAGCGCAAAGCCGCTTTGACCCAAAGGCACTTCGATAAAGGCATCCAGCGTGGTTGCCGGATCAAGCACATCGCGCCCCAGATCATCTTCAAACTGCGCCGCCACATGGCGCAAAGTGGCAGCAAAGCGCCAGCCTGCCGCCGGTTGCCAGGCGAGCGTTGCCGAGCCTGACCAGCGCGGCACTTGCGGCGGGCGCTTGCCATCGAGTTCGAGCGATTGGCCCGCGCCTTCGATTTGCGCATCGGTGTAGGCGAGCGAGGCGTTGAGGCTGAAGGTAGCAAGCGTTAGGCCCAGCCCTGCCTCGATCCCGCGCGCCTCGATGGCCGGAAGATTCTCGCGGCGGCGCACATTCAGCCGCTGGGTGACATTGGCAATCGCGTTCTTCACCCGGTTATCAAAAGCGGTGAGCGAGAGTTGCACCGCCTCGCTTGGCTGCCAGTCAAACCCGGCCTCAAACCCTTCGAGCCGTTCATTGGCAAGGTCAGCATTGGCCTCGGTGGTGACCGGAAACACCACGAAAGGCCGGGTCAGTTCATTGATCGTTGGCAGGCGGATGCCGGTGTAAGCAGCCACGCGCAGGCGCAAGGCATCGCTGGCCTGATAGGCCGCGCCCGCGCGCCAGGTGGCCACCCACTGGCTGCGATCCTCGCCCAGAATTTCCTCCACCACCACCCCTGCCGGATTGCGCGCGCGGTAGAAAGCGCCTTGCACCTCGACATGATCGGCGCGCAGGCCCCCTGTCAATGTGAGCGCCCCGATCTGCCAGTCGTCTTCGATGAACAGCCCGAGATTGCCCGTCATGCCCCCTGCGCGGCGGCGCTGGGTGAGCGCGCCGGTGACGGCGTTATAGGCTTCCTCCTGCAATTCGCCCGATGCCCGGCGATAATCGACACCCACGCGCAAGGTGTGCGCATCGCCCACCGGCGGACGCAGTTCGATCTTGCCGCCAAGCCCAGTGGACGGCGTGCGGCGCTGGTCGAGCGCGCGGTTGAAGGTGTTGGCGTTGATGACGATGTTCGAAAAATCGCGGCTCTGGACATAGGCCAGCGCATCAAACGCCCATGCGCCCCGCCCGATCACGCGGATGCTGGCATCCTGCCCTTCGCTTGAGGAATCCGCGCCTGCAAACCTTAACGTGCGATTGTCGCGGAACACACCGATGCGGCCCTGCACTTCGATTGTATCGGTGAGCGGCGCGACTGCTCTTAGCGAAGTGTTCCAGCTGTCAAAGCGCGCGTTGACGCTGGCCGGGGTGAGTTGGGCGGCAGGCGTGGTGTTGAAGCCATCGCCTCGGTCCCAACGCCCGCCGATGGTGACAAACCCGCGCCCGAGCTTGGCGGTGGCAAGCGAGCTTACTTCGGTCTCGCCGCGATCATTCACCGCGGCATTGGCAAGGAGAGGCTGCAAGGTGGCAGGCCCTGCGCTTTCCAATTCGATCGTGCCCGCCAAGGCACCCGCGCCAAACGGCCCCGAACCCCCGCCGCGCGTCACCCTAATCTGGCCAAGGCTTTCCGGCGCAATCGCCGACAGAGGGATATAGCCGAAAAACGGATCGGCAATCGGCACGCCGTCGAGCAGCACCAGCGCGCGGGATGTGGCATTGCCGCCCAATGCGCGCAACGTCACGCCCTGGGCGCTGGGATTGGAGGAACGGCTGTCCGAACGGCGGAATTGCTGGAAGCCTGCGACATTCAACAGAACATCCTCGATCCGCCCCGACGCGCTGGAGACAATCGTCTCGCGTTCGAGCGTCACGACCGAATAGATTGCAGATGACGGCGTGTCATCCAGCCCGCGACCGGTGACAATGATATCGTCTGCAGGCTTGTCAGCGGCATCTTCTGCGGCCAGCGGCACCCCGATCGAGAGCGCAAGGGTGCAGACAGACAGGCGCAAGGTGGCGTTCATGACAGGTTTCTCCAGATGATCGGGAATGAGGCTTGGGCGCGGCGGGATCACAGCATCCGCTCAAGCACGCGGTCTTTGAGGATCAGGTGGTGGCGCAGCGCTGCTGCAACGTGCACCGCCACAAGCGCGGCAAACAGATAGCCCAGCACCTCATGGCCTTGCCGGCTGGTGAGGTAAAGCGCGCTGTCCCTTGCAACCGCGAGTTTCGGGACATCAAACAGGCCAAACCAGGTAAGCGGATACTTGCCGGCAGAGGCCATCACCCAACCCGTGAGCGGCATCGCCAGCATCAAGCCATAAAACGCGGCCTGCACGCCCCGCGCTGCCATGATTTGCCACGCTTCCATCGCAGGCGGATAGGGCGGCGCCTGCCAGGTAAACCGCCACGCGATGCGCGCGATTGTCAGCACCAGCACAGTCAGTCCGATCGATTTGTGCAGCGGAATAAGGTTGATCGTGTCTTTCAGACTGTCGTTGAGCAGGCCGCCGAGGATATTGCCAGTTACCAGCGCTGCCATCAACCAATGGAGCAGCCGCGCCACCTGATTGTAGCGTTCACCGTCCGTCCTGAGCCTCGTCATCATCTGTCCCAAAAATATTGGTGTATCTGGTGCAGAGGCTGAGCCTATCCGGCGTTGGCCAGCAAGGAAAGTCATCTCGCCAGGCTCTGTGCCGTGGGGTGTCATATCCGCCTCTTCCCTGTCCCAATGCGCCGTCTTGTGCGGCTCATGCAAGCTGCCGGGTGAGCAGATTTGTGGAAATAGGACTTTGGTTCAGCCCTTTGCTCACCCACCAAAACGCAGCAGCATTTCCGCCTCAAGCTTGGGGTAGAAATGCGCCACCGAGCGGGTGAGCTCATAGCGCGCCTCGGCCAATCCGGCGAAGCGTTCAGGGATCGGCAGATTGCCGGCCTCGGTCATGTCGAGCCCACTGGCGACCGCCTCGCGCAGCGCGCCGTCGAGCCAGATCAGCCAGTCGCGGGTCTGGGCAATCGCTGCGCCGCGCTCGCACAAGGGGCCGTGGCCCGGAACCAACTGCTGGTGCGGCAAGGCTGCCAGATAATCGAGCGCCTCGAGCCATGCCGGCACATCGGCATGGGGCGTGGTTGGCGCGCGGTTGTGAAACACCAGATCACCGGCAATCAGAGTGCCGGTGGCATGATCAAGGATCGCCAGATCGCCTTCGCTATGGCCTGCAAGCGCCAGCAGTTCGAGCTTGCGACCTCCGACTAAGACCACGCCGGCTGTCGCCTCGTGCTGCGGCAGCACCACTTCGGTGCCGGCTATCCAGCCCGGCAACATCCGATACATCGCGTCCTCGAAACCGGTCGCATCGCGCTCCAATTCGGCGCGGGTGGCAGGCAGGGCATGGATTTCGCTGGAGCCGAATGCGCCATTGCCGAAGCTGTGATCGGGGTGAAGATGCGTGATGTAGACCCGCGCGACCGGCGTTCCAGTCAGCCGCCGCGCCAGCGCTTCAAGAGCGCGGCCATAGCTTAGCGATGGACCGGTATCGACCACAATCGCCCCTGCATCTGTTGCCATGATGACAATATTGGCAATCGCGCCGCCATTTTGCGGCGTGATCGCCTCATCCGCGCCGCGCACCAACCAGATGCCGTCCCCGATGGGATCGGCGGCAAGATTATAGCTGCCCGCAAACCCTTGCGCCCGCGCCATCTGTGGCAGAACCATCGGCAGCGCCAGAGCGCCCAGCACCACCTCCCGCCGCTTCAGCATCACGTCAGCATCACCGGGACGCCGCGGCGATTCTCGCGCCGCTGCTTGCGGAAAGTTGCCCTGCAAACTCCAGACCACCGCTGTCGCGCGCCATGACTTTAAGATCACCGCTCAGCCCAGATGCGAATTTGAGCGTGAAGGCAGGATCCTCGCTTACCGAGGCGTGGATCGCCATGCGCGCCAGCAGGGTGCCCGCTTCATCCGAGACAGTCAGTGCTTCGATGTTGTATTCCGGGATGTTTTCAACCAGCCCGGTGTCCATCGGATGGCGCAAGGCAAGCCTGAGGCGGGTGGCCTGCCCATCATCCCAAGTTCCCCCACGCAGTTCGCCCAAGTGATCGGCCCAATCGCCGCGCACTCGGCTGAGTGGCGGGGCCGAACAACCACCGCCTGCTGCATCCACCCAATCGCCTGCGACATGCCACACCCCGTCTTTGGTGAGCACAGCAGCGCGCACCGGCGTGCGTTGATCAAGCTTGATACGGGTGGCGATAAAGGCCTGCGCGGCCAGAGGCGTGTATTCGACAGCCACGGGGATGGGATTGAGATCGGCAAAGATCACGATCCGCTCAACCCCGTCGAGCGCGCGCGCATCGACAGTGACGGGCAGAACGTGCTGATTTTCCGCCAGCACCGGAAGCGAGACTTTCACCCGATCATCGAACACAATCGGCGCATCGGCGAACACGCGGGCGGCGTGATATTCCCACATCGGAGAGCCGAGTGGATCGCCCCCCGACGCAGCGGCAAGCGCTGCTGCCGGAGCGCCAATGAGAGCGAGAAGGGATGCAATACGGATCATACCAAGGAACAATGTATGCCAGACGCGCATCGCGCCATATAGGACTTTGGGACGAGGGAGGACGAATGAAAGCAGCGCGTTTCTGCACGGCTCTGGCCGCTGTTGCATGGGTTGGGGCCGTGTCTGCGTCAGCCACCCCGCCTGCCGCCCACGGCTCTGCGGCGGCTGAGGCTGCTTCCCTGTTTGATGCTCAAGGCTATCGCATCGCGCGTTACCGCGCTCCTATTGCTGCCGATCCTGCGCCTGCCAAGCGCATACCTCTGGCGGATGCGCTTGCGATGATGCCGGGCCGCGATGCCTTATTCATTGATGTGATGCCCGCCGAAGGGGGAATGCGCGATGGAGCAAGCGGCGTGTGGCGGCTTGCCCAGCCGCATCGCACGATTGCCGGGGCGCAGTGGCATCCCGAGGCAGGGCGCATGCCGGCTGATACCGATTTATGGCAAGCGCTTGAGCGCGCCGCTCACCAAGCCGCGCCAGCCAAGCCTGTCATCCTGTTTTGCCGGGTGGATTGCTGGATGAGCTGGAACGCGGCCCGCCGGCTTGCCGCAGACGGGCTCGCCAATGTCTGGTGGCTCGCTGAAGGCACAGACGGCTGGCATGAAGCTGGCCGCGAACTGGTGGCAGCCCAGCCTGTCACTGTCCCTGCTTCCCGATAATTCAACAAGGAGAACTGACATGGCCAATCTGGTGGTGAGCTACCCGCGGCACGAGGGTGCGCAATTCGATGCCGCCTATTATCGCGACACCCATATTCCGCTGGTTGAGCGCGCGTGGACACAAGCGGGCATGACCGGGGCCGAGATCCTGTGGCCTGCCGATGATGGGCAGCCCTTTGCCGCGATGGTGGTGCTGCGATTTACAGATAGCAGCGCGATTGATGCGGCGCTGGGATCGCCCGCCACGCCCGAAGTGCTGGGCGATGTGGCCAAATTCACAGATATCCAGCCGGTGCTCTATCGCACCGCATAAGCAAGGGTAATACCAATGCGCGATGAGCCCCGCTCATCGCGCATTGGTTAAGCCCGTGCGGCGCCCCAGCAATTCCAGCGCGTGATGCGTTAGCATCTGAGCGCGCTGGTATAAGAGGGCCGCGCGTCGGGGGGACATCCTGCGCGCGGCCCTCTCCTGCGACCCTCAGCCCTGTTGCTTCAAATAATCGATGATTTCCTGACGCTTGGCCGCATCCTTGATGCCGGGAAAGCTCATGCGGTTGCCCGGCACCAGCTTGCGCGGGTTTTCCAGCCATTGATGCAAAGTGGCCTCATCCCATGTCAGGCCCGATCCCTTGAGCGCTTCGGAAAAGGCAAAGCTGCCTTGCGCTGCTGCTGAACGATAAACGCCCCAAAGGTTCGGGCCGAGCTTGTCTTCGCCGCCTTTGTTGGCGGTGTGGCAGGCAACACAGCGCGCATAGGCAGCAGGTTGCGAGGTTTCCGCCACCTTGATGACTTCGGCCACCGGCGCGGCGGCTGCCGCGGCTACAGCCGCAGGGGTAGCGCTGGGCGCTGCGGCAGCAGCGGGCTCCTTGGCTTTCTCGGCTTCCTTGGCTTTCTCAGCCATTTCGGCAAGGTCGGCCTTGGCCTCTTCGACCACCGCTTCGGCGGCGCTGGCGGTCTCCTCGATCACTGCTTCTTCTGCTGCCATCGCGCCGGACGCTGTAGCGGCGGTGTCCTCTGCCTCAGGCGTGCCGCCTGAACAGGCGGCCAAGGTGAACGCCAGCGCACAGCCAGCCAATAGAGCGCGTCGGACCATGATTATCCCTCCTCGATACGCATTTTCTTTATGAGCCGCGGTGTGCCATGTCGCAGGTGAGCAGGCCATTGCACCTTAGGCCAAAGCGCCTCGTCAATACCGCACTCGCACCCCGCCCACGATGGTTTGCGGGTTGCCCAGCACCATCCCATCGCGCCTGCTGGCGAGGTATTGCTTGTCGAACAGGTTGAAAGCGGTGGCAAAGAAGGTCACGCGGCCCTCACCCGGCGTCACCGACAGCCCGGCGTTGAACAGGGTGACAGCCGGGATTGTGCCGGCCAGCCCGGAACAACTCGCATCCGAACAACCGACCGCGTTGATCGTGGTATCGAGCACACGGGCAAAGCTGTCAGGTTCCTGGGATGAGCGGTGATCAAGCCCGAAGCGCGCTTCGATCCCTGCGGGATGCTGATAGCCCAATGTCAGGGACAGCATGTGGCGCGGTGCATAGGGCAGGCGCCCTCCGGCAATCACGCCATTGCCATTGCGGCACCCATCGCCGGTGATGCATGGCGCTCCGATGATCCCGCCATCGCCTGTGTTGAAGGCCGCATCACTGGTGGTGAGAAATTTGGCAGTGGGCACGAAAGTATAGGCCGATTGCAGCCAGACATTATGCTCGCTGCCCGTCATCGGCGCGGTGTCGATACGCCCTGCAAATTCAAGCCCCGCCTGCCGCGAGCGCCCGCCATTGATAAAGCGCCCAACCGCGCTGTTGATCACGATCTGGCGGAAATCGGTTTGGAACAGCGTGCTGGTGAGCGAGATCCCGGCGACAGGTTCGCTCCTGATACCCAGTTCCCAATTGGTGGATTGCTCGGGCTCGATATCGACAGCAATTGCGGTGCCGATGTCGCGATCAGGGCGCGGCGGCGCAAAGCCCAGATGAACGCCGGCAAAGATTTCGGTGCTAGGGGCTACCTGCCAAACCGCACCCACGCCCGGCAACAGCGTGGTGTCGCTGCGTGAGAATTCGCTGCCCACCGCCCGCCCGCTGGCGCGGCGGGTGATGGTGGTGTTCTCGACGTGTTCGATTCTGACGCCGCCTGTCACAGTCACCGCGCCTGCGGTGAGGCTGTTTTGCACGTAACCGCTGAAAGCGCGCACCTCGATACCAACATCCTCGCGGTGTGCACCGCCTGTCAGGCTGCGGGCAAAGGCCAGATCGCGGATTGCCGGATTGGGATCGCGGAACTGGTCGCGCTGAATGCGTTCCTGATGCCAGCGAGCGCCCACTGTGAGATGATTTTCAAGTCCAAACAGGTTGTGATCGGCATCGAGCCTTGTTTCGAGCCCGTAGAAGTGGAACTCGCGCGGGCGCCACCGGCCGCCGCAGGCCTCAGCTGCCTCGCGGGTGATCGCATTGGCGGCGCTGCCGCCTGTGCCGGGGGCGGGATTGCCGCGGTTGAAGCAGCGATCAAGCGTTGAAAAACCCGTCGCCCGCCCTCGCGCATCGGCATCATCAGACCATGCGCCCGGCGTATCGGTCATGCGGTAGCTGGCGCGGAAGGTGCGCACCCAATAGCCTGTTGTGGTAAGCTGCACGGCAGCGGACGGCGTCCAGATGTGATTGGCCTGAAGATGGGTGCGATCCTGCACGAAACGATCAAACTCACCGGTCGGAGCGGCCCGCGGATCAAGCGCGAATTCGCGTTCTCCCAGCATGGTTTCGGAAATGTTGGAGCGTTCTTCATAATGGCTGGCGCGAAGACGCACTTCATGGGCATCGCCAAGCATCACGCGCCCTTTGGCAACGACTTCCCAGATATCAAAACCATGGTCGCGCCGGATCCCATCGCCGCCGCGTGCGGTGCCTTCGACAAGGAAGCCGGCTGTGTCGCTGCCAGTTCCGGCCGAGGCCGTCACCCCATAGAAGCCGCGCGTGCCGCCGCGCGCTTCGCCGCGCGCCATCGGGCCATCGGTGGGAATGGGCGTGGTGACGAAATTGATCATCCCGCCCACGGTCTGCGGCCCGTAAAGAATTTGTCCGGCACCGCGCACCACTTCGATGCGCTCCACCCGCTCGATCGGCGGGGCATAGTGCGAGGACGGATCGCCATAGGGCGCAAGCGCAATCGGCACCCCATCTTCCATCAGCAGCACCCGTGCGCTGCGCCGTGGATCGAGCCCGCGTACCCCGATATTCAGCGACAGGCCGCCGGCGTCTTCCTCCACGACATTGATGCCCGGAATGGTCACCAACTGATCGCGCAAGGTCAGCGGCGCGCGGGATTGAATGGCGGTGCGATCAACCACATCGGCAGAGCCGGGCAGCAGACGGCTTTCATCAGGCACGATGCCATTGACAATGATGGTCGGCCCTGCTGCCTCCATGGCAGGGGCTGCATCAGCGCTCGCCGCGTCTTCAGCCGATGCGCCGACCCCGCAGGCCAAGAGTGCTGTGGCCAATGCGCCAAGGCTTGCCTGCCTGTTGCGGTGTGCGGTGATTGTCATGAATTTTGCCCCTCACTTGTCCGCCCTTATGTTCGGGCGTGATGGGACTGAGGCTAAAAGGCGAGGGCAGGCCTTGTCCTGAGAACTCTCTGAGAAATTCTCAAGAGTGCCTTATCCTTTGGTCTGATCCCGCAGCACAAAGCCAATCCCGCGGGCGGTTTCGAGGCGCGGCGCATGGGGGCTGGCGGCCAGGTGCCGGCGTAGATAGCCGATATAGACATCAACGGTGTTGGGCGTGACATCGCCCTTGTCTCCCCACACGTCATCCAGCAGCGCTGCCCGGCTCACCACTTTGCCTGCGCGCCTCGCAAGGCTGTGGAGGAGGTCAAACTCGCGGCGGCTGAGATCAAGCGGCGAGCCAGCCAGCGTGGCGCTGCGTCCGGTGACATCCATCACCAGATCACCGACAACCAGATGTGCGCCTGCGCGCCGTTCGGCCCGCTGCACCATCACGCCCAGCCTTGCGACAAGTTCGGCCATGGCAAAAGGTTTGGTGAGGTAATCATCCGCGCCCGAGGCAAAGCCTGCCAGCTTGTCTTCAAGCTCAGAGCGCGCGGTGAGCATGCAGATCGGCAGATCAATTCCGCGCGCGCGCGCCTCGCTGGCCAGATCGCGCCCATCGCCATCAGGCAGGCCCAGATCAAGGATCGCCGCATCAAACCGGCCCGATGCCAGTAGAGGCCTCGCCTCGGCAGCGAGCGTTTGCCATGTCACCTGATAGCCTTCGGCCTTGAGTGCACGCTGGATGAAACGGGCGATGCCCGCATCATCCTCGACAAGCAGGATATTCAGCCCGCGATCGGCAGGCGCAAGGTCACGCACAGTCCGCAGGCTCCTTGATCGGTTGTTTGGGCAGGTTCGGCCATGATGGTGCCGTGGTAAGCTTCGGCAATCCAGCGTGCAAGTGACAGGCCAAGCCCTGTGCCGCCGAGCGCGCGTCCGCGGTCGCTTTGGACATAGGGATCGAAAATCCGCAGCAGGTCTTCAGGCGCAGCGCCCGGGCCAGAATCGATGATGCGGATGATAGCCAAGTGGTCTTCAAGCGCTCCGCTAACCCGAACTACCGATCCGGGGGGCGAAAACTTGATCGCATTATCGATCACTGCAGCGATGGCCTGCTGCAAGCGGTCCGCCTCACCTGTGACAAGCACCGCTTCGCCGCCTGCGGGGGGAAGGGCCTCAGCCGCGATGCTCACGCCGCTGGTGCGCGCATAGGCGGCTGCCGCCTCGCAGGCGCGGCGCGCGGCCGCAAAGGGCTGGGTCAGCCCAGCGTCCACCGGCAGGCGCGCATCCTCGGCGCGGGCGAGCACCATCAGATCATCAAGGCGGCGGCTGAGAAACAGGCTGGTGTCTTCAATATGGCCGAGCGCCTCGCGCAGCTCGTCCGCGTTCTCGCTATGGCGCAGCGCAACCTCCGCCTCGCCCCTGATCGCGGTGACTGGCGTGCGCAATTCATGGCTCACCTTGGCCAGAAACAGACGCCGCCGCCGGTCGAGGGCGGCGAGTTCGGCATTGGCGCTTTCCAGCGCGGCGGTGCGCGCCGCCACGCGGGCTT
>MEDW01000120.1 GCA_001724215.1 Erythrobacter sp. SCN 62-14 | reverse complement strand
AGCGCAGTCGCGCCGGCTCGGGTTTCGACGCCCATTTTCTTGAAGATCTGTTCCAGATGCTTGTTCACAGTGCGCGGGCTTATCCCGAGAATTTCGCTGATCGTGCGATTGGTCTTGCCGTAGCTGACCCACAGCAGCACTTCGGCCTCGCGGTGGGTCAGCCCGCTGCGCGCCTCGAGCAGCCTGACCTTTGAAGCTTCCCCAATTTCACTAATTTTTACCAGCAGTTCAGTAGGTTGATCGCTTTCGCTGAGCGCAATTTCCACGCTTACCCCGGCAACATCAAGCTTCAGCGCGCTGCGTTCGTCGGCGCCGCGCAGCAATTGCTGAAACGATGGGGCAAGGGCTGCTGGCAATTGACTGCTGTTGTCATCCCATGCCGGATCAATTTGCTTGAACAGGGCTTCGGCCTGCGGGGTGCACCATGTCAGATCGCCCGCCGGGCTGACCGCAACCAGACTGCGTCCCGCCTTGTCGAGCGCAAGGCGCGAGCGATAGGAGCGCCGCGCATTGGCAAGATGAACCCTGATCCGGGCGATCAATTCGTCGATAACGATAGGTTTGCGCACATAATCGACACCGCCGGTTTCAAAGGCGGCGACAACGTGTTCTGGTTCGGTCATCCCGGTCATGAAGATCACCGGAATATGCGCACCGGCGGGACTGCGTTTGATGGCCTTGGTGGTTTCAATCCCGCTCATTCCCGGCATCATCGCATCCATCAGGATAAGATCGGGGAGGCTCTGATCGTTGGCGGTATGGGTCAGCAACTCGAGCGCTGCCTCACCGGAACGCGCGATCAGCACGGTCATGCCGTGGGCTTGCAGTGCATCGACGATCAACCGCAGCGATTCGGGCGTGTCGTCGATCACCAGAATGGTGTCAGAGCTGGCGGCGGAACGGGTCGTGCCGATCATGGGTTGCGGGCCCCGCGGGCTAGAGTGGCAAGTGCTGGGAGGTCGAAATCGTCAAGCTTACGGCGCATTTGGTCGGCCAGCGGGATCGCCTCTTGCCCAAGCGCTGCCAGCGCGGCGATTTCCGCCTCAAGAGCGCGGACATGGCCGATCTTCACCAATTGCTCAATGCTGGCAAGGTGGCTGGCTGCATCGGCGGCAAGGCGTGCGGGCAAGGCGGCCTGATCTGCATTGGCCGCAGCGCTGGAAAAGGCGGGTTCGGCGGGCCATTCCAGTGCCAATTGCTGCGCGAGGCAATCGAACAGAGCATCGACGTTAAAGGGTTTGGTGACAAACAGATCATTGGCCGGTCCTGCCGGATGGGCGGCGCCGGCGCTGCCTGCCTCGCCCGACAGCATGATGATGCGCAAGGCAGGGCCATGCCTATCCCGCAGGGTGCTTGCGACTTGCCAGCCATCATCAGTCCCGAGCATCACATCCAGCAGCACCAGATCCGGCTGGGCTTCTTCGGCCAGCGCCAGCGCACGGCGCGCATTGCCTGCATCCAGCACCCGCAAGCCCTGCGGTTCCAGCAGGCTTTTAAGCAGCGCGCGTTGCGCCTCGTCATCATCGATCACCAGCACCGTGCGTTTGTGCCCCAGATAGTGATTGAGCCGCCGGGAAGCCGGGGGATCGGCAGGCGGCATCAAGGGCTTGGACAGCATCAGGCGCACCACAAATCGCGTGCCTTTGCCCGGTGTGCTCTCCACCCGGATATCGCCGCCCATGATCTGCACCAGCGCCTGCGTTATCGCAAGGCCAAGCCCGACGCCCGCGCGCGGAGCATCCCCCGTCTCGGCCCGTTCGAAAGGGGAAAAGATGCGTTCCTGATCTTCCGCGGCAATCCCGATTCCGGTGTCGATCACTTCGAAGGTCGCGATTTCATTGCGGTAATGAAGGCGCAAGGTGACTGCGCCGTGATCGGTGAACTTGATCGCATTCGTAAGCAGATTGATGAGGATCTGGCGCAGCCGCTTTTCATCGCCGCGCACGAATTCGGGCAGGCCCGGTGGGCAATCCAGCGTCAGGGCAAGCCCTTTTGCCCCCGCCTGCAATTCGAGCATGGCGATGATCTGTTCAAGGAAGGCGCGCAGGCGAAAGGGTGCGCGGGCGAGCTTGAGCGAGCCGCTTTCAACCTGCGCCATATCAAGCAGGCTTTCGACCAGATTTGACAGGTGTTCCGACGAACGCCGGATGACGCTTGCGGCTTTGCCAGCGGTGTCTGCATCGCCGCGGTCGAGCAATTGCGCATAGCCATAGATCGCATTGAGCGGCGAGCGGATTTCGTGGCTGATGTTGGCAAGAAAACGGGTCTTTGCCTCATTGGCTGCTTCTGCGACTTGGCGTGCGTGGGCAAGCTGCGCGTTCTCCTCGATCAGCGCCTTGAGCGCGCGGGCATGGGCATCCTCGCCCGATTGCTGGGCCCATGCGAGCAACGCTTGAAGGTCATGCAAGGGCGCAGGCGCGCTCATGGCTGCGGCCTTGCGAGGTGGGCACAGGAAAGGGGCGTGCAGGCTGCTGGCAATTATTGCCCCCCGATATAGGCGCGCCACCCGCCCAGATGCGTGATGTCTTCTGCCCCCGTCAAAGCGCGCGGTTCGGAGACAAAGCCTTTGACGCTGGTGCCGTCGGCCAGTGTCACCGTGCCAATGGCAAGCGGCGCGGGCACTTCGGCGACGAAACTGCCGAATTCTGCGAGCCCAAGTTCATAGACCTCAACCTTGATCGCCGCGCCGTCTGGCGAATGGACCAAGGCAGGCTTGGGCGGCACGCTGTCAGCCATGGCATAGAGGCGATAGGTCGGGGCGGTTTCAAAAGCGCCGACAAATGTCGCATTGCGGCTGGTAAGCTGCCAGTGGAGCGGCATCCCTTCCAGATGCGCGCCCACCACGGCGAGTTTCACTCTGTCCATACGATCTCCCAGATCAAGCGGCGGAGGCGGCGGATTGTCCGCCGCGTCGAGGTAGGTTTGCGCCATTTCCATCAGCGCGGCATCGGTCATCGCCGGGCCGATCAGCGTGATGCCAAAGCCCGTGCCATTGTCGCGCACGCCCGCAGGCACGGCGATGGCCGCCATATCGAGCAGGTTCACAAAATTGGTGTAGCGCCCGAGATTGGAATTGAGCGCGATGGGTTCAACCATGAGTTCCGCCACGCGGTAAGTCGTGCCGGTGGTGGGAAAGACGAGCGCATCCATTTGCTGCCACATCGCGTCCGCATGGCGTTGCAGCGCGGCGAGGCGATAGATGCCGTTCCACAGATCAACCGCGCGCATATCAAGGCCGGGCTCAAGGATGCTGCGCACGGTGGGATCAATCGCGTCAGGGTTGGTGGTGAGGAGCGCCTCTGCCGCCGCCGTGCGTTCCGCCACCCACGGCCCGCCATACAGGAGCTGGGCGGCTTCGAGCAGCGGGGCGATGTCGATTGCGACCAGCTCGGCGTTTTGGCTGAGAGTGGCAAGGGCGCGGTCGTAGAAATACTCCGCCGCTGTATCGCCAAAGAATACGCGCTGGTGGGGCAGGGGCACGCCGATGCGGCGGGGCGCGAGGGGCGTGTCGGCAAGCGGTTTGGAGTAAGGATCGGCAGCGTCAAAGCCTGCCACGACGCTATCGACCAGCCGCGCGTCCGCAAGCTTGTCGGTGAACACCGTGATGCAATCAATCGAACGACAGGCAGGAACCAGCCCGCGTGTGCTCCAGCGGCCTTTGGACGGCTTTAGCCCGATAAGGTGCTGGAAAGCCGCTGGAACCCGCCCTGATCCTGCCGTGTCTGTGCCCAGCGCAAAGGCGACCAAGCCCGCTGCCACCGCGACCGCCGAACCGCTGCTCGATCCGCCGCTGACATAGGCGGCGTTATAGGCGTTCCTCGGGATGCCATAGGGGCTGCGCGTGCCGACAAGGCCGGTGGCGAATTGATCGAGATTGGTCTTGCCCACGCAAATCGCGCCTGCCGCGCGCAAGGCTTCGATCACGCCTGCATCGCCCTCTGGCTGGTAGGCAAAGGCCGGACAAGCAGCCGTGGTGGCAAGGCCTGCCACATCAATATTGTCTTTTGCCGCATAGGGCACGCCTGCCAGCGGGAGGTGCTCGCCAGCAGCGACGCGCGCGTCGATTGCGCGGGCTTCGTCCAGCAGGGCTTCCGGCGCGGGGCGGCTGATCCACACCTGCGGCTGCACTTCATCATAGGCCGCGATGCGGGTGAGCGTTTCGGCCATGACGGCCTCCGCGCTCATCGTGCCGCAAGTAACGGCAGCGGCAATCGCAGCGGCGCTGAGGCGGTCGAAACGGGCCATCAATGCCTCCTCAACGCCAGCATCGGCGTGCCCGGTTGCAGCGAATGGCGTTCTTGAATGTAGAGCGCGGCGATGGTTCCATCAGCCGGGCTTTCAAACGGGCATTCCATCTTCATCGCCTCGATCACCGCGATCACATCACCGGCTGCTACCGTGTCGCCGGGCTGGACCAGCAGCTTCCACACGCTCCCGCCAAAGGGCGCTTCGATCAGGTCTGCGCCTTCGGGAAGGTCAATCTCGGCCGCTTCGCCTGCGCCTGCATCTTCGGCGAGCAGCGTGCTGACCCGGTCAAACTCGCCGCTTGCCTCCCAGGCGGCGCGTTCGGCGTTGAAGGCAGCCTCTCGCCTTTCGGCAAAGGCTGTGATGCTAGCGGCGTTGTCGGCTAGGAAGGCGCGGTAATCGGCGAGACGAAACTCGCTTTCCTCGATGCGGACCTGCTTGCGGCCGGTGGGAAAGTCGCGCCGCCATTCGGCCAATTCTTCTGCCGAGACGGGATAAAAGCGGATCTGATCGAAGAACCGCAAGAGCCACGGCTTGCCATCGCTGAAATTCGCTGTCTGGCGATAGGTGTTCCACACTTGCAGGGTGCGCCCGAACAGCTGGTAGCCGCCGGGGCCTTCCATGCCGTAAATGCACATATAGGCCCCGCCGATGCCGACGACATTCGGCGGTGTCCAGGTGCGCGCAGGGTTGTATTTGGTGGTGACGAGGCGGTGGCGCGGATCAACCGGGGTTGCAACCGGCGCGCCGAGATACACGTCCCCCAGACCCAGCACGAGGTAGCTGGCATCAAAGATCACGTCTTCCACCGCTTGTGGGTCGGCAAGGCCATTGATGCGGCGGATGAATTCGATGTTGTCCGGGCACCACGGCGCATCATCGCGCACCGCGGCCATGTATTTTTCAATCGTCTCGGTGGTCGCCGGATCGCGCCACGAAAGCGGCAGGTGGACAATGCGCGATGGCGCGGTGAAATCCGCCAGATCGCCCATGCGGTCTTCGGCTGCCATGAGTGCTGCGAGCGCCTCTTTCTGCGAAAGCACCGCGGGATCGAAGTGCAATTGCAGCGAGCGGATGCCGGGGGTGATATCGATGACGCCGGGAAGATGCCCCTCCTCCAGCGCGCGCATCAGCGCATGGACGCGGATGCGCAGTTCGATATCGAGCACGATCTCGCCATATTCGACGAGGATGTTGCAGTCCCCCTGCTGGCGATAGGTGGTGCGCGGGCGCGCAGGCGTTTCGGGGGTTTCGGCAAGGATTGGCGAAAGCGCGGCGATATTCTGCGGGGTTTCGATGTCGTCGATGGCAACCGGCACGAACCGCACCCGGTCTTGTGGGGAAAGCTGCCCGA
Source organism: Erythrobacter sp. SCN 62-14 (assembly GCA_001724215.1). Lineage (GTDB taxonomy): Bacteria > Pseudomonadota > Alphaproteobacteria > Sphingomonadales > Sphingomonadaceae > Erythrobacter. The sequence continues at coordinate 18,211 of MEDW01000120.1, read as the reverse complement.
TCTTCCAGCGATCAGCCGAAATCACCGTAAAGGGGCAGACAAAGCCGCCGAGCGATGGCCCGTCCGGCCCCAGAATAATCGGCATATCGCCGGTGAAATCGACTGCGCCAATCGCATAGGCATTGTCGTGAATGTTCGAAGGGTGCAGCCCTGCCTCACCCCCATCGCGCCGCGCCCATTCAGGCTTGGGGCCAACCAGCCGCACCCCGGTGCGGTTCGAATTGTAATGCACTTGCCATTCGGCTTTGAGGAATTGCGCGATGTCAGCGGGCGTGAAGAAATCGGGCGCGCCGTGCGGGCCATAGAGCACGCGCAGCTCCCACGTCTCACCGAGCGAGGGCAGGGTGAGGTCAGCGGGCGCATCCTCGCACGGGGCATCGCCCAAATGCAGCACATCGCCTGCCACCAGCGCGCGCCCATGCGCGCCGCCGAACTGGCCGAGCGTGAAGGTCGCGGTGCTGCCGAGATAGGGCGCAACATCCAGCCCGCCTGCAAACAGGATATAGCCTCTCAGGCCCCCGCCTGATGCGCGCCCCATGGTGAGGCTTTGCCCGGCGGCAACAGCAATCGGCTGGCCCAGAGGGACAGGCACGCCATCCAGCTTTGCGCCGAAATCCGCACCGGTGAGGCAAATGCGCACGGGCGCATCGAAGGTGAGGCTGGGCCCGCTGGCTGTCACTTCGAGGCCCGGCGTGCCTTCCGCATTGCCGAGCATCAGGTTGCCGAGCCGGAAAGACCGATCATCAAACGGCCCTGACGGCGGCACGCCGACATTCCACAGACCGAGCCTGCCGGGCCAATCCTGTACTGTGGTGGAGGCTCCTCCGCTTGTCACTCGCACCGCGCGCGGCGCGTATTCCACCCCTTCGAGGAGGCGCGTCGAGACCTCGCCCGTGAGGAAACCGGCTGCGCGCAGCACATCGCGCAGCCACCTGAGGTTGCTTTCAATCCCGTCCACGCGGGCAGCATCAAGCGCGGCCTGCATCATCGCAATCGCGCTTTCGCGGTCCGCTCCGTGGGTGATAAGCTTAGCGAGCATGGGATCATACCATGCGCTCACCTCGCTGCCGGCCATCACCCATGTCTCGGCCCTGATATCCAGCGGGAACGTCACATTGGTGAGCGTGCCGGAGGTCGGGCGATAGCCTTCGGCCGGGTTTTCAGCATAGAGCCGCACCTGCACCGCGTGGCCCTTGGGAGTGGGGGCAGGGCCGTCCATGAAGGCGAAATCGCCGGCAGCGCCGCGCACCATCCATTCGACGAGGTCAACCCCCATCACCTCTTCGGTGACGCCGTGTTCGACCTGAAGCCGGGTGTTCATTTCGAGGAAGTAAAATTCTTCGCTCACCGCATCGAACAGGAATTCGACTGTGCCTGCCGAAAGATAATTCGCCGCCTCGCCAAGGCGCACGGCAGCGGCGATCAACTCGGCGCGCTTGGCCTCGGTGAGGCACGGCGCAGGCGCTTCTTCGACCACTTTCTGATTGCGCCGTTGGAGCGAGCAGTCGCGTTCGCCCAGCGCCATGACGCGGCCCTGCCCGTCGCCGAAAATCTGCACTTCGATATGGCGCGCGCGGGTGATGTAGCGTTCAAGGAACACGCCTGCATCGCCGAAACTCGCCTGACCTTGGCGCACCACAGTGGCAAAGCCCGCGCGCACGGCGGCTTCATCCTCGCAGATGCGCATCCCGATGCCGCCGCCGCCAGCCGTGGCTTTGAGCATGATGGGATAGCCGATGCGGGCAGCGGCCGCGATGGCCTCGGCCTCGTCGGTTAGCAGATCGGTTCCGGGCGCGAGCGGCAGGCCGTGGGCCAGCGCCAGATCGCGCGCCGAATGCTTAAGACCAAAGGCGCGCATATTGGCAGGCGTCGGCCCGATAAAGGTGATGCCAGCGGCCGCGCAGCCTTCCGCAAATTCGGCGTTTTCCGCCAGAAACCCATAGCCCGGATGGATTGCGCCCGCGCCCGTTGCCTTCGCCGCAGCGAGAATGGCAGCGACATTGAGGTAGCTTTCGGCCGCAGGGGCAGGGCCGATGCACACCGCTTCATCAGCGGCGGCGACATGGAGCGAGCCTGCGTCCGCCTCGGAATAGACCGCCACCGAGCGCAGCCCCATGCGCCTCAGCGTGCGGATGATCCGCGTCGCAATCGCGCCCCTGTTGGCGACAAGGACAGTGGTAAAGGCGAGTGCGGGGCTCATGCCGCGATGATCATGCGCACGGGCGTGGGGTTGAAGGCGTTGCAGGGATTGTTGACCTGAGGGCAGTTCGACACCAGCACCAGCAAATCCATCTCGGCGCGCAGATCAACGTAAAGCCCGGGCGCGGAAATCCCATCGACAATGCCCAGCGTGCCATCATCTTCAACCGGCACATTCATGAACAGGTTGATGTTGCTCACCAGATCCCGCTTGCCGCGCCCGGCGGTAAGGCTCGCTTCGAGATAATTTTCGACACAGGCGTGCATCGATTTGGTGTGATGGCCATAGCGCAGGCTGTTCGATTCCACCGAACAGGCTCCGCCGATGGTGTCGTGATAGGCCACCGCGCTATCGACAATGGTTGCCATCGCGCGGCCTTCGTTGGATCGCAGCACCGATCCGGTTTTAAGGAAGATATTGCCTTGCGCTGCGACAGTGTCCTGCGCGCTGTAGCGTTCGGCTTCGTCAGCGGCGCTGTAAAGGATCATGTCGACCGCCTGATTGCCTTCGGTATCGACAATGCGCAGCACCTCGCCTTGCTTGACGATATGCGTCCAGGGTTCGCGGGCGCGCACCACCTGATCGTAAAGAATGGTGGCGGGCAGGCCCTGGATGGCAGGATCTTGGGGAGTAGCAGGGTCTTGGGTCGCAGTGGCCATCATAAAGCTCCTGTTTTCCGAAGGGGGTTAGCGGCGGTAATAATCTTCGCTGTTGAGAAAGGCGCGCATCGCTTCGGGCGTGCTGCCTCGCACCGGATCATCAGCAGGGGTGATGGGGCCGCGCCATGCGGTGGCGCGCAGGCGCCCGGTTTTCCACGCGCTGCGCGGATCGAGCACATGGGGGCAATTGGCAATCACCACCAACACATCCATCTCGCAGCGCAAGATCACCTCGCGCTCCGGTTCAAACGGGCCGATCAGCGGAGTGATTGCGCCGTCAGGTTCTATCCGCGTGCCTTTGAAGAAGTTGACGCAAGGGTGCACATCGCGGGCGGTCAGGCCATGCTTGCCCACCCCCAACATGAAACGATCGCGCGCGCTGGGATAGGCCCCGCTGTTGCGGCCATCGCCATATTTCGCCTCGTTGGTGGCAGGGTTCGAGGCGCCGCAAAACAGATCATGCGTGCCCGCGGTGTCGCCCAGAATGCTCATCAACACCCGGCCCATGTCGGAGAGCAGCAGCTTGCCTTCCCCCAGATAGCCGTTCCATTGCACCTTGGCGGTATCGGCGACATTCAGCCTTTCGCTCGGCATTTCGGCGTTGAAGATCAGCATCGAGGCGCAGGCATCGCCTTTCAGATCAATCAGCCGCAGCCGCGCGCCGCGGTTCATCCGCCGCGTGGCATAGCCGCCGCCTGCAATGGTTTCCTCCCACAGGAGATCATCTTGGGCGACGCCTTCGGGCAGATCATCCGCGACCGGCGGCAGGATCGGCATGGCCTCCATCCGACGATTAGCTTGGGCCCGGGCGTGTTCACGCGCGGCTTTGGGATCGGCAAGGGTCTGTTTCATTCGGCGGCCTCCTGCGGGGCGGTGGCGGACGGGGCGGTGTCGCCTTCATACAGCGGCGGCAGCAGCGCGGTGGTGGTGACAAGCTGCAATTGCTGCACGCCGCGGATCGCGCGCAGCGCATCGCACAATTGCTTCAACCGCTCCGCCGGGCCCTGCACCAGCAGCACTTCCAAGGATTGATCCTGTTCAAGGAAGACGTGCTGCGAGGAGATTACCTCTTTCAGATAATCGCCTTGCGTTTCCGCCAATTGCTGGCGCACCCGCCCGCCGCTGCCGGCGTAAACAATCGTGATGGTGCCCGCGAGCATAGCCTCGGGCCGGGTCAGCGCTTCGTGTTCGGCAAGCGCGTGGCGGATCAGCTCGGCAATCAATTGCGAGCGCGATGGCAGGGCGCGTTCTTCGACCATCATATCAAGCTGGCGGAACAGCTCGGCCGGTAGGCTCATGCTCAGCCGGGCGAGCTTGGCAGCCTCGGTGCGCGGGGGCTCGGGGGTGTTCATACTCTGACCATTTCAGGTATTACCTTTTGTGTCAATCGTAATACTAGGCGCGGATTGAGGGCTTTCAAGCGCCGCTTCGGCAGCGGCCTGTTCGGCCTTGCGAGACAGCGAGAGGTCGTAGATCACGCCTGCGCCATAGCGATGCGGCGCATGGGGATCGTGGCGGCGCTTGTCCAAGGTGAGCACGCGTGTGCCGAGGCTGAAGGCTTCCTTGATATCGTGGGTTACCATCACGACGGTGAGGCCAAATTCGCGCCACAGCCGGGTGGTGAGGACGTGCATATCGGCACGGATGCCGGGGTCGAGCGCGCCGAAAGGCTCATCGAGCAGCAAGAGGCGTGGCTGTTTGATGAGCGCCTGCGCGATGGCCAAGCGTTGCTGCATCCCGCCCGACATTTGCGCGGGGTAAAGATCGAGGCTGTCCGATAGGCCGACTGCGGCCAGCATTTCACTGGCCCGCTCGCGTGCGGCGCGGCGCTGGCGGCCGAACAGGCGGGCGGTGAGGGGGGCTTTTTCACATTCCAGCCCGAACATCGTATTCGCCAGCACGGTCATATGCGGGAACACCGAATAGCGTTGGAATACCACGCCGCGATCAGGCCCGCATTCCGCCGCCAGCGGCCTGCCATCGAGCAGGATTTCGCCGCGGCTTGGCGCTTCCTGTCCCAAGATAAGCCTAAGCAAGCTGCTTTTGCCCGCCCCCGATGGGCCGATGATCGAGACGAATGAGCCTTCCGCGATATCGAGGCTGATGCGTTCGAGCACCACCTTATCGCCATATTCGACCCAGACATTTTTCAGGCTCAGCATCGCGTCTGCCATCTTAGCGGCTCGCCAGATGGGCCCAGCCGAACAGGCGGCGGCTGGCACGGGTGAGCAGGAAATCCATCAGCATCGCCAGAAGCGCGATCACCGCCACATAAGGCAGGATCACATCCATCGCGAGATAGCGGCGCACCAAGAAAATCCGGTAACCAAGGCCCACGTCTGCCGCGATGGCTTCGGCTGCGATCAGGAACACCCAAGCCGGGCCAAGCGAGAGGCGCAAGGCTTCAAACAGGCGCGGCAGGGCTTGGGGAAGGGCAATCCGCAGCACGATCTGCCAGGAACTGGCGCCCAGCGTCAGCGCCTTGGCGATCTGTTCGCGCGGCAGGGCGGTGATATGGCCTGCGACATCGCGGATCATATAGGGCGCAATCCCGATCACGATCAGCGCGACCTTGGCGGTTTCGCCAAGGCCAAAGACGATAAACAGGATCGGCAGAAGGGCAATCGGCGGGATGACGGCAATGGCCGTGACCAAGGGCCCAAAGGTCGCCCGCACCGGCGGCAGCGCGCCCAGCACCAGCCCGACCAGCAGCGCCGAGAGCGTGGCGATGGACAGGCCAAGGCCAAGCCGTTGCAGACTGGCGAGCAGGTCAGCCCAGAACAGGAGCTGCCCGGACAGGGGATCGGCATTGAACAGCAGCGCTCCCATGGCTTCGGCCATCGCGCCGGGCAGGGGCAGGATCTTGTCCGCCGGATTGGCCGCATGGCGCGCGGCTGCCGCGATCACATAGGCCAGCGCAAGCCCCGCCAGTGGCAGCGCGCCCAGCAGCAGGCCGGCTCCCCGATTGACCTTGAGATTGACCCAGCGCATCGCCCCGTTGCCCCCTTCAGCGCGCGATCACAGCGCGCCGTCGGCGGCTGCTTGCATGAAGGTGGGATCGAACCTTAAGGTAATGCGATCTGTGTCGCCCAGCGTCTTACCGCCGGGAAATTCCATGCCCACCGCATCAGCCGAGCGTGCGCCCTGTCCGAACAGGCCTTGCGCAAAGGAGAAATCGCGCACGCGGGTCATGGTGGTGACAAGATCGGGCGAGGCCATCGCGGCGACCGCAGCGGCGGGATCGGTGTAGAGGAAGGTCGAGGCAAGCTGGCCTTCGAATTGCTCTGCGCTCGCCCCCGCCAGTTTCGCCATGGCAGCGCGCGCGGCTTTGCCTTCTGCATCATCGCGCGCCATGATCGCCATGGTTTCATACCAGATGCCCGCCAGCGCCTTGCCCAGATTGGGGTTGGCTTTCAGCACCTTGGTATCGACCACCAGAAGATCGAGGATTTCGCCTGGAATATCCGCCGAGGTGAACACGGCGCTGGTGCCGGGCACGCCTTTCATCGTGGTGACTTGCGGGTTCCAAGCGACCGCTGCGGTGATGCTCGGCGAGGCAAAAGCGCTGGCAATATCGGCATCCGAGGTGTTGATCGTCTTCACATCAGACAGCGCCAGCCCGTTTTTCTCCAGCGCGCGGGCGAGCAGATAGTGCGAGACGGACAGTTCAACCAGATAGACATCGCGGCCCTTGATCGCGGCCACATTGCTCGCATTCTTGAGCAGCACCGCATCATTGCCGTTGGAATAATCGCCAAGGATGATCGCGGAGGTATCCTTGCCGCCTGCCGCCGGAATGGTGAGCGCATCCATATTGGCAACAGTCACCCCGTCCAGCTTGCCCGCGGTGTATTGATTGACCGATTCCACGTAATCATTGACCTGCACAAACTTGATTTCGATGCCGTATTTATCGGCCCATTTCTTCACGATCCCTGATTGCTGGGCATAGGGCCAAGGCATCCACCCGGCATAGATCGACCAGCCAATCTCGAATTCGGTGCGAGGGCTTGCGGCCTCGTCCTCTCCGCCAGAGCAGGCTGCCAGCAGCAACCCCAAAGCCAGAGCAAGAGTGCGGGCCAGCCCGCGGACGGCTTTTCGCATGATTCGTCCCCTTTCGCAGGTGCAGCATTCACGCAATTCTGGGGTTTGTCTATGGGGAATTATTACGATTGCGAACTTTCGTAATATGGGCAACCCTTCAGCTATGCTGGGAAGGTTGTGCGCGCTGTGCAGCCGCTTGTCCCTGCCTTTATGGAAAGGACCTCTATGGCACATTTTGCATCGCGCACATTAAGCTCTGCGGTGGCGCTGGCTTTGCTGGCAGGCTGTGCGGGTGAGCCGCCGCTTGAGGCTTCGGATGATCCTATGGCCGCTTTGACCGAACAGGAAATCCCCGCGCCGGGCTTTGCCGATTTTCTGGTGGTGGATGGTGATGCGGTGTGGGTGACTAACCGCGGAAGGCTCGAAAAATGGTCTGTGGCTGGCAAGCTTGCCGAAGTCGCCATGGCGCGTCCCTGCGGTACGATGGCGATTGCAGCAGGCGCGGTTTGGGGATCGGAATGCACCGGCAAGCAGGTTTACCGCATCGCGCTGGAAACCGGCGCGCTGGAGACCACGATTGCAACCGGCCTTGCTGATCCCAGCGGGGAAACGAACGTGGTGGCAGGCGCAGGTTCTGTCTGGGTGGCGAGCGATCCGGCGGGCAAGATCGCGCGGATTGATCCTGTTACCAACGCCGTGATCGCTGAAGTCACCGTCGCGCCTGCAACCGCCTTCCTTGCCTTTGGGTTTGATGCCGTCTGGGCGGTGAGCAGCGCCGGGCAGGTGCTGCAAAAGATTGATCCTGCCACCAACAGCGTGGTCGGCACAGCGCCGCTCGGCAAGCAGCCGGGCTTTCTTGCCGCAGGCGAGGGCGCGGTCTGGGTGCAGGAACAGGGCGATGGCACGGTCGCCAAGGTCAATCCCGAAACCCTTGCATTGGAAGGCCGCACCAAGGTGGGCGACAATCTCAAATATGGCGACATTGACACTGGCGGCGGCGCGGTGTGGCTGCGCACCACCGATGATCAGACCATGGTGGTGATTGATCCTGTCAGCGGCGCAATCCGCGCCCGGCTGGGCAAGCCATCGGGCAGCGGAGCGGTGCGTTATACGCCTCAGGGCGTGTGGACATCGGCCCATGACAATGAGACGATTTCGTGGTGGGCGCTGCCGGCAGAGGCTCCCTAGAAAACGGCGCCTGCCCTGAGCAGTCACAGCAAAACGCCCCGCCTGAGCAATCAGGCGGGGCGTTTTTCAAGGGCTTTTGTGAGGCGCTTTGCTCGCCGCGCGCTCGGCGCGGCGAGCGCGCACACCCATCACAGGGTCAGGCGGACACCCATGTAGAATGAACGGCCAATCGGGTTCACCGGGAAAGCGCGTTCGGTGATGAAAGGCCTCACATTGGAGAGGTTGTTGACCCCGGCAAACACCTCAATGCCCTGATTGAAGGTGTAGGATGCACCGATATTGTGGATGAAGGTTTCATCCGCGATGCCTGCTGGGCCGAACTGCGCTGCGAGGTTTTCGATCTCCACATCGCGCAGCCCCATCTTGCCCAGATAGTTCAACGTGTAGTTGAAATTGAAGTTCTCATAGCCATAGGACACCGTGCTGCGGCCTGACCATTCAGGACGGCCCAACTCGCCCAGCTCCGGATCGATCCGGGTAAGGTCAGTCGGATCGAAGAAGAAATTCAGCCGATCCACGTAGGAGCCGGTCGCATTCAGCCCGAGCCGGTGTTTGCCGATCATAGTGCGATAGGAAGCCGAAGCATCAAACCCGGCGGTTTCAATCCGCACAAAGTTGATCGTGGTCAGATTGAGAGAGGTAAAGCCCAGGAACTGCGCCGAGCTTGCATCGCGGTTGCGGGTGAAGGTCGAGCAGAAATCATTGGGGAAAGTGGTCGCATCATAGCAATTATTGACCACATCTTGCGCGCTCACAGTGCTGATCGCATCATCAATGCGGATCTTGTAATAATCGAGTGTCAGGGCAAGACCCGGAATAAAGCGTGGCTGGAACACGCCGCCAACGGTGAAGGTGTCGGCAGTCTCTTCGCGCAGATTGGGATTGCCCGAAATCGTACCGGCAAAACGCGCGCTCAGCGGATCGGCGAAGCCTGCAGGAATGCCATCGGCCCGGCAATTGTTGATGCGGTTTTGCACATTGGGATTGCCGGCTGCCACCAGCGCATCGATTTCAGCTTGATCGCACGGGTCAAACGGGCGGAAGAAGGCTGCTTGGGCAGGGGCAAACAATTCCGAAATGTTCGGTGCACGCACGGCGCGCGAATAGGTGCCGCGGATCGACAGGTCCCGTATCGGTGCCCAGATGCCGTTGGCAGCATAGGTGAACACCGTGCCTGCCGTGCTGTAATGCGACATCCGGCCGGCCAATTCGACGCGCAATTCGTGGAAGCCCGGCACTTCTTTCAGCAAGCTCGTGCCGATTTCGCCAAAGACGTCATAGACATCATAGCTGCCGCCCGAATTCTGGAAAAAACCATCGGGCGGGGTTGCCAGCGAAGTCTGGGTGAACCCGTTGCCATTAAATCCCGGCGCATCGCCGACAAACTGCCCGGCCGTCCCATCAACCGTGGTAACCGGCAGAATGCCGCGCACCAGCGGATCGAAAGTCGAACGCGCGGTTTCCTTGCGATATTCCGCGCCAAACGCGAAGTGGATGCTGTCATAGGGCAGGTTGAAGAAGCCCGAGGTATCGCCTGCCACCAGCGTATGGATTTCAAACAGATCGGTGCGGAACCTGTTTTCCGTGGTGGTGGTGATGAAATCAACCGCTTCTTGGCTGATCGAAGGCAGCCCACCGAGGATGTTGGCTGGCTTGCACTGGCCTTGGCCCGGCACGAAGGTCAGATAGCCAAACCCGCCTGTCGGGATACCGAAAGGCGTTGAAGGCGAGCGTGTGGTGGGATCAAGTTCGCTGCGGCAGACGGGATTGCCATTGGCATCCGACACCACATCAATCGCAGCCAGAAAGCGATCGTAAAGCACGTTGTTGCGGTTGATTTCGCGCAATTGGTAACGGCCCCAGTTGACCGAGGCTTCAAACCGGATCTTGTCGGTGATGTCGCCTTCAAGCCCGCCGACAAAGCGGAAGGTTTCGGAGATGTTGCGATCAATATTGGGGCCAAGATCGGTCGGGTCGCGAGTGACCAGCAGGCCGCCTGACGCATCCGAAATGGGCCGCAGGATATCGGGAATGAAGGGGTTGTCAGGCGCGATCGTGAGCAAATCGTAGAACGAGTTCAGCCGGCTGCCGAAAGCGGTTTCCTGCCGGTAATACTTGCCTTCAAACACCGCGCGGATGTTGCTGGAGATTTCGTAGTCGGTGAGGAGGTTGAACCCGAAGCGTTCATTCTTGGGCACCAGAAAGCCGTTGTTGTCAAAGATCACCGCTTCGCCCCCGAAGGAGTTGAAGTTGCTGGCGATCAGGCCATCATCAGTGATCGGACGCACGCCGCGTTCATCGACAATCCAGCAGCCGCCCACCGCGCCAAAGCCATTGTAGTCAAACAGCCCGTTAAAGCCGGTGAAGCTTTCGGTGCAGTCGCTGCGGCCATTGCCATCAATATCCGAGAAGGGATCGGCGAAGTTGCGCGGTATAACGATCCCGCCTGCCGAGGTGATGTTGAATTGATATTGCGGTGCAATCAAGCGTGTGGGCGAATTGCGGGCCCGATCAATCAGCGCTTGTTCTGCCGCGGTCGGCGTTGTGCCAGCAGGGAAGATCGCGTTGAAGCGCGCCGTGCCCGGCTGCGGGATCACAAACCCATAAGGGAAAAAGCCATTATCGACACTGAAGAAATTGCTGAAATTCGGAGTGTTTGCACCCAGATCGCCGCGCTGGAAACGCAGCGCCGGGTTCGGCCCGTTCGAAGCAATATTGCCATCGCGGAACTGCGCGCGGTCGCCAAAACGCAGGCCATAATCGTGGTTGTATTCGCCCACGATCGTGAGGTTGCCGCGACCATCCTTGAAGTTCTTGCCCCATTTCACATAGGCATCAAGCGTCTGGCCATCGCCGCGATCCGACGTGCTGCCCGTGGCGCTCATTTCGAGGCCTTCAAAGGTGCGATCAAGGATAAAGTTCACAACGCCGGTCACCGCATCCGCGCCGTAGATCGCCGAAGCGCCGCCGGTCAGAACCTCGACATTCTTGATCAGCGCACGCGGGATCGAGTTGATGTCCACCACCGAAGTTTCGGCAACGCCCGCCACATGGCGGCGGCCGTTGACCAGCACCAGGGTGCGTTCAGCGCCCATGCCGCGCAGGTTCAGCGTAGCCGAGCCGACCGCACCGCCCGAACCAAGCTCTCCCGGAGCAACCGATTGGCCTGAGGTCACCGATGCCGTAAGCGCGGGCAAAGTGCGCAGCACATCGGTCACGTCGGGAGCGCCGCGGAAGGCTTCGGCTTCGATCGAAACCACTGGTGAGGGCGAATCAAGGTTCGAATCGCGGCGCAGCCGCGAACCTGTCACCGTGATGGTGCTCGGAGTGTCGGTTTGCTGAAGGTCATCGCTGTCGCTGGTCACATCGACCGGCACACTCTGGACCTCTTCAGCATGCGCGAGAGCGGGCAGGCACAGCGCACTCAAGCCACTGAGCAGGCTGGCGGAAAGAAGGTTACGCTTGAACTTTTGTGAATTGAACTGGATCATCGCCGCCCCCGTAAAAAGCAGAACTACGATCCTCCCCGCGAGTGCGCCCTCGGAACTTCGAACATTGCCCCATCGAAGCCTGAGTGCCGGAAGCTTGTCGCTTCTCTGTAACAACAATGTGCCAAAGGGTAATACTGGGGTATGGGGTGTTTGACTTATGTTGCGCTGCAGCGTCGGCCAAGCTCGCCGGGCGCATTGCGATCGAGCCGCGATCGCCTATATCACATACTGACATCAGGGGGCCGGGCAGCCGCGGGCCATTATGGCGCGAGGAAAGTCCGGGCTCCACGAAACAAGGGTGGCGGGTAACGCCCGCCGGTCCTGCCGCAAGGCGGGGCAAGGGATAGTGCCACAGAAAGCAAACCGCCGATGGCCGTGCCGCAAGGCTGGCACAGGCAAGGGTGAAAGGGTGCGGTAAGAGCGCACCGGGGCGCTGGCAACAGGGCTCGCATGGCAAACCCCACCCGGAGCAAGGCCGAATAGGGGCCTCGCGCCTGTGCAAACAGGCAGGAGTGTTTCGCTCCGAGAGGCCCGGGTTGGCTGCTTGAGCGGTGCAGCAATGTGCCGCCTAGATGAATGGCTGCCGCCGCGCGAGTGATGCCCCAAAGGCATATCATGCGCGGATACAGAACCCGGCTTACAGGCCCCCTGATGTTGTGCCTGATCTTGCAGATTTGATTGCGATCAAAGATTCATGCGCGGTGATGTGGTGAGGCTGTGGCTTATTTCCACACTATCAGCACAAGGGGTTCATCATGTCGCACACCACTTTCAAGGACTGGCCGCAAATGGCGGCCACGCTCGTCCCCGCTGTGCGCGAATTGCACAAGGCATCGCCCGGCGTAATGAAGGCGTTTCGCGAAATGGGCGCAGCCGCTCACGAAAGCGGCGCGCTTGATGCCAAAACCAAGGAATTGCTGGCGGTGGCGATTTCGGTCGCGGTGAGGTGCGATCCGTGCATCACTTTCCACGTCGAGGGCGCGCGCAAGCACGGTGCGACCCGCGAGGAAATCGCCGAGACGATTGGTTTGGCGGTCTACATGGGCGCAGGCCCCAGCGCGATGTATGCAGCCCAAGCGCTCGAAGCCTTCGATCAATACACCGACAAGGCCGCGGGCTGAGGCGAGCGCACAAAGCGAACCGGCCCGCCCACCGGACCGGCCGCCCGCAGGCGCCCGAAGCGCAGCGAAGGAAGAGCGCCGAGGACGTGCCCGCGGATGCGGGCGCGCGGACAAAAAAGGCCCGCCACTGGATTGGGCCGCAAGGCCGCCACGCCTCAAGCAGCGCAGCGTTAGGCGGACAAGAACGCCTCAAGCAGCGCAGCGTTAGGCGGACAAAAAACCCGGGCACGCAAATCAGGAACGCCCGACGCTCACATAGGTGAAACCGGCTGCGCGCATGTCTTGCGGCGAATAGATGTTGCGCAGGTCCACCATGACAGGCGCTTTGGCCAGTTCCTTGACCCGTTCGAGATCAAGCGCACGGAAGGCGTCCCATTCGGTCACAATCACCACCGCATCAGCGCCTTCGATGGCGCTGTAGGGATCATCTGCCATCACCACATCGGGCATCAGCGGAGCGGCGAGGTCCATGCCTTCAGGATCATAAGCGGTCACATCCACGCCTGCATCCTTCAAGGTGAGCGCGATCGCGATAGAGGGCGAATCGCGCATGTCGTCGGTGTTGGGCTTGAAGGTCAGGCCAAGCAGCGCTGCCTTCTTGCCGCGGGCTGCATCCGGCCCGCCGAGCGCATCCACCACCCTGCGGCCCATCGCGCGCTTGCGGCTGTCGTTGACCTTGACGACGGCTTCGACGATGCGGGTCGGGCTGTCGTAATCCTCGGCGGTCTTGAGCAGCGCGAGGGTATCCTTGGGGAAGCACGATCCACCATAGCCCGGCCCGGCGTGCAGGAATTTGGAACCAATCCGGCCATCCATCCCGATCCCGCGGGAGACATCCTGCACATCGGCGCCCACTTTCTCGCACAGATCGGCCATCTCGTTGATGAAAGTGATCTTGGTCGCAAGGAAGGCATTGGCGGCGTATTTGATCAGCTCGCTTGAACGGCGCGAGGTGAACAGAATGGGCGATTCGTTGAGGAACAGCGGGCGATAAACCTCGCGCATGATGCCCCGGCCAAATTCATCTTCGGCGCCGATCACGATGCGGTCAGGCCGCTTGAAATCGCCAATCGCCGCGCCTTCGCGCAGGAATTCGGGATTGGAGACAACCGCGAACCTGTGCGGCGTGCCGGATTCGGCAATGATGCGCTCCACCTCGTCGCCCGTGCCAACCGGGACGGTGGATTTGGTGACGATCACCGCATCATTGGCAAGGCTTTCGCCCACTTCGCGCGCGACCGCATAGACATAAGTGAGATCGGCATGGCCATCGCCGCGGCGGCTCGGCGTGCCCACCGCGATAAAGATCGCGGACGCCCCTTTGATGCCGTCGGCCAGCGAGGTGGTGAAGGAGAGGCGTCCTGCCTTCACATTGTTTTCCACCAGCGCGTCAAGCCCCGGCTCATAGATCGGCATGATCCCCTTATGCAGCAGGGCAATCTTGCTTTCGTCCTTGTCGATGCAGACCACTTCGTGGCCAAAGTCAGCAAAGCATGCGCCCGAGACCAGTCCGACATAGCCCGAACCAACCATTGCAATCTTCATGAAGTATCGTCCTTTGGTGAAGGCCCTAGCGCCTGCGGTCGCCGTGGAAAATCTCAATCGCGCCGTCGGCACCCGCGCAGGATTGGATCACCCGGCGCTGATCGCCTTCCAGCACCAGCGCGGTAAGCACACCTGAACGAAAAGCGCCAGTGTCAATTCCTATCCGGTTGCCGCAGTCCATCACTTGCTCGAAGATGGTGTGGCCATGCACGATCACCTTGGGGAGCGGCCCTGAATGGTTCAGAAATCGGTCACGGATCCACAACAGGTCGGACCGCTTTTGCTGATCGATCGGGCGCTGCGGGTCGATCCCGGCGTGGACGAAAGCGTAATCGCCCGCAATGATGATTTCTTCAAAAGTGACGAGATAATCGCGCTCGGATTCAGGAACAACGCGCGGCAGCAGCGCAAAAATTTCTTCCAGTTCCAGCTTCTGCATCTGCTTGGCGGTGAAGCCATAGCTGAGCAGCGTCTCACGACCGCCATGCTTGAGAAAATGGCGCAAGGCTTCGGGCTTGTTGAAGCTGGCAAGGAACATTTCTTCGTGATTGCCCGCCAGCACGCGCACCCGGCGCTGTTGTTGCCAGGCCCGCGTGCGCGCCAGCACCCCGGCGCTTTCGGGGCCGCGGTCAACCAGATCGCCCAGCAGGATCACCCGGCTGTCAGCCGGGGTGCTGGTGGCATCATCAGTTTCAATGGCCTCGATCAGCCGATCATACAGATCCAGCCGGCCATGAATATCACCGATCACATAATAGCGCCGGCCAGCAGGCACCGCCGGCAACTTGGCCGCAGGCGCAGGCTTGAGGCCGAACAGGGTACGCAAGGCCTTGAGCATTACACGGACAACGACATAATCATGAGGGGGCTGCCCAATAGCTCTGCCGTCAAGGCGCGGCAACCTGAGATGTATTCGCATCAACTTCAATAAGGATGCATTCTAGGGATGACAGGCGCGCCCGGGTACGACATGGGAACGGCATTATGCAAAAGAGTTTCTTCATAAATGCCTTTGCCTTTGCCCGGGCAAGCCTTGCCGTGGGCGCCCTGATGGGCAGCGTCTCGGCGCTGGCTTGCGACTGGGATGCAGCGGTGCATGATCGGCCCTGCGATGACTTTGGCGGCCCTGCGCCGAGCACCGCAGATAGCCCTGCTGTTGCACCGATAGATGCTGCGCGCGCCAGTCAATTGGTCTCGGCAGGAGGGTTTACTCTGTCAGCCAATGCCGCGCTTGCCACGCAATACCGGTTTCGCGGTGCAAACCTGTCGGGTGACAGGATCGCGGTGCAAGGCGGGCTTGATCTTGATCACGCCTCGGGCTTTTACGTGGGGGTCTGGGGCTCGACCCTTAATGACCGGCTGACGGGCTACGGCGGAGCTGAGCTCGATATCTACGGAGGCTATGCGTGGCAACTGATCGAGGGTGTCACGGCTGATGTGGGTGTGATCGCCTACACCTTCCCCGATGCGCCAGTCGGCGGGCGCAATTTCGTTGAACTCTATTCCTCGCTCACCGCTACGCTCGGCCCGGCCAGCGCCAAGATCGGCGCGGCGTGGGATCCTGGGGCCAACGGCTTTGCCTTTGCCGGCTTTGCCCGCGATAACCTGTATGTTTACAGCGACCTTGCGGTCGGTGTTCCGGGCACATCCTTCACGATCAAGGGGCATTTGGGCTACACCGATGGCACGCGCCGGATTGCCACGAATTCGGGCACTTTCGACTGGTCAATTGGTGCAAGCTATCGGGTTGCAGGGCCGCTGAGCGCAAGCCTCGAATATGTCGATGCCGCCGCGGATGTGCCGTTTGGTCCGATCAATCCCAACGCGGCCAATCTGGTCGGCAAGATCAGCGTCAATTTCTAGTCGAGGGCGAAAGTGATCGTGGTGACAACGCGCACCTTCTTGTAAGGGCTGTCGGATAGTCCCCACCCGCCGCTTTCGCCGTCGCGCGGTTCGATCGTGAAATAGCCCTGAGTGGCTTGCCGGATCTTGCCCACGCGCGATCCGGAATCCTGCGCAAACTGTTCAGCTGCCGCGCGCGCGTCCTTGGTCGCTTCGGCCACCATTTCGGGCTTTACGTCGTTGAGCTTGGTGAAGCTGTAGCTCATTGCCGAACCTTCTTCGAGAAACACCCCGCGCCCCACCAGATCAAACTGGCGCGCCACCGCTTGCTGCGCCCGGGCAATGTCGGTGCTGCGCAGGGCCAGGCGCTGGCGCACGGTGTAATTGGTCATGCCGTCGGCGGTAAAGCTCGACACATTGGCGCCGGTGGGTTGCAGCGCGTCTTTGGGAAAGCCGAGTCCTGAAAAATAGGCCTCGATCGCGGCGGTGTCTTCCTTGATCTTGCTCTGGGCTGCCGTGATGTTGGGGGAAGTGGCCGAATAGGAAATCGTCCAGGTGGCAAGGTCGGCAGTGACATCGCGTTCGGCCACGCCCCGCACTGTTACGGCACGCTCGGCATCCTTGGCGCGCAGCAGGCCGCCGCCCAGCACATACCCGCCTGCCACCATGCCCAGCGCCACAATCGCGGCGGCTCCCATCCAGCGTTGGCCCGCCGGATCGCGCCAAACGCTGCCAAAACCACTTGCCGGTTGCACTTGGCCTTCGTTCATCCCATTGTTCCCCTGTGGTGGTACTGCGACAAGCCGTGCATTATCGTCGATGAATGGAGTTTGAATAGGAAGGCGCCATGGTGAAATATCTCCACTCAATGATCCGGGTAAGCGACCCTGATGCCACTGTCGCTTTCTTCAAGCTGATTGGCCTTGAAGAAGTGCGCCGCTTTGAAGTGGCGGCTGGGCGATTCACCTTGATCTTTCTGGCTGCGCCCGGACAGGAAGGTGTTGCCGAGGTCGAACTGACCTATAATTGGCCGCCCGAGGATGGCAGTCCGGCTGAAGAATACACCGCGGGACGCAATTTCGGCCACCTCGCCTACCGGGTCGAGAATATCTATGAGACGTGCCAGCGTCTTGCCGATGCCGGTCACATTATCCACCGCCCACCGCGCGATGGCCACATGGCCTTTGTCAAATCGCCTGATGGTATTTCGGTGGAATTGCTACAGGATGGGCGGCTTGAACCGCAAGAACCGTGGGCGAGCATGGAGAATACCGGCACCTGGTAAACTGTCGGGCGGCTGCGTGATTACCTGAAACTAACCTTGTTAATTGAGGCGCTTGCACCCCCGGCCTTTGCCCATCGCTGCCCTGGGACAGCGTTAGCGCTCGGCTAAAATACCGGTCGCCAGATGCCTAGGGCTTCTGGCGGCGAGGTTCGGATCTGGTCCTGATGGAGCAAGGCCGAGTACCGATCTTGGACGAAAGCCAGATCGGCGTAATTGCGCAAAATCAACTTGCGCCTTCTTCGGGCTGAAACAGTTTGCTTCAAATCTATCCAAACCTGATCCACGCCATCCCAAAAAGGGAGGGGTTGGTCGGCATAAATGAAGCGGCGGCGGCGTTGAGCGTCTCGATCAAGACGCTGCGCTGCAGGGAAGCCGAGGGCTGATTGTTGGCGGAGCATACGGCAGGCGGGCACTGCCGGTATGATCTGGCGAAGCTGCTTCCGGAGCGCTTCCAGGCAGTGCAACAAACAATCCGTAAGACCGTCGCTTATGCCCGTCCATCCAGCCCCGACCAGAAGGACGACCTGAAACGCTAGAAGTAGGTTCTCGAACTGTATTCGCCCGGCAGGGCTAGACCTTCGTGGTCATCGCCGACCTTGGCTCGGCATGAACTCCCGTAAGAAGAGGTTTCCGAAGTTTGCCCAAATTCTTGTCGGATCTGCTCGGCCCTATGCAATTTGGATGGTTGTGTTGATGGGGCAGGGCTTGACAGGATGAGAACATTGCCAGAACACAACGGCATGCTGATCGCCCACCGCATTGCGCTCGACCCGACGAACGTGCAGCGGACCTACTTCGCCCGCGCTTGCGGCACGGCGCGGTTCGCGTGGAACTGG
>MEDW01000119.1 GCA_001724215.1 Erythrobacter sp. SCN 62-14 | reverse complement strand
CTTGGCGTCAACCGCTCGATGCAGGTCGGTGCAAGCGCGTGGAGCCTTGCTGCGATGGCGCATGGCTGGGCGACGACGACAAGCCAGGTGGTCGCTGCGCGTGTCGGACTGGGTGTGACCGAAGCGGTGCAGACGCCGCTGACGATCAAGACCGTGGCCACCCTGTTTGCGCCCGACAAACGATCTTTTGCCTTCGGCTTTGCCACCCTCTTGGCTGGAGCAGGGACGATTGCGATGCCTTTTGTGATCCCGGCACTGGCGCTCGCGGTGGGCTGGCGCGGTGCGCTGGTGGTGGGCGGCATCGGCGGCTTTGTGTCGCTTGCAGCGTGGATGTGGCTGGCGCGCGGGATTGCCGAATTGCGCCAGCGCAGCGCCGAGACGCCCGCCGCAGCGGTCGCAAGTGCAGGCTATGGCGCTATCCTCAAGAGCCGGAAAACCTGGGCAATCGTCGGTGCCAAGGCGCTGTCCGACATGACCTGGTGGTTCATCAATTTCTGGCTGGCGGATTATTACCGCCGCGAGTTCGGCCTCTCAACGCTGGAACTGGCGTGGCCGCTGGCGATTGCCTTTGCCGGATCGGGATTGGGTGCATTGCTGGCAGGCTGGGCCTCAACCACGCTGCTGGAACGCGGATGGAGCCCGAACCGGGTGCGCAAAGGGGTAATGCTGGTCTCTGCCTTGATGGTTGCGCCGCTGCCGCTGGTGCTGATGCTCGATTCGTTCTGGCCGGTGGCGGTGATGGTGGGAGTGGTGATGGCCGGACACCAGGGCTTTTCGCTTTCGATCTTCTCGACCATCACCGATGTGGTGCCCGATGCCAAAGTGGGGCAAGTCACGGCTTTCGGTGCCTTCATGGGCAATATGGGCGGGGTCGCGATCAGCCTCGTTACCGGGCGCGTGCTTGATGCAGGGCTTGGCTTTGTGCCTTTGTTCGTGTTTGCTGCGGCCTCCTACCTGATCGCGCTCGCGTGGTTCCAATGGCTCTTGCCGGAGCTTCGCCGGGTAGCAGAGGCCTGAGACAAGAAGTCTCGCCCGTTGCATTGGGAGACCGCGCGGGGTAATGGTATGACACCGCGAGACATAGACCGCAGCAAGAGGCAAGTTGAAAGGCACATGACAGGCAAGCGGGGCGCGGATTTTGATGCTTATGCGGGCGATCTGTTCGGCGAGCTGGTGCTGGCCGAGAGTGCGCCAGCGCAGCCTGTTGAACGCAAGCCATTCACGCGTTTTGTGCCTGGGATCGCGATTGCCGCGATTGCGAGCGCGGCGGCCGCATGGCTGAGCCAGAACTATGGCGTGCCGATCATCCTTGCCGGGCTTTTGCTTGGCCTTGCGCTCAATTTTGCCTCCGGTGATGTGCGCACCCATGATGGGTTGGATGCAGTCTCGCGCCATGGCCTTCGCGCAGGCATTGTGCTGCTCGGCTTTCAGGTCACACTGATGCAGGTTGGTGCGATGGGGGTGGTTCCCTTTCTGGGCCTTGCTGTGGTGATGGCAGCCTCGGTGCTGGCTGCGCTGCTTGCGGCGCGCATCAGCGGGCAGGGGCCGAGCGTCGGCCTGCTGGCAGGCGGGGCGACGGCGATCTGCGGCGCATCAGCCGCGCTCGCACTCTATGGCGTGATCGGGCGCGAGCGGATCGAACAGGCGCAGTTCACCTTGACGCTGGTGATCCTTGCCGCCGCGAGCGCGATTGCGCTGGCGACCTATCCCGCTCTCACCACGGCATTGGGTTTCAGCGAGGCGCAGGCGGGGTTTCTGGTGGGCGCCTCGATCCATGATGTCGCGCAGGCGATTGGCGCGGGCTTTGCGATTTCCGACAGCGCAGGTGCGCAGGCGACGGTGGTGAAGCTGACCCGCGTGGCGCTGCTCGCGCCGCTGGTGACACTGGCGGCGGTGTGGGTGGCGCGCCTGCACCCGCTACCGCAAGCGAACACGGGCGCGCGCGTGCCGCTGCTGCCGGGTTTCATCCTCGCCTTCCTTGGGCTGGTGGTGGTCAATTCGCTGGTCACCCTGCCGCCGCAGGTTGCGCCTGTTGCACTCACGCTGTCGAAAACGCTGCTGCTGCTCGCCGTCACCGCGACCGCGATGCGCACGCGCACGGATCTGCTGCTGCAACTGGGCTGGCGCTCGGTCATGCCGGTGCTGGCGGCAACGCTGGCTTCGCTTGGCGCGGCGCTGGCCTTTGCGTGGGGTGTCCTGTGAGCGAGCAATTGTTCGATATTGCGGTGATCGGCGGCGGGGTAAACGGCGCTGGCATTGCGCGCGATGCGGCAGGGCGCGGGGCAAGCGTGTTGTTGCTGGAGCGCGGTGATCTTGCGACCGGCACTTCGTCCAATTCCACCAAACTGATCCATGGCGGCCTTCGCTATCTGGAGCATTACGAATTCGGCCTCGTGCGCGAGGCTCTGTCCGAACGCGAAGTGCTGTGGGGCATTGCGCCGCATATCATCTGGCCCTTGCGCTTCATCCTGCCGCACCGCGCAGGCCTGCGCCCGCGCTGGCTCTTACGGCTGGGGCTGTTTCTTTACGATCATATCGGGGGGCGTAAGCGTCTCCCGGCTGCCGCAAGCGTCGACCTGACGAAGCATCCCGCAGGCGCCCCGCTGAAGCCCGCCTACAGGCGCGGCTTTGCCTATTCCGATGGCTGGGTGGATGATGCACGCCTTGTCGTGCTCAACGCGCGCGATGCGGCCGATCGCGGGGCTGAGGTGCGCACCCGGTGCGAGGTGACGGCACTGGTGCGCGAGGGCGAGGTGTGGCGCATCCAAGCTGGCACCGAGACATTCCGCGCGCGCGCAGTTGTTAACGCGGCGGGCCCGCGCGTGCTTGATCTGCTGGGAAGAGCGGGGGAGCCTTCCGCGCAGAAAATGCGCCTCGTTCGCGGATCGCACATCGTGGTGCGGCGGGTGTTCGAGCATGAATACGCCTATTTCTTCCAGCTGCCCGACGGCCGCATTTTCTTCGCCATTCCCTACGAGCAGGATTTCACCCTGATCGGCACCACCGATGTCGATCATAAGGGCAGTCTTGATGAGGTGCGGGCAAGCGCTGAGGAAATCGCCTATCTGTGCGAGGGCGCGAGCGAGTATTTCCGCGAGCCTATCACGCCCGATGATGTGGTGTGGACCTATTCGGGCGTCCGGCCGCTGGTGGATGATGGCTCGGGGCGGCCGGAGGCGGCAACGCGGGGATACCGCTTTGAACTTGACGGGACAGTGGGCGAGGCGCCGCTGCTGTCGATTTTCGGCGGCAAGATCACCACCTATCGCCAGCTTGCCAGCGCTGCCCTCGGCCATCTGGTGCCCTATGTGCCATCGCTTGGTTCGCCTGACTGGACTGGCAGAACCCCTTTGCCCGGCGGGGATTTTGCTATGACCCAAGCCGCTGCTGTCACCCGCGATCTGGCCGTGCGTTATCCCTTTCTGGGCGAGGCGCGCGCCGCGCGGTTGATCCGGCTTTACGGCACGCGCGCCGCGGTGATCCTTGGCGCTGCCACCAATGAGGCCGATCTGGGCGAGCATTTCGGCCATGGGCTCACCGCGGCTGAGGTTGATTATCTGGTTGCCTACGAATGGGCGCGCACGGCTGAGGATATCTTGTGGCGGCGCACCAAGTTGGGGCTCCGCTTTACCGCTGACGAGACAGCCCGCCTTGCTGCCTATCTCACCGAAAGGACATCTATCCAATGACACGCATCGTGGCCCTTGGAGGCACGGTCAACCCTGGCTCCTCGACCGAGCAGGCCTTGCGACTGGCCGCGCAGATTGCCGCAAGCCAAGGCGCCGAGGTGCAGGTGTTCGGAGGCGAATATCTCACAGCGCTGCCACATTACCTGGGGCCGCTGCATGATGCCTCGCATGGGGCCGAACTGGTGGCAGCGGTGCGGGCAGCCGATGGCATTCTGGTGGCCGCACCCGGCTATCATGGCACCATTTCAGGGGTGGTGAAGAACGCGCTCGATTATCTTGAGGATCTGGCCCGCGATGAACGGCCCTATCTCGATGGCAGAGCCGTTGGCCTGATTGCGACCGCGTTCGGCGATCAGGCCTCGATGTCGACGCTGCTCACCATGCGCGCGATCACTCATGCGCTGCGCGGTTGGCCCACTCCGATGGGGGCGACCATCCGAACCTATAAGGGGATGTTCTCGCCTGACGGCGAATGCCTTGACGAACGTGCAAGGGGCCAGTTGGAATTGGTTGGCAAGCAGGTGGTGCTGGGCGCGAAGAGCTTTGCCGCGGGGCGGGGGCTCGCCTGATGGGCGCCGGGCTTGATCATGCGCTGGCCGAGATTGCCGCAGGGCGCATCGTCGTCATTGCGGGTGATCGCTTGCGCGGTGGTGACATTGATCTGATGGTCGCAGCGCGCCATGTGACGCCGCAAGCGATCAATTTCATGGCGACCCATGGCCGCGGCCTCATCTGCCTCGCGGTGACGCCTGAACGCGCGGCGCAATTGGGCCTCTCGCTGGTAAACCCCGGAACCGAGCGCCAGACCGGGCGGCCCTTTGCCCGTTCAATCGAGGCGGCAAGCGGCGTGTCGACCGGCATTTCCGCCGCTGACCGCGCGCACACCATTGCCGTGGCGATTGCAGACGGCGCGAGTGCGACCGATATTCATTCGCCGGGCCATGTCTTCCCGCTGATCGCGCGCGGCGGCGGGGTGCGGGAGCGGGCCTCTGCCTGCGAGGCCTCCATTGATCTGGCGCGGCTGGCAGGGGCCGGCGATGCGGCGGTGATCTGTTCGATCATGCGTGATGATGGCGAAATGGCGCGGCTTGAAGATATTGGCGATCTGCTGAACGATCATTCGCTCGCAGTGGCCGATATCGGCGCTTTGATCGCGCGGCTTGAGGAAGCCGGGGCATGAGCAAGGCCCGGTTCACCCGGCGCGCTTTGCTGGCTGGTGCGGGCGCAGGGGGGCTTGGGGCTGCCTTCGCGGCGCCGTTGCTGGGCGAAAAGCTGATTGATCTCGGCCTTCCCGGAGGGCCGAGCCTGCGCCCGCTTGGCCCTGCCTTTCCCGGCAAGGGTGAGATGATCGTCCAGCGCATCCGCCCGCCCTTGCTGGAGACGCCCCTGAAGGCGCTGGGCGAGAGTGTGATTACGCCCACCGAGCGCTTCTTCGTGCGTTGGAACTGGGATTTTCCGACCGCGATCAATGTCGCCAATTACCGCGTGGCAGTGGGCGGGGCGGTAAGGCAGCCTGTGGAACTGACGCTCGACGAGATCGTGAGCGCGGGGGAACACGTCGAGGTGGTTGCCGTCAATCAATGCGCCGGAAACGGGCGCGGACTGTCGACCCCGCGCGTCACCGGCACCCAGTGGGGCAATGGCGCGATGGGTTGCGCGCGCTGGACCGGGGTGCGATTGAAGGACGTGCTAGCCAAGGCTGGCATTGCGCCGGGTGCAAAGCGGGTGCGTTTTGCCGGGCTCGACGTTCCGCCGATGGAAGGCGCGCCGCAATTCATCAAATCCGTGCCGATTGATATTGCCCTGCGCGATGATGTGCTGGTGGCATGGGGCATGAATGGCGAGCCGCTGCCGATGATGCACGGCTTTCCCTTGCGGATTGTCGTGCCGGGGTGGTTTTCAACCTATTGGGTGAAGATGCTTGCCACCATCGAAGTGTTGAGCGGTGAGGATGATGGCTATTACGTTGCCAAGTCCTACCGGATGCCTGCCCAGCCGATCACTCCGGATGAAAAGGACTTTCCGACAGTCTCGATCACCGCCATGCCGCCGCGGGCGTTGATCACCAGTCATGCAGATGGCGAGACAGTCAGGCGCGGCGCGCCGCTTACCCTGCGGGGAATTGCGCTTGGCGGCGATGCGGCGCTGGCGCGGGTTGATCTGGTGGGCGAGGGCTTTGAATTGCCTTGCACGCTGGTTGGTCCGGATGAAGGCCCTTATGCTTTGCGCCTGTGGGAAGTGACCATTCCCGAGGGCACGCAAAGCCTCGCCAATATCGGCGTGCGTGCGGCCAACGTGCGGGGCGCAGTCCAACCTGACACGCTGTTCTGGAACCCCAGCGGTTATGCACGCAATGTGATAGAACGCATCACCTTGAGGCTGGCATGAGAGCGCTCATTCTGATCCTTCCCGCGTTGGTGCTGACCGGATGTGAACGCGCGCCGATGGTGATCTTTGCCGATAGCAGCATAACCCTGCCCGATGATCCGCTCGATCTTCCGCCCGGTGCAGGCGTTGATGCGGTGATCGCCAATTGCACCGCGTGCCATTCGCCCTCCACCATGCTGCAACAACCGCGCCTGAGCCGCGAGCAATGGCTGGCCACTGTCACCAAAATGCGTGAGGTCTATAAGGCTCCGATCAACGAACCGGATATCCCGCTCATCGTCGATTATCTTGCAGCGGTGCAGCAAGGCACCGAGGGGCAAGCGGAGCGCTAGCGCATTTTTCGCTCAAACGGCCCGGCCAAATGCGCGCGGCCGGTGCGGCGCTGGCGCGTTGTTTTTGCGTCGGCGTCAGCGTGAATGCAAAAGCCCTCATCAACCCCTTGCGACTTTTCGTCCAAGGCTGCGGCGGGGTGATATGCGCCTGTGATTGAGCTGGTGGCTTATATCTGGGTTTGCTGAGGGGAATCCATGCGCTTCTACCCTCCCCCACACACCCGGCCATCAACGGCACCCCTAGAATATGGCGGCCGGGTGGGGTGGTGGGGTGGAAGGTGTCAGACAAGCGCAGTGAGTTTGGCTATTACGGCGCGCTGCGCGGCAGGCGGGCTTCGGCAAGGATCACGCCGAATTGTTCCGCCCTATCGTGCCACCGGGCAAGCGGCTCCCACCCCCCTGCCAAGAGCAGCAGATTGATGCTGGCAGGCGTGAACTTGTGGCTGTTTTCGGTGTGGATGCTGGCGCCCTTGCGCATCGTGAACGCCTCGCCGCTGACGGTGAAGGCGAGATCATCCTCGGCCACCAGATGCATTTCGATGCGCGCGTGGGTTTCGCTCCAGCGCGCTTCGTGACGCAGAGAGCCGAGCGGAATGTCGCCGCCCAGTTCGCGGTTGATGCGCACCGCCAGATTGCGGTTGAAGGCGGCCGTTACGCCTGCTGCATCATCATAAGCAGCCTTAAGCACTGCGATGTCTTTGATTAAGTCCATCCCGATCAGCAATTGCGCGCCCGTGCCCAGCGTCGTGCGCATCGAACGCAGCAGATCAACCGCCGTGCGCGCGACCATATTGCCGATGGTCGAACCCGGGAAAAACCCGAGCTTTGGCATGGCGGCCACTTCTTGCGGCAATTCGACCCGGCGCATGAAATCTGCCTCAACCGGATAGACCGGCAGGCCCGGAAACTTCGCCGCCAGATCAGCTGCGCTTGCCCTGAGGAAATTGCCTGCAATATCGAGCGGCACATAGGCCGCAGGCGCAATCGCCGAGAGCAGCAGCGGGGTTTTGAGCGAGGAGCCCGAACCGAACTCCACCACCGCGCGGCCCGGCCCGATGAGCGTTGCGAATTCTGCGCCACGCGCTTTGAGAATTTCTGTCTCGGCGCGGGTCAGATAATATTCGGGAAGCTGGGTGATATCCTCAAACAGGCGCGATCCGGCATCATCATAAAACCAGCGCGCCGGGATTGCCTTTTGCGGCTCGGCCAGTCCTGCGAGCACATCGGCGCGAAACGCAAGATCAACCCCGTCCTCATCGCGTTCCACCAGTTTGAGGCTTCTGTTTGCAGTCATATTCATGCATCCTTGGCGAGCCTCAGCCCGGTGAATTGCCAGCGCTGCTGGGGGTAGAAGAAATTGCGATAAGAGGCGCGCGAATGGCCGCGCACTGTGGCACACGAAGCCCCGCGCAGCACCACCTGACCGCTCATGAACTTGCCATTATATTCGCCCACCGCGCCCGCCGCAGGCTGAAAGCCGGGGTAGGGCAGGTAGGCAGACCGGGTGAATTGCCAGCAATCGCCAAACAGGCCGGCGCTGCCGGTGGGCAGGGGCGGGGAAGCGCCATCAAGCTGATTGCCGCCAGCCGGATCATCGCCAGCCGCAATCGCTTCCCATTCAAACTCGGTCGGCAGGCGGCATCCCGCAAAGCTGGCAAAGGCATCGGCCTCGTAGAAAGAAATATGGCTCACCGGCGCGTTTGGATCGCGCGCCTGCCAGCCCTGATGGGTGAAATGCGCGCCGTCATCCCGCCAATACAGCGGGGCGGTGATCGCTTCTGTCTGCACCCACGCCCAGCCGTCAGCCAGCCACAATCGGTGATCTTGGTAGCCGCCGCTGGCGATGAATTCATCCCATTGGGCGTTGGTGACAAGCGCGCCGGCAAGCGCAAAGGGTTCCAGCAGCACGCGGTGGCGCGGGCCTTCATTGTCGAAGGCAAAGCCGCCTGCCCCATCATCCCCCACCAGCGCAATCCCGCCGGGGTGCGAATGCCACGACAGCGTGCCAGTGGGCGCGGCTTGCGGAGCCTCAAGAGCGGCGGGCCACATCGCCGGGCCAAGCGGGTTGGCGAAGAATGCGTGTTTGATATCGGTCAGCAACAATTCGGTGTGCTGCTGTTCGTGGGCAATGCCGAGCTTTACCAGATCGGCCAGCGCCGGGTCTTCGACAAGCGGCATCATCGCCTGTGTCACATGGGCGCGCCATTCCAGCACTTCGGCCAAAGCGGGGCGCGACAACATGCCCCGCGCCGCGCGCGCGAGCCTTGCGCCCTCGGTCTCGTAATAGGAATTGAACAGATAGGGCCAATCGGCGTTGAACAGGCGGTATTCCGGCGCATGGTCGCGCAGCAGGAAGGTTTCCCAGAACCACGTCGTATGCGCCAGATGCCACTTGGCAGGCGAGGCATCGGCCATCGACTGGATGCTGGCATCGGCATCGCTCAGCGGCTTTGTCAAAGCTTCGATAAGGGCGCGGGTGGCTTCAAATTGCCCCGCCAGCGGCGCGGCGCGCTCAGCAAGGCCCGGTGCGATCTTTTGGGGATGCCCATGGGTCATGCCAGGCAACATGGCGCAAAGTCATGACAATTGAAAGGCAAGAGGGCGCAGGTGGGGCAAAGGGCGCAGTGACACAGGCGGCTATCGCGCTACCAACCCGGCCCAGACACACGCTTGGAGGCGATTATGAAGCACTGCATCACATCTTGGGCGCTGGCGCTTGCTCTTGCTGCGATGCCCGTATTTGCTTTGGCGCAGGAGAGCGCAGCGTCTGCCACTCTGGTCGCCGCCGACTTTGCCGTCCCAGAGCGCGCCGAAGGGCCGGGCTTTGTGCTGGTGCCGCTGGGCCCTGATCTGGTTGAGGTGGATTATGCCGCCTACATGTCTTCGATCGAACATCTCCAGCAGACCTTCTCCCGTTCCACCGGCTGGCCGCATCCCGGCATCACCGCCGACGAAGCGATGGCCGACATGGAGAACGAGGCAGCGCGTTTTGCGGCGCGCACATCCTTTGCCTATGGCGTCTTGACGCCCGATGGCGCGCGCGAACGTGGCAGCCTTTATGTCTCGCGCAGTCCTGTGCCCGGCTATGATGCGATGGTGCGGATGTGGGTGACTAAGGATGAATATGATGCGGGCTTTGATGCAGAGCTCTACCGCTGGGCGCAGGGCTGGATCGCACAAGACTGGCCGTTTGCGCGGGTGGCTTTTCCGGGCCGGGCGATTGGCTGGGATGAATGGGATGCCAAGGTAAAGGCTGCCCGCACCCCCGATCAGCCCTGATTCTTCAGGCGCGCGCTAGGCTCCAAGCGAGCAGCAAGGTGGTGGCGGTGAGCAAGGCTCCGGCAAGTGGCCAGCGCAAGAGCGCCGCCTCACCGCTTTGCGCGGCCTTTGCGCTGCGCCGGGAATTGATGATGAGCAGCCCGCGGAAGCTGCGCGCGGCGCTCTGCCATGCCGCCGTGAGCCTGCCAAAACGCGGGCGCGAGATGGCCGGCAGGAGGGCAATCAGATCGCCGGTCGGGGCGGAAGGCAGCGGCTTTCGCATCAGCACTGCAGCGATCAGCCCGCCCACCAACACCGGCAGACCCACCTCAGCCAGCGCGGCCGCTTTGGTGAAATAGGCCCAATCGGGCGCGCCGAGCATCGGAGCAACAGCGTGCGGCAGCGCCCACGCCGCAAGGCCGAGCATCAGCGGGCCGGCAAGCAGGATTGGCCACACACGCGCGCTTTCTGCTGGCTTTGCAGGCTTGGCGGCCAGCGAAACCAGCAGCCAGCCGAGCACCGCGCTGGTCGTCACCCCGGAAGCGCTGATGGCGAGCGCCAGCCATGCGGGCGCTTCGGCCTTGGCCGCCGCCTTGACGATCGCTCCGCCGGTAAAGGGCAATCCGGCGACCGACAGTCCAATTGCCCCCATCGCCACCAGCACCACAATTCGCTGGCGCGCGCTGGTAGCGGCCAGAAACACCCCGACCAGCAGAAACAGCGCCCCTTTGGCGAGGCCGTGATGCAGCGCGTAAAACGGCACCATGCTCGCCGCAGCCGTCATCGACAGCGCCAGCATCACCCCCATCTGGCTGATGGTGGAATAGGCCAGCACCGCTTTGGGATTGTTTTGGGTAAGCCCCCACAGGGCCGCGCCGAAGGCTCCGACCAGCCCGAGTATCACCACCGCATTGGCCAAAGCGGGAAAGCCACCTGCCGGGATAAACGCCAGCACCCCGATCAGCCCCGCCTTCACAATCGCGCCTGACAGCACGGCTGAACCCGGAACAGGCGCTGCCGGGTGGGCAAGCGGGAGCCATATATGCAGCGGGACCAGCCCTGCCTTGATCCCGAAACCCGCCATCAGCAATCCCGCCGCAAGGCCCCCGAGCGGCGCTCCCGCCAGCGCGCTGCGCACTTCGGCAATCGCAAAGCTCTCTGCCGCCTGAGCCCCGATCAGCAGGCCTGCCAGCAGCGATGCCTCTCCGATGATCGCAAGGATGATGTAGATGCGCCCTGCGTAAAGCGCCTCAGGCGTGCGATCATGCACCACCAGAAACCACGCGGCGAGCGAGACGGCGGCAAAGGCGACGTAAAAGCTCGCGATATCCTGCGCCAGAAACACGCCGAGATTGCCCGCCAGAGTGAGGCACCAGAAACCTGCGAAAATGCCGTTTCTGGCCCCGCGTTCAAAGGTCAACGCGACGTGCAGCCCCGCCATCGCCCACACCAGCGCTGTCATCCCGATAAACAGCGGTCCGCCTCTGCCTGCTTCCAGTGAAGTGCCAAGGATCAGATCAGGCAGCAGCACCGCGCCGGGCGCGCCTGCCAGCGCAAAGCCTAACGCGGGCAGGGGAGCAAGCGGCAGCAGCCGCAGCGCCCAGCGCGCTCCGCCCGGCAGCGCGGCGACAAGACCGATCAAGAGCGGCCATACCAGCAACGCAAAGGGCCAGACATCGCCGATTACTATGGGGGCCAACGCGCTCATTCTAGGTAACCCCGCGCCACAATCAGGCTGGCCCAGCCAAGCGGGCTGACTGCGCTCGCAGCCAGCAGGCCCACGCCGAGCGACGCCGCCGCTGTCACCACGGCAGGGGCGATGAGACCAATCGCCCCGCTTTCGGCCTGTGCGCTTACCTCCACGCCTTCGCCCAGAGGCAGGAACCACAGGCGATAGACCAGCGGCAGGAAATAGGCGGCGTTCAGCAAGGTCGAGGCAATCAGCACGGCCACCACCCACGGCGCGCCCACTTCGATCGCACCGAGCCCCAGATAGACCTTGCTAACGAACCCTGCGAGCGGCGGGAGGCCGATCATGCCCAGCGCGCCGAGCGAGAAACACACCGAAGTCCACGGCATCGCTTGCCCAAGACCATTAAGGCCTTCGATCTTTTTCACGCCTGCGCGTTCATCATAAATCCCGGCGCAGAAAAACAGCGTGATCTTCATCAGGCCCTGATGCACCAGATGCGCCAGCGCTCCGACCATCGCCAGCGGCCCGGCAAGCGCTGCGCCCAGCACAATATAGCTCACCTGACTGACGGTGGAGAAAGCCAACCGCTTTTTCACCTCACCCTGATCGAGCGCGCGCCATGATCCCCACAGGATCGTGAAACTCGCCAGCAGCGCGAGCGGCACATCCACGCCCAAGGCTTGCATATCGCTGGCGCCAAACACATCGAACACCACGCGCACCACCCCAAAGGCGCCGGCCTTCACCACCGCCACCGCGTGAAGCAGCGCAGAAACAGGAGCAGGCGCGGCCATGGCAGAGGGCAGCCAGCCATGCAGCGGCACCAGCGCCGCCTTGGCCCCGACACCTGCGATGAAAAGCGCAAAAATGGTGCGCAGCTTCCACGGCTCGATGCCCGATAAGTCCGGCGGATCGGTGAACAGCACTGGCCCGGTGTAGCTTTCCAGCCAGATAATCGCCCACAGCAGCGATGCGCTCGCAGGCAGGGCAAACATCAGATATTGCCGTGCCGCTGCGAGCGAGGCCTGGTCCTGCTTATGCGCGACAAGCGGCCATGTGCTGAGCGTCAAGAGTTCGAAAAACAGGAAGAAGGAAATCAGCGAGCCCGACAGGGCAAGGCCCGTTGTGGCGGCCACGCACAGGCTGAAGAACCCGAAAAAGCGCGATAATTCAGCTTTGTTGCCGAGATAGAAGATCGCATAGATGGTGGTCAGCAGCCACAGAGTTGCCGACAGCGAGATGAACAGCAGCGCCAGCGCATCGACCCTGAGCAGCAGCACCAGCCCCGGTGCAAGCGGCAGCACGCTTTCATAACTCGCCCCGCCTGCCACGGCGAGCAGCATCCAAGCCACCAGCGCCAATTTCGCCACAGCCGCGCCAATATTGATGGTGTTTCGCAAGGTGTGGCTGGCCTGCGGGATGAAGAAAATCACGCCTGCCGGCAGCAGCGAGGTCATCAGGATAAGGACAGGCAGGAACGCGTTCACAACCCCTCCACCGCAGCATCAGGCTTGCCGATCTTGATGAAGCTGAAGGGTTCGGCTGACAGCACGCCCAAGATAATCGCCGCCGCTGCCAACGCCAGCGGCACGGCTTGCCGCACGCGGGACACAGGCGCGCAAGATATCGCCTCATCCTTGGCAAACAGCGCCGCCAAGGGCCGATAGAGATAGGCTGCGGCCAGCAGCCCGCCGGCCACCATCACCAGCGCGAACGGCCACAGCCCTGCCACAAAGGCCGCCTGCATCATCAGATATTTGCCGGTAAATCCGCCCGATGGCGGCAGGCCTGCCAATGTCACGGCCGCCAGCGCAAAGGCGAAAGCGCTCATCGGCAGGGCGCGCGCGAGGCCCTTAAGATCGCGCAATTCCTGCGCCCCGCACGCCGAATACCAGATGCCCGCCACCAGAAACATCGCGGATTTGGCAAGCCCGTGGCTGAGGGCCAGAAACACCATCCCCGTCCACGCGCCCGCGCTCCATGGCTTCACCGCACTGTCCCCGCCGGTGAGCGGGAAGGCGATGATGAAATAGCCAAGCTGGGCGACAGTGGAATAGGCGATCACCAGTTTGATCTTGCGTTGCACCAGCGCCTGCACTCCGCCCCAGATCACGGCCACCGCGCCAAGGCCTGCCATCACCAGCAGCGCTGCATCACCTGCGGCATCGGGCATGGCTTCAAACCAGACGCGCAGCAGAATGACGAGCGAGGCCTTTGGCACGAGCGCCGAGAGCATCGCCGAGGCAGGCGCGGGGGCTGCGGCGTGGGCAGGGGGGAGCCAGACGTGGAACGGGAACAGCGCGGTCTTGGCCATCAGCCCTGCCGTCATCAGGCCCAGCGCCACCCCGTCGCCAGTTGCAGGCACGCGTGCCAGCAGCATTGCCATATCGAGCGTGCCGTGGGCCGAATAGGTCAGCACCACGCCCGCCAAATAAAGCAGTGATCCGGTGAGCGCGAACAGCAAGTAGCGCATGGCTGCGGCCAAGGCCTCGCGGCTTCCAGCCAGCGCCACCAATGCGACAGCGGCAAGGCTTAGGAGTTCAAGCCCCACATAAAGATTGAACAGATCGCGGCTGACAAACACGGTGTTGAGCGCCGCCCACACCAGCAGCATCAGCGGCCAGAAGCCGTAGGCGGCGCGCGCTCCGGCCTTGTCTGGCGCAAGTTCATGGCGGGCAGCCAGTGCAACGCCGCTCATCACCAGCGCGGCCATCACTGCAAAGGCCGTTCCCAGCCCGTCTGCCTTCAGCACAATGCCAAGAGGCGGTGTCCACCCGCCCAGCAGCACGGTTCGTGGGCCAAGGCCTGCCACTTGCGCGGCGAGGGCGAGCGCTGCGCCAAGCGTTGCCGCCGCCGCGCCGAGCGCGACCGCTGGCATCCTTCGCGCAGGCACAACCAGCACTGCCAGCGCGCCCAAGAGCGGGGCGATCACTAGCCAGATCAGAGGGGTCATGCGCGGTTGTCCGGCTCAGGATCGCAGGGTGCTTCTTCAGGCAAGGTCGGCCCTGACAATCGCGCATGGGCCACCACCAGCGCGACGCCCAGCGCGCTGGCGGCAAGGGCCACCACGATGCCGGTGATAATCAGCGCCTGCGGGATCGGATCAACGCCCACCCCACCGCGCGCACCGGCTGCACCAAACCACAGGAACAGGCCCGAACCCACCAGATTGAAGGCCAGCACCCGGCGCAGCAAATGACGCGCAGCCAAGAGGCCGTAAATGCCAAGCCCGACCAGCGCGGAGGCGCTCAGGGCCAGAATATCCAGTCCGTTCATGCCGCGCCGCCTGAATTGTGCGCCTGTTCGGGCGGGCCGATCACCAGCAGGGCGAGCGTGGCGGCAATCGAGATCGTCAGGCCTGTCTCAATCGCAAGGATCACGCCCTTGGCATAGGCAGGCGGGAGCACCAGAAACCCGCCCCACACCAGCGCGCCGACCAGCCCGCAGGCGATAAACACCACAGGCCCCAGCACCAGCGCGCTCTGCCACAGCCGCTCGCCAATGCGAGGGGGCAGGTAAAGCCCCGCCATCATCGCCAGCAGCAGGCTTGCCGCCAGCACCGTGCCGCCCTGAAAGGCGCCGCCATTATCATCCGCGCCCGACCACACCAGAAAGGCTCCGAACAACAGCCCCAGCGGCGGCAGCACCCGCCCGAAACTGGCCAGCACGCCGCCCGGCCTTGCGTGCTGCGGCAGGCCAAGCCGCTCACCCCATGCCCCATCGCGCGCCAGCATCCACAGCGCGACCAGCGCCGCCAGCAACACGATGCTTTCAAGCAAGGTATCAAAGCTGCGGAAATTGAGCAGCACGGCTGTCACCGGATTGCCGACGCCCGCATCGGGCAGGGCGCTATCAAGCGCTGCACGGGTTGCTGTTGCGGGTTCGGGCAGGGCAAACCACGCCCAGCCAAGCGCCAGCGCCACGCCCGCGCCGCCGATTGCAGCAAAGCCTTGCCCGCCTGCGCCCGGATCCGCCTCTAGCCCTTCGCGGCGCAGGCGGCCATGGGCGGCGAGCAGCAGCACGCCGGTAAGCCCTGCGCCAATCGCCGCTTCGGCCAAGGCAACATCAACCGCGCCCAGTCGCGCCCAGGCGAGCGCTACCAGCACGCCGTAAACGATGAAGAAAATCACCGCGCGAAACAGCCCGCGCCCCGCCACCGCCGCGAGGGCTGCGAGGATCAGCAGCGCTGCCAGCACCACATCAAAGGCGAGCGCCATCATGGCCGCTCGTCCTTGTCGCCCTCGGCCAAGGCCGCGCGCGCCACCATTTGCGCCGCCGTCCCCGCTGCCACCAGCGCGAGCGCCCAGACCATCGCCAGCATGGCAATCTCGGTCCAGCCGGGCGCTTGAAAGGCGAGTCCCAGCGCCAGAAAACCCAATCCGAGATTATCCGCCTTGGTCAGCGCATGAAGCCTGCTGAACACATCGGGAAAGCGGATGAGGCCCACTGTTCCTGCAACGAAGAACACCAGGCCCACCGCGGTAAAGCCGATGCTGGCAATGTCGCCCCACGCCATGCCCGCGCTATTCCCGCAGGCTGCCGAGAGGGGGCGGCGCGGCTTCTTCGGGATCGCCCGCGCCATCGCTGCTGCGCGCCTTGACAAAGCCCACGACGCTCAGCCCCGCCAGCACCGCCAGCGTGAGGGCAGCAAGCAGCACCGCCCAATTGCCAAGCGCTGCCACCACCAGCATGAGGCCCACGCCGGAGGTTCCGATCAATTGCGCGGCCATCATCCGGTCCGCAGCACTCGGACCCCGCCACACCCGCCACAGCGCGCCTGCCAGGCTGATGAGCAGCACGATGCCGACAAAGTGCAGCCATTCGTTCATGATGCAGGCCCGGCCAGTGCGGCGATTTCCGCCTCCAGCGCTGCGATTTCGGCTTCGGTGTTGCCTTCGCGGGCAAGCACATGAACGAGCAGGTGCTGATCATCCGCGCCCGCTGCGAGCGTTCCAGGCATCAGCGAAAGCTCTGCGCCCAATGCCGTGCGCGCGCCGTCGGACAGGCCCACTTTCACGCGCAGCCAGTCGGGATCAAGCTGCATGGCGGGTGCAAAAGCGCGCCCCGCGACATCCACTCCGCCTGCCACCGATCCTGCGACAAAGCGCGGCAGATGCCCTGCAAGCCGCCACAGGTCGAGCGGGTGACGCGCCGGGAGAGTGCGCAGGCTCACCCACACAGCAAGCGGAACAATCACCGCGCCGACTGCAAGGCCCATCGGATCAAGCCGCACCAGCACCAGCCACACCGCGCCAAACAGCACGGCCCGGTGAGCGACAGCAACCAGACGCTTGGCGGCAGGGCTGGAGGCTGAGGAGTGAGCGGCCATGGGCGTTGCTTAGCCAGTGACCCTGCCGCCTGCAACCGGGGTGGTGATCTGCCGGGGCAGGGCTGCGATTGCTGGCGTTGGCAATCAGACGACCGGATTTGGTCGACGGCGATTGAGCGTATTGCAGCGCTGCTGCACGCGCTTATCCGCCAGCAATTCGTCCAGCGGTGTGGCGATGCGGCGGCGCCAATTGGGATGTTCGGTGGTGGTGCCCGGCAGATTGGGCTGTTCTTCCTCACCGATAAGGTCTTCAAGTGAGATCAGCGCCAGCGCCGAAGGCGTGCGCGCGATGTGGGCGATCGCGGCATCCACCACGGGTGCGGTGTCATCCTGAGCAGGGCGGGGCTTAGCGTGATCAAGCGTTGACCACAGCAATCCGCGATCCCAGTCGCGGATCGCCTCTGCCTCCGCGCGGGTCATGCCCGCTGGCAGGCGCCCCAGTTGTTCCGCCCAGTCGAGATCGCGCCCGCGCCACCAGCCTGCCACTGTTGCGGTGTCATGCGTTCCGCTCATCGCGGCGCTGAGGGGAGGGTAATCGCTGGCCCCGATGAAGCCGTGATCGGCGGCGCGTTCAAACCACAAAACCCGCATTCCGAGCATCTGCCGCGCTGTTACCGCGCCGGTAAAGCCATGGGGCGCAGTGCCCAGATCCTCGGCAATGATAATGCCGCCTGCCAGATGCGCTTCGAGCGTTGCCAGCCGGATGAGATCGTCGAAAGGATAGCTAAGGTAAGCGCCGTCCGCCGTTGCGCCGCCTTCGGGGATCACCCACAGGCGTGCAAGGCCAAAAGCGTGATCGATCCTGAGGCCTCCACCGGCGGCGAGCCCTGCGCGGATCATCGCGATCCACGGGGCATAGCCGCTTTGCGCAAGGCCATCGGGCGAAAAGCCGGTGATCGACCAGTTCTGCCCCAACGGCCCCAAGGGATCAGGCGGCGCGCCAATCGTCAGCCCGCCCAGCATCGCATCGCGCAGGCTCCACGCATCGCTGCCTGATGGATCAACGCCGACGGCAAGATCGCCAATCAGGCCGATGGCCATGCCCGCCTCGTGCACAGCCGATTGAGCGGCTGCCAGCCCTGCGCGGGTGACGCCTTGCACAAACAGGTGGAAGGCAACCTCTTGCGGGTGCTCGGCGGCAAAACCTTGCGCTGCGGCGCCTGCTGGATCGTGGAAGGCGCTGGGCCAATCGCGCCAGCCATGCGCGCCGGTGGCCGCGCGGAAATGACAATCGAGCGCATCGAACAGTGCGTGGCGGTGCAGCATCGGATCACCTTGCGGGGTGAACCTTGCGCGCGCCTCAGGCCCGAGTGCATCGAACAGCGCGCGCAATTGCCCAAGACGGCGCGGCAGGGCGCTCGGCCAATCGATCAGCGGCAGGCCTTCTTCGGCTGGTAAAGGCGGCAATCCTGCCAGCGCCGGATCAGCCAGCGCGCCGTTCAGGAATAGGCGGCTCGAAGGCGAATAGGGGCTGTATCCCACGCCATGGCCTGCAAACAGGGCGTGCACCGGATTGATCGCCAGCGCATCAGCGCCCGCTGCGCCCAAGGCGCTTGCGGCCTCGGCCAGCTCGCCAAATGTGCCAAAGGGAGAGGCGCGCGATCCCTTGAGCGCCAGGATTTGTGCAGACACGCCCCATGGGCGGCGGGGGTTTTGGGCAGGCAAGGGACAGCGGGGCGGGGCCACCGCCAGCCGCAAGGCATGGCCATCCAGCGCCAGATCATAATAGCCCGGTGTATCGGGCAAGGTGAGCCGTCTTCCCTCCACCGCCAGTGCAAAGCTCGCGCCGTCCGCGTCTGTGGCTTCGGCACGCGTGGCCGCAATCGGCAGATCGATCAGCGCGCCTGCATCGGCCACCAGCATCGCGGGCAGGCGGCGTTTGCGCGCAGCGATTTCGGCAAGGCGGGCATCGATAGCGCGTTCATTTGCAGTGTCGTGTCCGAGCGCGTGAAGCACAGCGGCAAGAGCTTCGTCGCTGACCTGCTGCACGCGCCCTTCGACATCGCGCCATTCGCGCGCCACACCTGCGGCCTGTGCCAGCGCGTGCAACTGCTCCATCGCCACCTCA
Source organism: Erythrobacter sp. SCN 62-14 (assembly GCA_001724215.1). Classification (GTDB taxonomy): domain Bacteria; phylum Pseudomonadota; class Alphaproteobacteria; order Sphingomonadales; family Sphingomonadaceae; genus Erythrobacter. Next base: position 11,659 of record MEDW01000119.1, on the reverse strand, counting down.
TCCGTTGCCAATGACCCCCGGCATCGGGCCGCATTGTAATCATGGCAAGCATCTCGCACGCCATGAATACGATTGTCGCCCTGCTTTATCCAATTGCTGCGCCGCACCAAAGCGGATTAGGGTGTCCTGACAGGCTGCGGGGGCGGTGCGATCATGACACTCCTGCGCCCAAGGGCCTGATCGGGCCATAAGCAAGGAGTGTGGCCAGCGTGACAATCACCCCTGACACCAAGACCGCTGAGCTTGAGGCGCGCATCCTGCGCACCTTGCGTCACCGGGTCGGCAAGACCGAGCGTGCGGCCAAGCCGCATGATTGGTACAATGCCGCTGTTCTTGGCTTGCGCGATGACATCATCGACAACTGGTTTGCCTCCACCTCGCGCACGCATGAGGCAGGCGGCAAAAGGGTCTATTATCTCAGCCTTGAATTCCTGATCGGGCGGCTGTTGCGCGATGCCTTGTCCAATCTGGGCATGACGCGCGAGATGGATCAGGCGCTGCGTGAACATGGGCTGCGCTTGGCCGATCTGGAGGAACTGGAGCCTGACGCTGCGCTTGGCAATGGCGGGCTTGGACGGCTGGCGGCGTGTTTTATGGAAAGCCTTGCCAGCCTTGATATCCCGGCCTTTGGCTATGGCATTCGCTACATCAACGGGATGTTTCGCCAGCGGATTGATGATGGCTGGCAGGTGGAATTGCCCGAAACCTGGCTGGCGCACGGCAATCCGTGGGAATTTGAACGCCGCGAGAGCGCCTATGTCATCGGCTTCGGCGGCGAAGTGGTGAGCGAAGGCGGGCGCATCCGCTGGACGCCGGCTGAGAAAATCGAGGCGAGCGCCTTTGATACGCCGGTGGTCGGCTGGCGCGGCAAGCGGGTGAACACGCTGAGGCTGTGGAATGCCAATGCGCTCGATCCGATCCGGCTCGATGCCTTCAACGCGGGCGATCACGCAGGCGCGCTGGCAGAACAGGTGCGCGCCGATAGTCTGGTGCGGGTGCTCTATCCGGCTGATTCCACGCCAGCGGGGCAGGAATTGCGGCTGAGGCAGGAGTTCTTCTTCTCCAGCGCCTCCATTCAGGACATCGTGCGCCGCCATATCCAATATCACGGCGATGTGCACAGCCTGCCGGAAAAGGCCGCAATTCAGCTCAACGACACCCACCCTTCGGTGGCCGTGGCCGAATTGATGCGTATCCTGATGGATGAACAGCGCCTTGCCTTTGATGAGGCGTGGGAAATCACCAAGGGCACGATTGCCTACACCAATCACACGCTGCTGCCCGAAGCGCTTGAAAGCTGGCCGCTGCCGCTGTTTGAACGCCTGCTGCCGCGCCACATGCAGATTGTCTATGCAATCAATGCCAAGGTGCTGCGCGAGGCGCGCCGCGCCGGAATGGATGATGCCGCCATTGCCGCGATCTCCTTGATTGATGAGCATGGCGAGCGGCGTGTGCGCATGGCAAACCTTGCCTTTGTCGGCGCGCATTCGGTGAACGGGGTGGCAGCGCTCCACACCGATCTGATGAAGCAGACGGTGTTCGCCGATCTGCACAAGCTTTACCCCACTCGCATCAACAACAAGACCAATGGCGTCACCCCGCGCCGCTGGCTGCATCAGGCCAACCCGCGCCTCACCCGCCTGATCCGCGAAGGGATTGGCGATGGATTTATCGATGATGCCGAGCAATTGGCTGGCCTTGTTGCGCTGGCCGATGATCGGGCTTTTGGTGAACGTGTGGATGAGGTCAAGCGCGCCAATAAGGTTGATCTTGCCCATCATCTGAGTGAATTGACCGGCGTAAGGCTTGATCCTGATGCTTTGTTCGATGTGCAGATCAAACGCATCCACGAATACAAACGCCAGCTTCTGAACCTGATCGAGACGGTCGCCCTCTACGATCAGATCCGCAGCCACCCGGAGCGTGACTGGGTGCCGCGCGTCAAGATCTTCGGCGGCAAGGCAGCGCCCACCTATCACGCGGCTAAACTCATCATCAAATTGGCCAATGATATCGCCCGCCGGATCAATTCCGATCCATCTGTCGGCGAATTGCTCAAAGTGCTGTTTGTGCCCAATTACAATGTTTCGTTGGCGGAAAAGATCATTCCGGCAGCCGATTTGTCCGAGCAGATTTCAACTGCGGGTATGGAAGCATCGGGCACGGGTAATATGAAATTTGCGCTGAACGGCGCGCTGACGATCGGCACGCTGGATGGCGCCAATATTGAAATCATGGAGCGCGTGGGCCGCGACAACATCGTGATCTTTGGCCTGACGGCTGAAGAAGTCGCGTTGAAACGCGCAGGCGGGTACAATCCGGCCGAGGTGATCGAAGGCAATCGGGAATTGGCACAGGCCGTCCATTCGATCGCGAGCGGCGTGTTCAGCCCCGATGAACCGGCGCGCTATCAGGGCCTTATGGATGCGCTGATGCATTCTGACTGGTTCATGGTGGCCGCCGATTTCGATGCCTATTGCACAGCGCAAGCCGATGTGAACGCGCGCTGGCAAAGCCGCGCGGGCTGGCGCCGTTCGGCGATCCTGAACATTGCCAATGTCGGCTGGTTTTCCTCCGATCGCACCATCAGCGAATATGCCCGTGAGATCTGGGGCGTGATGTGAAACCGCCGCCAGAGGCCCTTGCTGCGCTTTTGGACGGAACCCACCCCGATCCCTTTGCGCTGCTCGGGCCGCATGATGGGCCCGAGGGCACCTTTGCCCGCGCGATCCTTTATGGCGCTGAAGAAGCTGAAGCTTTCTCGCTGAAAGGCGGCAGGCTGGGCAAGATGACGCGGGTGGATGGCCCGCTGTTCGAAGGCAAGCTGAGGGGCAAGCCCAAGCCGATCCGCTATCGCTGTCGGGGAATGGGGCATGAATGGTGGGTGACCGATCCCTATTCCTTTGGCCCGGTGCTGGGGCCGATGGATGATTTCCTGATCGCGGAAGGCACGCATTTGCGCCTGTTCGATAAGCTGGGCGCCCATGTGATCCATCACGAGGGCGCGGACGGCGTGCATTTTGCGGTCTGGGCGCCCAATGCGCGCACCGTTACCCTTGTGGGCGATTTCAACGGCTGGAACGCGGCTGCCCACATGATGCGCCGCCGGGTCGATATTGGCGTGTGGGAGATCTTCATCCCCGATATCGGCGAAGGCGCGGCCTATAAATATCGCATCACGGCGGCTGATGGTACGGTGCAGCCCTTGAAGGCCGATCCCTTCGCCTTTGCCAGCGAATTGCGGCCCAAGACCGCTTCGCTGGTTGCCCGTCCCGGCAAGGCCGATTGGGGTGACGCCGCCCACCGCGCCCACTGGGCCAGCGTCGATCCCCGGCGCGAGGCGATTTCGATCTACGAAGTCCACCCTGGATCATGGCAGCGGGACGACAATGGCTGGTTCCTGACGTGGGACGAAATGGCCGCGCGCCTGATCCCTTATGTCCGCGACATGGGCTTCACGCACATCGAGTTCCTGCCCGTCTCCGAACACCCCTATGACCCGAGCTGGGGTTACCAGACCACCGGGCTCTATGCGCCGTCTGCCCGGTTTGGGGACGTGGAAGGTTTCGCCCGCTTCGTGGATGGCGCGCACCGCGCTGGCATTGGCGTGCTGATCGACTGGGTTCCGGCGCATTTCCCGGTCGATGAACACGGCCTTGCCCGCTTTGACGGCACGGCGCTTTATGAACACGAAGACCCGCGCCTCGGCTTCCACCCCGACTGGAACACCGCGATCTACAATTTCGGGCGCAAGGAAGTGCGCTCCTTCCTTGTCAACAACGCGCTGTTCTGGGCCGAGCAGTACCATGTCGACGGCCTGCGCGTCGATGCGGTCGCCTCGATGCTCTACCGCGATTATTCGCGCAGCGAGGGCGAATGGATCCCCAATGCGGACGGGGGCCGCGAGAATTGGGAGGCGGTGGAGTTCATGCGCCAAACCAACCGCGCGCTCTACGGCCAGCACACAGGCGTGATGACCATTGCCGAGGAATCGACCTCATGGCCCGGCGTCTCCCACCCCGCTTTCGACGAAAGCCCGCGCACGGCGCTGGGCTTCGGGTTCAAGTGGAACATGGGCTTCATGCACGACACGCTGCAATATATGGCGCGCGACCCCGTGCACCGGAAATACCACCATAACGAGATCACCTTCGGCCTCGTCTATGCTTTCTCGGAGAATTTCGTCCTGCCTTTGAGCCACGATGAAGTGGTGCACGGCAAGGGCACGATCTTGGGCAAAATGAGCGGCGATGATTGGCAGCAATTTGCGAACCTGCGCGCTTACTATGCGATGATGTGGGGCTATCCCGGCAAGAAGCTGCTGTTTATGGGCCAGGAATTCGCCCAGCGCCGCGAATGGAGCGAGGAGCGCAGCCTCGATTGGTACCTGATGGACGCGCCTGCGCACCGGGGCGTGGCTGATCTGATCCGCGACCTCAATCGCCTCTACCGCGAAACCCCTGCGCTCCATGCGCGCGATTGCGAAGGTGAGGGGTTCGAATGGCTGATTGCCGACGATGCCGACAATTCGGTGTTCGCTTGGGCAAGGAAGGCTCCGGGCGAGGCTCCGGTTGCGGTGATTTCGAACATGACGCCCGCGCTCCATACCCACTACCGAGTGCTTTTGCCGCATGATGGCATGTGGGCCGAAGTGCTGAATTCCGACGCCGAAACCTACGGCGGCAGCGGCCAGGGCAATATGGGGCGTGTGATCGCCAAAGATGGCGCAGCGCATATCCTTTTGCCGCCGCTTGCCACAATCATGCTGCAATACACAGGATAAGACCAAAAGATTGGGGAGAGTGGGCGATGATCGAGAGGACTTCAGGAAGGCCATTGGCGCGCGATGCCATGGCCTATGTGCTGGCCGGCGGTCGCGGCAGCCGTTTGATGGAACTGACCGACCGGCGCGCCAAGCCGGCGGTCTATTTTGGCGGCAAATCGCGCATCATCGACTTTGCCCTGTCGAACGCGATCAATTCGGGCATCCGCCGCATTGGCGTTGCCACCCAATACAAGGCGCATTCCCTCATCCGCCATATGCAGCGCGCCTGGACCTTCCTGCGCCCGGAACGCAATGAAAGCTTTGATATTCTGCCCGCCAGCCAACGCGTTGCGGAAAACCAATGGTATGAAGGTACGGCCGATGCGGTGTTCCAGAACCTCGACATCATCGCCAGCCTTGCGCCCAAATATATGGTGATCCTGGCAGGCGATCACATCTACAAGATGGACTACGAATTGATGCTGCAACAGCACGTCAATTCGGGCGCGGATGTGACGATCGGCTGCCTTGTCGTGCCGCGCATGGAAGCCACCGGCTTTGGCGTGATGCAGGTGGATGAGAAAGACACCATCACCGCCTTTGTCGAAAAGCCCAAAGACCCGCCCGGTATCCCCGGCAGCCCGGATATGGCGCTGGCGTCCATGGGGATTTACGTCTTCAACACCGAATTCCTGTTCGAACAATTGCGCCGCGATGCCGATGATCCTGCATCAAGTCGTGATTTCGGCGGGGATATCATCCCCTATATCGTCAAGCACGGCAAAGCGGTCGCGCACCGCTTCACGCAAAGCTGCATCCGGGCAGCCGAAGAAATCGAGGAATATTGGCGCGATGTCGGGACGCTGGATGCCTATTTCGAGGCCAATCTCGATCTCACCGATACTGTGCCCAAACTGAACCTTTATGATCGTGACTGGCCGATCTGGACGGACGCGGTGGTCGCCGCGCCTGCCAAATTCGTCCATGACGAAGATGGCCGGCGCGGCTCGGCGGTGTCTTCGCTGGTGTCGGGGGATTGCATTATTTCAGGCTCCGAAGTGCGCCGCAGCCTGTTGTTTACCGGCGTCAAGATCGGCAGCTATTCGAGCGCGAACGAAGCGGTGATCCTGCCCTATTGCAACATCGGGCGCGGCGTGCGGCTTAACAGGGTTATCATCGATTCCGGCGTGCGCATCCCTGAAGGCATGGTGATTGGCGAGGATCCTGAATTGGATGCGCGCCGGTTCCGGGTGTCGGAAAAAGGCGTGGTGCTGGTAACCCGCCACATGATGGCGCGGCTTTAGGGGAGGGTGTTGATGCGCGTCCTTTCGGTGGCCTCCGAAGCCGCTGGGCTGGTCAAGACTGGCGGGCTGGCTGATGTGGCAGCCGCCCTGCCTGCCGCGCTGGCGGCGCAGGGCGTGGAGGTGACGACCTTTGTGCCCGGCTATCCGGCGGTGCTGGCGCGGCTCGGCAAGAAGGCCAAGGCGGTGCATTCGTGGGACGCGCTGCTGGGAGCTCCTGCGCGCCTCCTTGCTGGAAAGCTGGGCGCCCACCCCTTGCTGGTGCTTGATGCGCCGGCGCTGTTCAACCGCGAAGGCGGGCCTTATGGCGATGCCTCGGGCCGCGACTGGGACGACAACTGGCGGCGCTTTGCGGCCCTTGCGCGGGCAGCCGCCGATATTGCAGGCGGCGCAGCCAAGGGCCTCGCCTTTGATCTCGTCCACGCCCATGACTGGCAGGCAGGGCTCTTGCCTGCCTATCTCAGGCTTGCCCCACTGGCAGGCGGGTGCATTGTCCCAAGCGTCATGACAATCCACAACATGGCGTTTCAGGGCTATTTCCCGGCAGAGGTGTTCCCCGAGCTTGGCCTGCCGCCCTCGGCGTGGAGCGTCGATGGGGTGGAAAGCTATGGCGGGGTGGGTTTCTTGAAAGCAGGCATGCAACTGGCCGATGCCATCACCACGGTGAGCCCGACCTATGCGGGCGAAATCCGCAGTGTGGAATTTGGCATGGGGCTTGAAGGGCTGGTGCTGGCGCGATCGAACCGCGTCCATGGCATTCTGAATGGCATCGATACCATGGAATGGAACCCGGCGAGCGATCCGCATCTGGCTGCGAATTTCTCCGTGGGAAAACTCGCCGCGCGGGTCAGGAACAAACGCGCGGTGGAAGCCGCCTTGGGGCTGACCCGCGATGATGGGCCGCTGTTTGTCGTCATCAGCCGCCTCACCTGGCAAAAGGGCATGGATGTGCTCAGCGGCGTGCTCGATCATCTGGTGGGGATTGGCGCTCGGCTGGCGCTGCTTGGTACAGGTGACGCAGAGATTGAGGCGGCGTTTGGTGCGGCTGCGACACGCCATCCAGGCCGCATCGGCGTGCGCATCGGTTATCACGAGCCGCTCGCGCACCTTATGCAGGGCGGCGGGGATGCCATCCTCCTCCCCAGCCGTTTTGAACCTTGCGGGCTGACCCAGCTTTACGGCCTTGCCTATGGGTGCGTGCCCGTCGTCTCGCGCACGGGGGGGCTGGCTGATACGGTGATTGACGCCAACCCCGCAGCGCTGGCCGCAGGGGTGGCGACCGGCGTGCAGATGAATGCCGTCAGCCACAATGCGCTTGCCCTCGCGGTGAGCCGCACCGTGCAGCTTTATGGCGACAAGCCGCAATGGAAGCGGCTCCAGAAAAACGCGATGAAGGCCGATTTTTCGTGGGGGGCAAGCGGGGCTGCCTATGCGGCGCTCTACCGCCAATTGATCGAGGAACAGGGATGATCGAGACAGTTCCCACTACGCCCTTTGACGGGCAGAAGCCCGGCACATCGGGCCTGCGCAAGAAAGTGCGGGTGTTCGCGCAAGCCAATTACGCCGAGAATTTCATCCAGTCGGTGTTCGACGTGGCTGAACGGCCTCAGCGCTCGACGCTGGTGATCGGCGGGGATGGGCGCTTTCACAATCGCGCGGTGATCGCCCGCGCGATAGAGATGGCAGCCGCCAATGGTTATGCCCGTGTGCTGGTGGGGCAAGGCGGCATCCTCTCCACTCCTGCCGCCAGCCATGTCATCCGCAAATATGGCGCATCAGGCGGGTTGATCCTCTCGGCCAGCCACAATCCCGGCGGGCCGGAGGAGGATTTCGGGATCAAATATAACATCGCCAATGGCGGCCCCGCGCCCGAAGCGGTGACCGAGGCGATCTATGCCCGCACGCAAGCGATTGATCGCTGCGCGAGCCGCGTTGGCGATATGGTGGTCGAAGTGATCGATCCCGTCGCTGATTATGCCGATCTGATGGAGGAATTGTTTGATTTTCCCGCCATCCGCGCGGCCGTGGCAAGTGGCAAGCTCACCATGGCGTTTGACGCGATGCACGCGGTGACGGGCCCCTATGCGCGGGAGATATTGGAAGGCCGCCTCGGCTTTCCCGCAGGCACTGTCCGCAATGGCGTGCCGATGGAGGATTTCGGCGGGCATCACCCTGACCCGAACCTCGTCCACGCCGCCGAACTGTATGATCTGATGATGACACCTGACGCGCCCACCATCGGCGCGGCCTCGGATGGCGACGGCGACCGCAATCTGATCATCGGCAAAGGCGTGTTCATCACACCCTCGGATTCGCTCGCCATGCTGGCGGCGAACGCCCACTTTGCGCCTGCCTATGCCGGGGGGCTCAAGGGTATCGCTCGCTCGATGCCGACCAGCGCGGCGGCTGACCGGGTGGCCGAAGCGCTGGGTGTTCCCTTATGGGAGACGCCGACCGGGTGGAAGTTCTTCGGCACGCTGCTGGATGCGGGCAAAGCCACGATCTGCGGCGAGGAAAGCGCTGGCACGGGCAGCGATCATGTGCGCGAGAAGGACGGGCTGTGGGCGGTGCTCTTGTGGCTCAATATCCTCGCCGTGACCGGCAAGCCCGTGCGGCAGATTGCCGAGGAGCATTGGGCGCGCTTTGGCCGCAATTACTATGCGCGGCATGATTACGAGGCCATTGCAACCGCCAAGGCGAACGCGCTGATGGCGGCGCTGGAGGCTTCGCTTGCAAGCCTTCCCGGCAAGGCTTTGGGGCCGCTCACAGTCGCTGCGGCAGATCAGTTCGCTTACACCGATCCGGTCGATGGTTCGCACAGCAACCGCCAAGGCGTGCGGGTGATGTTCGAGTGTGGATCGCGGATCGTGTTCCGCTTGTCGGGCACGGGGACCGAAGGGGCGACCTTGCGGGTCTATCTTGAACGCTATGAAGCGCCCGGCGGGCGGCTGGCGGAAGCAACACCCGCGATGCTCGCTGATCTCATCGCGGCGGCAGAAGCCATCGCCGGAATCGCCGCGCACACCGGCCGCAGCGCGCCTGATGTGGTGACGTGAGCCTGCAACTGGGCGCCCATGTTGAGGGCGGGCAAACCCGCTTCGCCGTGCGCGCGCCTTTGGCTCAAGGCATCGACCTGTGCCTGTTTGAGGGCGAGGCGGAAAGGCGCCTCCCGATGGCGCGCGCGGGCGACATCTGGGCGCTGGAGCTTTCCGGCGATCTGACCGGGCAGCCCTATGGCTACCGCGCCCACGGCACTTATGCGCCCGATCGCAACCTGTGGTTTGATCCGTCCAAGCTGCTGGTTGATCCCTATGCCATCGCGCTGGACCGCCGTTTCATTCAGCATCCCCGGCTTGGCGAATATGGCGCAGACACCGCCGATCTCGTCCCGCGTGTGCTGGTGGCTGGCCCCTTGCCACAAGTGCCGCTCCTGCCGCCCCGCCTCCAGCGCGGCGGGTTGATCTATGAATTGAACGTGGCAGCCTTCACCGCGCTGCACCACGATGTGCCGCAACACCAGCGCGGAACCATCGCCGCGCTCGCCCATCCGTCGGTGACTGCGCACCTTAAAAAACTCCACGTCAGCGCGGTCGAATTGATGCCGGTCACTGCTTGGATTGATGAACGCCACCTGCCGCCGCTGGGGCTGGCCAATCACTGGGGTTATAATCCGGTCGCGATGATGGCGCTGGACCCCGGCCTGTGCCCGGGCGGAGTGGCGGAACTGCGCGCGGCGGTGGCGGCGCTGCATGAGGCGGGGATCGGCGTGATCCTCGATCTGGTGTTCAACCATACAGGGGAAAGCGATGTGCATGGCGGCACTTTGTCGCTGCGCGGCCTTGACCCTGCCGCCTATGCGCGCGCACCTGACGGGAGCCTCATCAACGACACCGGCTGCGGCAACACATTGGACTTCGCCAACCCCCATGTCCGGCGGCTGATGATCGACAGCCTCATCCATTTTGTCCGCCATGCAGGCATCGACGGATTCCGCTTTGATCTCGCCCCCGTGATTGCGCGCAGCCCCGGTTTTGACGCCCACGCGCCGATCTTTGCCGAACTCGCCGCGCAAGCCTGCCTCGCCGACCGCATTATGATTGCCGAGCCGTGGGACATTGGCCCGGGCGGCTATCAACTCGGCAATTTCCCTGCGAACTGGCTCGAATGGAACGACCGCTACCGCGACGATGTCCGCCGCTTCTGGAAGGGCGAGGCGACAGTGGGCGCGCTCGCGACCCGGATTGCCGGATCATCCGATGTGTTCGGGCAGGATTGCAGGAGCGTCAATTTCCTCGCCGCGCATGATGGCTTTACGCTTGCTGACACAGTCGCTTACGAACACCGCCGCAATTATGCCAACGGCGAGGATAATCGCGATGGGCACGGGCAAAACCATTCGTGGAACTGCGGCGTAGAAGGCCCCAGCGATGATCCGGCGGTGATCGCCCGGCGCGCTGCCGATATGCGCGCCATGCTCGCCACTTTGTTTGCGTCCACTGGCACGATCATGCTCACCGCAGGCGATGAAATGGGCCGCTCGCAAGGCGGCAACAACAACGCCTATTGCCAGTTTATGCCCTTGGACTGGGCCGCGTGCGACACCGCTTTGGAAGATTTTGTCGCGCAGTTGTCGGCCCAGCGCGCGCGGGCTCTTGCCAGCTTCACCCGCTTTCCCGACGGCGGGCGGTGGCTCTCGCTTGCCGGCGCGCCGATGACGCCGGGTGAATGGGAGAGCCTTGCCACCCACGGTTTCATCCACGAGGCGCCTGCCGAAAGCGGTGCGCCGCGCCTCTTTGTGGATCGCAGCAGCCGCAAGGTCACAGCCACCTTTTGAGATCCGGCACACTTTTCACAAGCCGCGGGCGGCGATTTGCGCTATGGGGCAGGCCACAAGGGCGCGGTGCAAACTCTGGTTCACCCGTCGCCGACCTTTTTCTCCTGCCGCAACATAGTGTTACGGGAAGCTTGCAGATGCGATCTGCGAGCCAGATGTTTTGAGTATTTTGACATGATGACTTTTCCCCCTCTCCCCGCCGCTCTTGAAACGGCGCTTGCCGAACGCGGTTATGCCAGCGCCACCGAAGTGCAGGCGGCCGTGCTGCGTCCAGACGCTGTGGGCCGCGATCTGGTGGTTTCGGCGCAGACCGGTTCGGGCAAGACTGTTGCCTTTGGCCTGGCAATGGCGGGCGATCTGTTGGGCAGCGATGAACGCATCGGCTTTTCGCCAGCGCCGCTTGCGCTGGTGATTACGCCCACGCGTGAGCTTGCCCTTCAGGTGAGCCGCGAGCTTGGCTGGCTCTATGGCCGCACCGGCGCGCGGGTGGCGACCTGTGTCGGCGGCATGAACCCGTCGGCTGAACGCAAGGTTTTGGCCTCTGGCCCCGCGATTGTCGTCGGCACACCGGGCCGCCTGCGCGATCACCTCGAACGCGGCGCGCTCGATATGTCGGCCTTGCGCGTGGCGGTGCTCGATGAAGCGGACGAAATGCTCGACATGGGCTTTCGCGAGGAATTGGAAGCGATCCTTGATGCAACGCCCGAGGGCCGCGGCACGCTGCTGTTTTCGGCCACAATGCCGCGCCCGATCGAGGCG
>MEDW01000118.1 GCA_001724215.1 Erythrobacter sp. SCN 62-14 | reverse complement strand
ACCATGGCGCAAATTGACCGCGACAAGCTGCTCGACATCTACACCCGGACAATGAAGGTGAACCGCACCGACGAGAAATTCCGCGAGCTGCTGATGGGCGGCAAGGTGGCGGTGATGTATTACTGCGTGCGCGGGCAGGAGCTGGTCTCGGCCGCGGCGATGGCGGCGCTGGAGAAGGAGGACTACGTCGTCTGCACCTACCGCGGCCAAGGCGAGCAGACCGCCAAGGGCATCCCGATGGAAAAGTGGTGGGGCGAATGCCTCGGTAAGGCGACCGGCACCTGCAAGGGCAAGGGCGGCACCATGCACATCACCGATCCCGAAACCGGCATCATGGTGACAACCGGCGTGGTGGGCAGCGGGCTCCCCATTGCCAACGGCCTTGCCATGGCGAGCCAGAACAACGGCGATGGGCGCGTGACGCTGGTCAGCTTTGGCGACGGCGCGGCCAATATCGGGGGTTTTCACGAAGCGATGAACATGGCGCAGCTTTATAAGCTGCCGGTCATCTTCCTGTGCCAGAACAACCGCTATGGCGAGCACACCGCCTATGCCGATCACACCGACAGCCCTTCGATTGCGGTGCGCGCCGAAGGCTACGGGATGAAGGGCGTGCGGGTTGACGGCAATGACGTCCACCAGATCTACCCCGCGGTGCAGGAGGCGGTTGACCGCGCCCGCCGGGGTGAAGGCCCGACCCTGATCGAGGCTATGTGCTACCGCATGATGGGGCACTTCTTCGGCTCGGACTTCAGCTATATGCCGCCCGAACACATCGCCGAAATGAAGGCCGAAGACCCGCTGCCCAAGCTGCGGCAGGTGATGCTCGATTATCAGTTCACCGAAGAGGAACTGGACGCCATCGTTGCTGATATCGACGCGCAGATCAACGCAGCGGTGCAACACGCGCTCGACGCGCCGCTGCCGGATACCGACGAAATCTACAAGGACGTGCTGGAGGAGACCGCCTGATGGCCCAGATCACCATGACACAGGCGCTGAACCTCGCAATCGACGAGGCGATGGCCGAAGATGCAGGCGTGTTCTGCCTTGGCGAGGACGTGAGCGCCAAACAGGGCGGGGGCGTGTTCAAAGTCACCGCTGGCCTCACTGAAAAATATGGCGAACACCGCATCCGCGCCACGCCGATTTCGGAAACCGCCATCATCGGCGCAGCCGTTGGTGCAGCGCTGGCAGGCCAACGCCCGATTGCCGAAATCATGCTGATGAACTTTGTCGGCGTGTGCATGGATCAGATCGTCAACCACGCAGCGAAATTGCGCTTTATGAGCGGCGGGCAGACCCCCTGCCCCATCGTCATCCGCACCACTACGGGCGTGGGCGTCGGCTTTGGCGGGCAGCATTCCGATATGCTGGAGGCATGGTTTGCCCATGTTGCCGGGATGCACGTTGTTACCCCGTCCAACGCCGCCGATGCGCGCGGGCTGATGCGCGCCAGCATTGATGCCAATGACCCTGTCATCTTCATCGAGAACATCTTGTGCTATGGCCTCAAATCGGAAGATCCCGGCCCCGGTTACCGCGTCCCGCTCGGCAAGGCGGCGGTTGCGCGCGAGGGCAGCGATATTTCGATCATCACCTATGGCCGCACGGTTCTGGATGCGCTCGATGTGGCAGCGGACTTGGAGAAGGAAGGCATCTCGGTTGAGGTGATCGACCTGCGCACCATCGCCCCCTATGACGAGGCAACCGTGCTGGCATCCGTGCGCAAAACCGGCCGAGCGCTCACCCTGCACGAAGCGGTGCGCCCCTTCGGCACAGGTGCAGAGATTGCCGCCAATATTCAGGAAAAGTGCTGGGACAGCCTCAAAGGTCCCGTCCGGCGCGTTGGCGGCACTTTCTCCGCCGTGCCCTTTGCCAGCCACCTCGAACAGGCGTGGATCCCGAACAAGGGCCAGATCATCGAACAGATCAAAGCATCCATGGGTAAATTGTAATGGCGAGCGAAATCCGCATCCCCAAGCTCGGCATGAGCGCTGTCGAAATGACCCTTGTCGAATGGATGTTCGGCGATGGCGAGCGCGTCGAGAAGGGCGAGATCATCTACACAGTCGAAACTGACAAGAGCACCACCGAAATCGAAGCTCAGGCCAGCGGGATCATCCATCCCACCGGCGAGGAAGGCGCGGTTTACAAGGTCGGCGATCTGATCGGGACGATTGAGGAGTAATGCCCTCAAGTAGCGAAGCGGTAGGGCAACAATGACTCCCTCAAGTAGCGCAGCGATAGGGCAACAGGGACTCACTCCGCGAGAAATGCTGGCGAAGGTCTATGCCACCGCCGGCACGCGCGATTGGGACGCGGTTGAGGCGCTCATCCACCCCGATTTCGTGCTTTATGAGGCCAATTCGCTCCCTTTTGCCGGCGAGTGGCGGGGCAAGGACGCGCTGCAACGCTGTGCGGCGGCGATGTATGGCACATGGGCTGACACCAGCCTTGAAATGCTCGATTGCACCGGCGGCGACACCTGGGCCGTGATGGTGATCCGTCTCACCATGCATCCCAAGGATGGCTCTGCGCCCTTCACCCAGACGATCTGCGAGGCGGGGTGTTTTGAAGACGGGCTGCTGCGCGAACTTCGCATCCACTATTTCGACGCCGCCGAAATCGCCGCGCGCGCCTGACAAGGGAGCATTCCCATGCCCGCATTGAAGAAAATCTGCGTCCTTGGCGCGCCCGCCGATCAGGGCCAGCCGCTGGTCGCGGAATTGCTCGCCCATGGCTTTGAAGTCACCGCAGGGGTGCGCCGCGCTGATGCGATGGCGGGCACGCCCTTTCCTGACCTTCCGACAGTCCATGCCGACATCACCGATGCCGATGCCATGGCTCACGCCTTTGCCGGACAGGATGCCGCCGCCTTTCATCTGCCGTTCGAATTTGACCGCGCGCGGGCTGCGCATTTCGGGGCGCAGATTGCCGCAGGTGCCAAGCGCGCGGGGCTGAAGAAGATCATCTTCAACACCGCCTGCTATGTCGCGCCGCATGATCTCGATCTGTCCGCCCATGATGGTCGCCGCGACATTGAGCGCGCGCTGGAGGAGACAGGCATTCCTTGCGTTTTCATCGAACCCACTGTGTTCATGGACAATCAGTACCGCATCTGGACGCGCCCGCTGATTATGCGCGAAGGGATTTTCGCCTATCCGGCCAAGCCTGATCTGAAAATCAACTGGGTCTGTCTGGAGGATGTCGCGCAGGCGATGCGCCGCGCGCTGCAAACCGATGCGGCTGATGGGATGCACGTTCCAATTGGCGGGCCAGAGGCGCTGGTGGGCGATGAGGTTGCGGCCAATCTGGCAGAGGCGATCGGCCGCCCGGTGCGTTTCCAGAGCCTTGCGCCAGAGGAATTCGCCGCGCGGATGAGCGAGCTTGTCACCGGATCCCGCGAAGTGACCCCGCTCAGCATCTATGACGGGATGGCGAAGTTCTACGCCTTCTACAATTCGCAAAGCACCTCGCCGCTGCTGGTTGATCCGGCCCATGCGCGCGATCTGCTCGGCATGGAGCCGACGCGGCATCTGGATTGGGCGAAATCGAAAGACTGGAGCGCAGGACTGCCCGGCTGATCAGCGGCTATCGAGCCACAAGCGGCTGGTGCGGGCGACCTCGCGGGCGCGTTCGTTGAGGTCGGGGAAGGCTTCGCGCAAAGCCGCCGAGCGTTCCTCGATGGCCAGTGGTAGATCATCAGGCAGCGCGTCGATCATCGAAGCGAGCGGCAATCCGCCCTGTCCCAAGGGCATCCGGCGGTTGATCGCATCATCAATGATCGCGTCGAAATTGCTGAGGTCAGGCGCATCGGCAGGCGCATCACACGGCTGGCAATAGGACAGCCACTCGCGCGGGATCGCCGCCAGATCCTCAGCCGTGCCGCCCGAGCGCGCCCAGTGGAGCGTATCGACCAGCAGCGCCTTGGCCTCGCCCTCAACGCTTTCCAGAATGGCACGCGCGGCGTGGATGGTTTTCACCTCGGTGAACGGGCCGAATTCGAGATTGATGCGAACGCCCGTGCCCTTGGCGGCATCGACCATCGCCTGAAACTTGGCGGTGGTCGCGGACATATCGGGATCGCTGGAAACGCACAGCAGGTTCCTTGCGCCCAGTTCCGCGGCCATCCCGACCAGTTCGGCAAGCCACGGATCAACCGGCCCCGGCATGATCCACGCGACTTCCAGATCAAGCAATTCGACGCCCGCATCGCGCGCCTGTTTGCGGATCGCGCGGGTGGTGGCGGGAGTCCATGTCTCGCGCTCAGCCCACATCCCGCCAAAGTCGAAATCGCTCGCGGCAGCGGCTTCGATCAATTGGGCAGGCGTTGCTTCAGGCAGGATCCCCGCAGCCAGCGAGATCTGGCGCTTAGGCATCAGGAGCGGTTCCCGCAGGGATAGCGCGACTAAGCCTGCGCAGTGTCTGAGCGTGCTGTTCGGTTCGCGTCAGCTTGAACCGAAAACGCATTACAGCGTCTGCCCATCATCAAGCACGAAATCCGCGCCCGTCACAAATTCCGCCGCATCCGAACACAGGAACAGGAGCGGCCCATCAAGCCCTTCCTCATCCATTAACCGCTTCCTCGGAAAGCGCGCGATCTGGCGTTTACCCGGCTCGGTTTCGAACCAGTCGGCGTTGATCGCGGTGCGGATATAGCCGGGCGAGATCGTGTTGACGCAAATCCCGGCCCGCGCCCATTCGCGCGCCATCGAGCGCGCCGCTTGCACCACGCCCGCCTTGCTCGCCGAATAAGCGACGAGGCCGGGCGACGCTTCAAAAGCAGTGATCGAAGCGATGAGCACAATGCGCCCTTTGGTCACGCCTGCCGCCATCATCCGCTTGGCGCCTTCGCGTGCGGTTAGAATCGCGCCTGTGAGGTTCACCTGCAGCGTGTGGGCGATCTCGGCCTCGCTCATGGCGGTGATCATGCCTGCGCCATCCACGCCGGCATTGGCGATCACCGTGTCGATGGTTCCGAACGCGGCCTCGGCAGCATCGAAGCCTGCAATAATGTCAGCCTCGCGCCCCACATCCATCTGCACCGCAGCCGCGTTCGCGCCGATCTCGTCCGCCAGCGTTTGCAGCCGCTCCACCCGCCTCGCGCCCAGCGCGACGCGCGCGCCATTGGCCGCCAGAATGCGCCCAAAGCGCGCGCCCAGCCCCGATGAAGCCCCGGTGATGAGCGCGCAGCGCCCCGTCAGATCAACAGAAAGTGCCATGAGCGCCTATTTAGTCGCTGGCAGCACCCCGTCGATATATTTCTGCAAGGTCATCTGGAAATGCCGCACCCGGCTATCCTGATAATGGCCAAGCTGCATCTGCCCGACCTTCATCGTCTTCATCCCTTCCTGCACGTAAGGAAGATTGGCCATGTCCTGATCGAACACATTGGCCAGCTGCGGGCCCATCTTGTCGGCTGCCCAAGCGAAGGGCTCGTCATCCGGGATGCGCGTCATTTCCACCGCGCGCGGGCGCGGCTGGCCCTTGGGCGTGGGGAACAAGAGGCGGATTTCCATGATGCACCAGTCGGGGCTGTCCCCCGGCAGCCAGCGATAGACCAGCGTGGGCAGAAAACCGATCCACGGCGAGAAATTGGGGAAGATGTTGTAGGTGAAATTATCGAGGATTTCAGTGTCGGCCGCGTCCGAATAATCATAGCCATATTGCTCGGCAAAACCCTTGCGCCCGGCCTCGGCCAGCACCTTGCGCGCGCCCAGTGGATCGGCGGGATCATAGCCTTCGGGGGCTTCTTCGGTCGCGGAAAAGCGCCGGTTGGTGCGCGCATCCTGACCGCCGGAAAACTCGTTCATTTTCTCAAGAACGTAATCGGAATCCTTGCCTTTGACGTGCGGGCTCAGGACCCCTGACGGGGTGATCGCGCGGTTGAAGTGATCGCCGATCAGATCATAGCGCGTGTTGGCATCACCAAGGAAGGCGAGCAATTGCGGGTGCGTGGTGATCGAGTGCCAGGCTTCCATGAAAGCTTCAGCCGTGGCTTTCCAGTTCGCCGGAATCTTCTTCTGCACCCACATTCCGGTGTAGCGGTTTTCGAAATCATAGCGCTCATAATGGCTCGCCGGTTCGCCTAGCCAGCTCTTGAAATCGGGCAGGTCGTGGTTCTCGGTGAGCATGACAAAGCCCTGCCACAGCTCAACGCGCGCCTGCGGCAAGTCCATATCTTCGCCTTCGAGATGCTTGAAATCCCACGAGCAGGGAATTTCCTTGAGCGAGCCGTCATTGCGCCAGGTGAAGCCATGGAACGGGCAGCGCAATTGCACCGAATTGCCGCTTTCGGTGCGCAGCTTGCGGCCGCGGTGGAGACACGCGTTGTAGAAGGCTTTGACGCTGCCATCCTTCTGGCGGATCAGGAGAAAGCTTTTGCCAGCAATGTCGAACACCACCGTGTCGCCCGGATCGGGCATTTCATCTTCGCGCGCGGCAAACAGCCAGACATTGGGCCACATCTTCTCGCGTTCAAGCCGCGCGTATTCTTCGGAGATATAGGGCGCGACCGAGATCGGTTCGTCCCCCATTTCGATGGTGGTTTCAGTGAACAGGTAATCGGGTGGACGGCGGGTGTCGCCGTTGAGCATGTCGGTGTAGCTGATGCCGGGGCAACGATCGCCTTGGGCAATATCCTTGATCTCGTTCATGGGGCTTTGTCGATCCTCTCGCCGCTTTCCTGTGATCCTCGCACTTTGTGCAGTTCTTGCTCGGCAGAATATCACACACCTTAGGCCAAGGGTCACCCTAGCGGATTGGAGAGGAATGATGGCGCTCAGCGGAAAAATTGCGACTTTGGGCGATGTGATGCAGCTGGCCTATGTGCCGCAGGATTTCGACGCGGCGCTGCGCCACTGGACCCAAACGATGGGTGTGGGGCCGTTCTTCCTGATCGAAGGCATTCATCTGGAAGGCATGAAATACAAGGGCGAGCCGACCGACGCGGTGTTTGATCTGGCGCTGGCCTATTGGGGAGACTTGCAGATCGAACTGATTCGCCCCCGTGATGAACACCCTTCGATTTATCGCGGAGAATATGGGGCCACCGGCAATGGGCTGCACCATGTGTGCATTCTGGTGGATGATATGGATGAAGTCATGCGCGTTTGCGCCGAGGCGGGCGCTGAGGTGGTGATCGAGGGCACCTTTGGCACCAGCCGGGTGATCTATGTCGATGCCGGCGGCGGGCCGGGCACACTGGTGGAAATTCTCCAACAGTCCAAGGACGGCCCCGATCTTTTCAGCATTATAAAGGCTGCGAGCGTCGGCTGGGATGGCAGCGAGCCGCTCCGGCGCTTTGGCTGAAATCTTACATCTTGCACCCGAGAGGGGAGAGCAGCAAAACGCCAAGCCGGGCCGCAGGCCCGCAAGGCCGACCGGCCGCCCGCAGGTGCTCGATCCCGTAGGGATCGAAACGGTACCGAGGAGGAACGCGCGGAGGCGCGTTCCCTAATCAGACGCCCCAAGGTAACCCAACTGGCCCGCCTTGAAGATCGTCTGCGCGCGGTTGACGCTGTCGAGTTTTTCACCGGCGCGGTGGATGTGATAGCGGATCGTGGCGTGCGACCGATTGAGAATCATGCTGATCTCCTTGTCGGTCTTGCCAATCGCCGCCCAGCGCAGACATTCCACCTCGCGCTTGGACAGCACGCAATCGGACGGAATCCGCCGCTTGGTGCGCATGGCCTGAACATAGCCTGCCACAAAACACCGCGTCACCATCGCAAACAAAGTGCCGTGTTCGGCAAATTCGCGGGAAAGATCTTCCTTGTCGCGGTCCATCGAGATGAAGCTGGTGGCCGAAATCTGGCCGAACGGCAGATGCACCGGAATGACAATGGCCGCCTTGCACAGCGAACGACGTTCAAAATCGCTGAGATCGATTTCCGCCAGATAGTGATTGCGCCAACGCGTGTTGAACCCGTGGCGGTTGACCCAGAAGGGCTCGCTTTCATAACGGCACGCGCGCGGCAGCGGCGAATGCAGCGCGAGGCGATGATCTTCCCACCAACGCGCACCATCTTCGAGCCAGCGGAAAATATCGGCGTTGAGGATCGTGCCATCGGCATCGACCATCGGCTCCTTGGAGGAAATATCATCGCACACCGC
Organism: Erythrobacter sp. SCN 62-14; assembly: GCA_001724215.1. GTDB lineage: Bacteria > Pseudomonadota > Alphaproteobacteria > Sphingomonadales > Sphingomonadaceae > Erythrobacter. Next base: position 31,201 of record MEDW01000118.1, on the reverse strand, counting down.
GATCTGCATCCCGCGCTCGCGGGCGATCCGGGCAAGGTTGACGGCGGCATCGTGGATGTCCTCGGGACAAGTGATGGTCACTTGATCAAGATATTGTTCCAGTGTCTCGCGCCCTTGAGGGGTGCGAAGATCGACAACATTGCTGGCCATTTTGAGCTCTCTCCTCTCAAATCCCTCCGATTCGGGAGCCTAGCCTCTTTTCGACGGGATTCACTCTCAAATTACGTAGGGGAACCTAGGCGATCGAGCAGCTAGCGAAAAGAGGACAAGGGAGTTTGCCATAATGGTCTGGAAAGGTTCGAATTTCGGTGTGGCGTTGAAAGCATTGGCCTGCGCAATCCCCGAAAATCGCGCGGCGATTGTTCACGGTGAGCGCAATGTCACCTGGCGCGAACTCGACGAGATGACTGACCGAATCGCCGCAGGGCTGGCCGCTAGCGGGCTCAAACCGGGCGATATTGCGGGCCAGATGTTGCGCAACACGCCAGAATATCTCTTGGCCTATTTCGGTTGCATCAAGGCAGGGCTCGTGCCGGTCAATGTGAATTATCATTACAAGGCGCGCGAGCTGGCGGATATTTTTGCGCGTTTCCGTCTCAAGGCGCTGTTCACCGAAAGTGATTTTGCCGCCACTGCGGGTGAAGCCATGCCGCAAGGCACCTTGACGATCGATGTGACCGGCAAGGAGTGGGCAGCGCTGTGCGCGCACCAGCTGCCGCAAGGCTTTGCGATCCACGATGATCCCGCGGCTTTGTTTTTGACGGCCACAGGCGGCACCACCGGCATGCCCAAAGCGGTGATGTGGCCGATGGAAGAAGCCTGGGGTGCTTTCAGCATCTCGGTGTGGCAGCGTCCGCCCGGCATGCCGCCCTTGGTGACGACCTCGCTTGAACAGCAAGCCGCCGAGGCTGCGCGCATCGGGCCAGAGCATCCCGCCAGCACTTCGCCGCTGTTGCTGCTTTCGCCGCTGATGCATGGCGCAGGACAATTCAGCGCGGTCATTCACCTGATGAAAGGCGGCACGCTGGCGCTTTTGCCTGCGCCCAAGTTTGATGCCGATCTGGCGCTTGATGAGATCAAGCGGCTGGGCGCGCGCGGGGTGTTTATCGTTGGCGATGCTTTCGCACTGCCGCTCGCAGACCGGCTCGATGCGCGCAGCGATGGGGTCGAAATCATGGCAAGCCTGCGTGCCGTGACTTCATCAGGCGCGGTGTTCTCGCCAGCGCTCAAACAACGGCTGATCGCGCATAATCCGGCATTGATGATTGTCGATGCGCTGGGTTCTTCGGAAAGTTCGGGCACAGGCATTGTCATCACCACCGCGGCGGGCAGCACAGGAGGGGGCAAGTTCCAACCCCTGCCGGGCCGGGAAACTAAGCTGTTTGATGAGAACCTCACCGAAATCCCGCCCGGCTCTGATGGGGTGGGCATTGTTGCGCGCACCGGGCCTTTGCCTCTGGGCTATTTGGGTGAGGATGAGAAGAACGCGCAGACTTTCCCCGTAATCGATGGCAAGCGCTGGCTGATGACCGGCGACCGCGCCCGCTGGGCGGCCGATGGCACAATGGAATTCATCGGCCGCGACAATATGTGCATCAACACAGGCGGTGAGAAAGTCTTTCCCGAAGAAGTCGAGGCGGTGCTGCTGGATCATCCCAGCGTCAAGGATGTCCGGGTGGTCAGCCTGCCCGACGCGCGCTTTGGCCGCAAAGTGGTGGCAGTGGTCCAAGGCGAAGGCTCAGTCGACGAGGCAACCCTCGATGCCCACGCGCGCGCTGGCCTTGCCGGATACAAGATCCCGCGGGCCTATATCTTCACCGATCGTTCGCTAAGGCTCAACAACGGCAAGCCCGATTACAAGGCGGCACAAGCGATTGCGGATGAGGCCGCCGGATAAAGGCTAAAGGCGCGGCCTGCGCGGCCGTTCACCCCACCGCGCGGTCGGCCTTGTCCTTGGCGTTGGTGCCCTTGATCATCTCGCGCATCATCGCCCATTCGGCATCACCCAAAGCGTGGAGCTGCGGATAGAATGTGCCGCCATTGGCCTGATAGCCCGCGCCATCAATCGCGATGGTCTGGCCGTTCACATATTCCGCGCCCTTGCCCATCAGGAACACCGCAAGGTTCACCAGTTCGTGCATCTCGCCTGCGCGGCCCATCGGATTGAGATCATTCTTGGAATTGCCGCCTTGCCCGCCGGGCGAAAGACGTGCGCTCATCCCCTTGGTCGGGAAAAGGCCGGGCGCAATCGCGTTGAACCTGAGCCCATAGCGGCCCCATTCAGTCGCAAGGCTTTGCGTCATGGCGTTGATCGCGGTCTTGCTCATGGCCGAAGGCACCACAAAGGCGCTGCCCGACCACACCCAGGTGGTGAGGATCGAGAGGAAGCTCGCGCGCTTTTTCTCGGCAATCAGCCGCTTGCCGATGTCGAGCGTGACGTAAAATGTCCCGCGCATCACGATATCGGCAATCGCGTTAAAGCCGTTGACGGAGAGGTCTTCGGTGCGGCTGATGAAATTGCCCGCTGCGTTGTTGACCACGCCCGTCAGCGCGCCGCCATCGGCCCAGATCGCGTCGACCATGGCATGGATTGCGTCCGCATCACGGATGTCGCAGGCCATCGGCACAACCTTGCCGCCGTGTGCGGCCATCAGCTCGCTTGCGGTTTCATCCAGCTTGTTCTGCCGCCGCCCGCAGATGTAGACCGTGGCGCCCAGTTTGAGGAAGCCTTCGGCCATCTCGCGGCCTAGACCCGTGCCGCCGCCCGTCACCAGAATGCGCTCGTCGGCCATGAGCCCATCGCGGAACATCAGCTGTGATACGTCCATTTTATCTGCCTTGTGAAAGGGTTAGAGGCCGAGAACAGTCTTGGCGATGATGTTTTTCTGCACCTCGTCCGAGCCGCCAAAGATGGTGGCTGCGCGGTTGTTGAGATAGCGGCCCATTGCGGTCTGCGCATATTCGCTCCCCACCGGTTCGGGCGCTTCATTGCCGTAAAGCGGGCGTTCCAGCGGGAGTTGCAGCGCATCCGGCCCGAGCAGTTCGAGCCGGAGCGTATCGACCTGCTGGCCGATATTCGAACCGAGCAACTTCACCAGCGAGGTCTGCGGCCCGGGGCTGCGGCCCTTGGCGAGTTCGGCCAGAATGCGCAGTTCGGTAACTTCGAGCGCTTCGGCCTCAAGCCGCACGCGGGCGAGGCGATCACGGAAACGCGCATCATGGGCAATCGCGCCGTTCACGCCTGAAGGCTGAGTTTCGGCCAGTTCGGCCAGCCGATCAATGCTCTGCAAGAGCCGCGGGGCAAAGCACGAACCGCCGCGTTCATTTTCGAGCAGGAACTTGGCGATGGTCCAACCCTGCCCTTCCTCGCCAATGCGGTTGTCGGCCGAGGTGCGCGCATCGGTGAAGAACACCGCGTTCACTTCATGATCGCCTGACATCGAATGGATCGGTGTGACTTCAATCCCCGGTTGATCCATCGGCACGAGCAGGAAGCTGATGCCTTGCTGTTTCTTGACGCTGGCATCGGTGCGGACCAGTGCGAAAATCCAGTTGGCGTGATGCGCGTGGGTGGTCCAGATCTTGGAGCCGTTGATGATGTATTCATCGCCCTCGCGGCGCGCCGAGGTTTTGAGGCTGGCAAGGTCAGAGCCTGAACCGGGTTCGGAATAGCCCTGACACCAGTAATCCTCGCCCGAAAGGATGCGCGGCAGAAAACGCGCCTTTTGTTCGGGCGTGCCGAAATGGCAGATCACCGGGCCAACCAGCCTGAGGCCCAGAATGGCAAGCGCCGGAGCGCCAGCGAGCGCGCATTCCTTTTCAAAGATGAACTTCTGCGTCGGGGTCCAGCCCGTGCCGCCATCTTCCTTGGGCCAATGCGGGGCGACCCAGCCTTTTTTGTAAAGGATGCGATGCCATTCCATCCCGATATCAGGCTCAACAAACACCCCCGGAGTGCGCCGCGCCCCGTCGCGCAGGCGATCGGGCAGGTTTTCAGCCAGAAAATCGCGCACTTCCTCACGGAAGGCGAGATCGGCGGGGGAAAATTCCATGTCCATCGTCAGTTTAATCCCAAAAGCTGGCCCAAAAATCGCGCCTCAAGGCCGCATCGCCCAGGCAATCGTGCGGCGCAGCAGATCATAATAAACATCATAATTCCACGCGCACATTTCCTTATGCGGGTAGAAATCGACCATGCCGGGCAGATCATAATGCCCGCGGCAATGGCCGAGCGCATTGTAAACGATCTGCCCTTCGCCAATATCCCTCGTATAAAGGATAGGTACGGTGGTCTTGTCCCATTGGCTTTGGGTAAAGCCGGTTGCCTCGCCTTCGAAGGTGGTTTGCATCAGGATATCAATGTCGGATTTGATATCCATGATGTAGAGTTCATCGACGATTTCAAATTTTCCAATACCACGCGTGAATTCGTGGTCTGGCTTGATTACCTCCACTTCAAACGGGCCAATCGGCGGGTGCGCTTTGAATTGCGTGCCGAGCAATTTCATCACGCCCGTGGTGTCCTCTGGCGCATCGACCAGACCTTCTTCGGTGAAGGCGAGAATTGAGTTGGTGCCATGCAACGCCAGCCATTTGCCGCCTGCCTTGAGCCAGTCTTCAAGCTGGCGGGTTTGTTCCGGAGTGGGGATGACATCCACCGTGTAAGTGATCAGGAAGCGGCATTGCTCAAGCCGCTCAAGCCCTGAATAATCGCACGCCACGGTGCTGCGGATTTCCGGATGTTCGCCGAGCAATTTGAGAAGCTCAAGGCGCGGGGTGTCCATATCATGATATTTGCCGCCGATGATGACATGCGCATCAATGCGGGTTTTCAAAGGGACGCTTGCGTGTTCAGACATATCAGCTCCTGATGCTTCCGCCGCCATCCACGGTAAAATCGCAGCCCGTGGTGAAACTCGCCTCGTCGCTGGCGAGGAACACCACCGCACGGGCGACTTCATCGGGCTCGCCGATGCGGTTCATCGGGTGGGTGGCGGCAAAGCCGGTTTCGATATTCTCGGGCGTGTCGGCGCCGGAGAATTTGTAGCGTTCATACATCGGCGTGCGGATTGCGCCGGGGTGTACCATGTTGACCCGGATCGGCACTCCGCGCGCGGCCAGATCAAGCGCAACCGATTGCGTGAGGCCCCTGAGGCCCGTTTTTGAAGCGCTGTAAGCCGCCACGAAGGCCGCCGGGCGCAGCGCGATCATCGAGCCGATATTGACGATGGCGCAAGGCTCTCCGCTCGCCTCCATCGCCGGGATCGCGGCGCGCATCCCGTAGAAGGGGCCATGCAAGTTGATGTCGATGGTGCGATGCCACACATCGAGAGTGCCATCGGTGACCGTGCCGGGTTCGGAAATCCCCGCGATATTGGCGAGCACTGTAAGCTTGCCGAACTTTGCGACAGTGGCGGCGACTGCGGCTTCCCATTGGGCGAGCTCGCGCACATCGAGCGCCACGCTCGCGGCGTTTTCGCCCAGCTCAGCCGCGAGCGCAGCGGCTTTCTCGGTCTGGACATCGCCGAGCATCACTTGGCCGCCCTCGGCCACGATGGCCCGCGCGACGTGCGCGCCAATCCCTTCCGCGCCGCCCGACACCAGCGCGACCTTGCCTGCCATGCGCCCCATCTTCAGGTGCGCTCCAGAATGGCGACAGCGGAAAGCCCCGGCGCGCCATAGACGTGGGAATAGCCAAAGCGCGGACCCTTGCCGTCCTTGTCTTGCACTTGCCGCTCGCCGCCACGCTGGCGCAATTGCTGGACGTTTTCATAGACTTGCCTCAGGCCCGAAGCGCCAATCGGCTCTCCGCAGGCGAGGCAGCCGCCATCGGTGTTGACCGGCAGCTTGCCGCCGCGAATCTCGGTCCAGCCATTGGCGAGCCATTCTTCCTGATCGCCATCCTTGCAAAAGCCGTTTTCGGCCATGTGCATGATTTCCGCGCCGCTTTCGGTGTCCTGCAATTGCGCAACGCCGATGTCTTCAGGGCCAATCCCGGCCTTTTCGAAAGCGGCCTTGCTGGCGAGCACGGTGGGCTTGCCGCCCTCCTTGATGCTGACACCGGCCTGAAACACTTCGAAACTGTCTGGCGGGCGCGTTTTCACCGCGATCGAGCGGATTTTTACCCCGTCCGCGCCCAGTTCCTTCATCTTCTTCTCGCTCGCCAAAATCAGCGCGACCGCACCCTCGGCAGGCGCGCAGAACATATATTTGGTGAGCGGATCATTGATCATCGGCGCATTGAGGATCGTCTCCAGATCAACCGGGCTGCGCCGCCATGCGTGCGGTGTGATCGTGCCGTTGCGAAAGGCCTTCTCCGCCACCCGGCCAAGCGTGGTGCGGGTGATGCCATGCAGTTGCATGTAACGCTGGATTTTCAAGGCAAAGAACTGCGTCGTCAGCATCATGCCCGTCTGGCCATACCATTCGGGCAGGCCATATTCGGAAGGCTTGGCGTTGAAAGCGCCGCGCGGGTGCTTGTCAAAACCCACGGCCAGCGCAAGGTCATACATGCCGCTCGCGATCGCCTGCTGCGAGGCGGCCAGCGCGCTGCCCCCCGTAGCGCAGCCATTGGCGACATTGGTGAAGGGGAGCGAGGTCAGCCCCAGCTCGTTCACCATGATATCCGCCGCCCCTGCCGCGGCCGAGCCGCCATAGGCGCATTCGATATCGGGCCAGTCGAGCCCTGCATCGCCCAGTGCTTCACGCACGGCATAAACGCCTTGTTCGCGGCCTGAACGGCCGTCGGTGCGCCCGAAGGGATGGATGCCAGCGCCGATGATATAGACATTCTCGCTCATGCAGCTTTACTCTCGGCTGAGGTGGCGGGACGGAAGGCGAAAGTGTCGTATTCCGCATTGAACGGGACGACGCAGAATTCGAGTTCCATGCCGAGGTGGAGGTCTTCGAGGCGGGCATCGACGATGCGGCTTTCAACGATCACTTCGCCCGGCAATTCGACATAGCCCAAAAGGAAGGGCTGGAAATCAGGCGGGCCTTCTCCGGGCGCGCTGCCGGGGCCGATATAGGGTTCCTTGGGCAGGAAGCCTTGGCTGGTCCACGACCACAGCTTGCCCCGGCGCGAGAGCTTGTAGGGCTCAACGTCCGTCGCGGCATCGCCCACCGGCATGGGAAAGACGATCTCGCCCGAAGGCAGCTTGCCCCCCATCAGGTGCGGCTCAGGCCCGTCGCTCCACAGGTCGGGATCAATTTTCTGGCCCATCATTCCCTCTCTTGCATTTCGATCACGCGGCAATCGCATATTCGGCCATGACAGTGTCGGCATCGCCAAACAGGCGGGCGAGCACCATCACGCGCTTCATCGCGTGGCCAATGGCGAGTTCATCGGTGATCCCCATGCCGCCGTGCATCTGCACGGCCTCGCGCGCGATGGCATCGGCGTTGTCGCTGATAAAAGCCTTGGCGCCAGCGGCGGCGCGCTGCCACTTGGCCGCATCGCTGCGATCAGACAGCGCGGCGCGGTAGAGCATCGAGCGCGATTGTTCGATGCGCGCATAGCAATCAACCAGCCGGTGCTGAAGCGCCTGAAAGCTACCAATCGCCACGCCAAACTGTTCGCGTTCCTTTACATAGGCAAGCGTGTCATCGAGCAGCCTCTGGCCGAGGCCAACCATTTCGGCCGCTGCATAAAGCCGAAGATCGGCAATCACGACTGCAAGCGCTGCTTCATCAAGGGTAAGCTGGTGGGCGGCTAGCGCACGCGTGAGCTTCACCTCGCCGGCAATGCTGCCATCGGTGAGCCGATAGGCGCGCACATCGACGCCCGGCGCATCGCGCTCCACCACGAAAGCACGGGTTGCGCCGTCCAGATCAGCCGTGACGATAAACAGATCGGCCAGCGCCGCGCCCATCACGAAGGTTTTCTCACCTGTGAGCGAAACCCCTGCCACGCCGCTTTCCGCCTTCATCCCCTTGGCCGCAAGGCTGTAGCGCTGGCTGCGTTCAGCCCAGGCCAAAGTGGCGATTTCGCTGCCCGCCAGCACGCTTTCGAGCACTTCGGCAGGCGCGCCGCCCCGTTCGAGCAGCAGCGCGGGCAGAATGCCGAGTTCGATCAGCGGATCAGGCGCATTGGCCTTGCCGAGCGCTTCGGCCACCACCGCCAGATCAACCGGCGTTCCGCCCATGCCGCCCGCGCCCTCGCTCGCCGCCAGCGCGATCAGGCCCATTTCGGCAAGCTCCTGCCAACGCGCGCGATCATAGCCGGCAGGCGACAGGCGCAGCCGCCTGCGCGCCTCGACATCAATCGGCGCAGCAAAGCGTTCGAGCGAGGCGACGAACATCTGCTGTTCTTCGGACAGGTCGAAATTCATGGGAGTCAGGCTTTCCGCGTGAAAGTAATCGGAAGATGCGTCACCCCGCGCAGCAGGATGTTCGGCAGGATGCGGATGGCGTTTTCATCAGCGATCTGGAAATCGTCGAGCCGTTCCAGCAGCTCATCAAAAGCCACCAGCATTTCCTTGCGGCTGAGCATATTGCCCACGCACATATGCGGCCCCTTGCCGAACGACAGGTGCGTGCGGGCATTGGCGCGTTCGATGTCGAAACGGTCAGGATCGGGGAATTTTTTGGGATCGCGGTTGGCCGCTGCATAGCGCAATTGCACCACGCTGCCCGCCGGGATTTTTGTGCCGCCCAGTTCCGTGTCGGCTTTAACGATCCGCCACATCCCGGCGGTCGGCGTTTCATAGCGCAGCGCTTCTTCGACCAAATTCATGATGACCTTGGGATCGCGCCCGCCCGCTGCTGCTTTGGCCTTGGCCATCTGATCGGGATTGCGGATCAGTTGGAGCAATCCGCCCGCCAGCGTTGAGGTGGTGGTTTCATTGCCCGCCACCATGAATTGCTGCATCAGCGACATGATTTCCGGATCAGACAAAGGCTGCTCGCCTTCGACGCGGGCTTCGACGAGGTCGGTCAGCAGATCATTGCCGCCGTTCGCCTTGCGATCATCGATCAGGCCTTTGATGTAGTGCTGGAATTCGACGAGACTGCGCGCGCATTCCTTCTTGCGTTCAAAATCGACCATCTGGCTGAAGCGATCAACCGCGGCGTCTGACCAAGTCTTCACGCGCTTGGGATCATCTTCCAGTCCGATTTGCCCAGCGATCATGGCCACCGGCAGCGGCACGGCGAATTCCTCGACGAATTCGCACTCACCCTTGTCGGCGAAAGCCTCGATCAACTCGATCGATTTGGCCCTCATATCCGCCTCGATCGCGTTCACGCGCGGGGCAGAAAAAGCGAGGTTCACCAGCTTGCGGTTGCGGGTGTGCACCGGGTGATCGGCGGTCAGCAGGGTGGGCAGATCAGGCCAGCCTTCAGCCAGAATCGCCTGAATTTCCTCGTCCGCCTCGCGCCCCATCAAGGCGGTGAAATCGTTGGAAAAGATTTCCGGCTTGGATGCCGCCTCGCTGCACAGGTCATAGGTGTACACCACATAGGTGTTCATGCCTTCGAGATGCTCGATGGCGATGCCTGCATCATGCACGGCGCGGTAATAGTCGAACGGGTCGATCAGCGTTTCAGGGGCAAACACATTGCCTTCAGGCTTGTTCATGGTGACAGGCTCCGATCCCTTGAGGTTATGATCAAAACCTAGCCACTTCCCCCCCGATCATGCGATGCGCGTTTGTGTTAGGATTGCATGGCGTTTTTGTCCTGAGCGAATGCTCCGATCAAGCAGGCGGGGCGAATTCGCGTTGGAATTCGCCCATGTCGAAATAGTCGCGCCATTGGACGATGTGGCCTTCTTCGTTCAGCACGAAAGTCCCCATCACCCGCAGCGCCGCCTTGCGACCATCCTTGAAGGTGAAACCATCGGTGCGCTCGGTCAGCACGCTGTTGCCGTTTGCGGCAATCGCATGGGTGATCCACTCGCAAGCAGCGATATTGGCCATGAAGCTTTCTGTCGCGGCGCGAAAGGCGGCCTTGCCGGCAATCGGCTCCATCGGGATGTTGTGCCAGATGATGTCTTCTGCACACAGCGCCATGAGCGCTTCGAGATCGTAATCATTCCAGTGGCCGATAAAGGCTTCGACAGTTTCCTGCGGGGTCATGAGGTGGTTTCTCCTGCGATGAATTGGAGCGCTTGTGCGAGGATGCGGCGGAAATAGGGATTGGCGTAGGTTTCGGGCCCGTCGCCAAATTGCAGATAGACGAGCGGGGCGGGGCCGACCTGTTTTGTCCATGCTACCAGATTGCTGCCCAGCGGGTGATCCCATCCCTTGCGGCTGAACATTTCCCCTGCAACGGCATTGGCAGCGGAGTAGAAATTGTCTGGCGTAAAGGCGAAACCCTCAGCCCGGATCAGCGGCGTGACGGCGTCCTCGTTGATCGGGCAAAGATAAAGTTCGTCGGTGACGGCAAAGCTTTCGGGCAGGCCTGCCAGAACGGGGTGATCGGCCACCAGCCTCGCGGTGTAGGCGACATCGTGGCGATAACCCGAATCCGCCCCATGTGCGCCGGGCTGATAATGAAACTGCCCGCCCAGCCATTCGTGCCATTCGGGCCACAGCGCCCAACCGGCGAGCGCGTGGTGCATGGCAACTGCGCCCCTGCCGCTGGCAAAGCGCGCCGCGATTGCCTCGCGGTAAGCGGGCGAAGGCGGGTGCGTTTCGACCCGGCCCTCGGCAAAGGTGTAGCCCGCCATATCGTAGAACAGCACCGCATCGGCCCTTGCGATGTGGCTGGCCGCGTCCGCCTCACCGCCTTCGGGGTGGACGAGGTGGGTTATGTCCCACTCCCCCAGCGCCGCCAGCAATTCGTCAAAGGGGCCAGCCTCGTAAGGATGCCCCCCGGACAGCACCAGCAGCGAGCGGGCCACCTGCCAAACCCTCAGGCGATCTTGAGGATCATCTTGCCGTCATTGGTCCCGGCGAACAAGCGCATGAAGCTGTCAAAGGCGTTTTCGAGCCCTTCATCAATATGCTCATCAATGGTGAGCTTTCCGGCGGCTGCCCATTCGCCCATCTTGGCCGCGCCTTCACCAAAGCGTTCGACATAATCGGCCACCAGCAGCCCGCGAATATGGGCGCGCTTGACGATCAATTGCCACAGATTGCGGATGCCGCGGGGCGCGGTGTTGTATTCGCTGATAAGGCCGCACAATCCGACGCGGGCATAGAGATTGAGGTTCATCAACCCTGCATCGAGAATAATCCCGCCGACATTTTCAAAGATCACATCGACGCCGTCAGGGCAGGCTTCGGCAATGGCGGCGGTGAGGGCGGCCTCATCCTTGCCGCGATAATCGATCGCTGCGTCAAAGCCGTATTTCTCGGTGAGGCGCGCGCATTTGGCAGGCCCGCCCGCAATCCCGACCGCGCGGCAGCCATGGATCTTCGCGAGTTGCCCCACAAGGCTGCCGACCGCTCCGGCCGCGCCTGACACCAGCACTGTCTCGCCCGGTTTGGGCTCGCACACTTCAAGGAAACCGAAATAGGCCGTCATCCCCACCGCGCCAAAGATCGAGAGGTAATTGGTGACGCTCGGCACAAGGGCAGGGTCAATCGGCTGGGTAAAGCCGCCAGCAACGCCAATCGAATAATCTTCGAGTGCATTGAGGCCCATCACCCATTGGCCGGGCTCAAAGCCTTCGGCACGGCTTTCTTCGACAACCCCGATGGTGCTGGCGCGCACCGGCGCACCCAAGGGGATCGGCGGTATATAATTGCCGCTCTCATCCATCCACCCGCGCATCGCCGGATCGAGCGAGGCATAATGGTTGCGGATCAGGAATTCGCCCTCAGCCAGCGCGGGGGTGTCTTCGGTGACAAGTTCGAAATCAGCTTCGACCGGCGTGCCATCGGGGCGGCGCTGGAGCAGGAAACGGCGGTTCTGGGGCATGGGATACTTTCTTTGGATGGTCAGGCCGGGACGAGTTTTACCGGAATGGCGCTTTGCAGGGATTGGCCGGTGATCGGGTCGAAATCCACCACCTCGCTGGTGAGGCGATTGGTTGACGAGCCCCGCTCCCGCACATCCTCTTTCGAGGCGTCCGCATCACCATAGGCGTGGGCCATCGAAACCAGCCCGCGCCGCACCTTGTCGCTGGCTTTGACGACGCCGTGAATGGTGGCGTGTGGCGAAGTGATCTCGACAATCCCGCCTTCGGTCAGGCCCAAGGCCGCGATGTCATCGGGGTGGATATAGGCAGGGTTGGTGGTGGTCTTTTCCTGCAATTTCTTGAGCGGGTGGCCGATCGAATTGAACCGGGTTTTTGATCGGCGCGAAATCAGGCGGAAATCAAAGCCCGCACGGGTTGCGGCATTGCTGGAATAGCGCAGCAGTTCGGCAGGCATGGCGCCTGCGGCCAGATCAAAGCGGTGGAATTCGCCTTCGTCCAAGGGCTCCACCAGCGGGTGTTTTTCGGGGTAGATCACCGCAGCCCCGCCTGCTGCGCGGCAATCTTCGCGCACTTGGCTGGGTTTCACCAGACAGCCTGCGGTGGCCAGATCGAGGAACTCCTGCTTGCTCGGCTTCCGGTCCATCGGCAGCGGTCCGCCCATCAGGTTCATCGGCGTGCCGAGATGATGCGCGAGCGTCCAGAACATCTCATATTCGTCGATGACGTCTCCCGGCGGAGTGGCCAGCGCCTCGGTGTAGCGGGCATAGGGTTCCTCGTGCCACCATTCCGAAAGATTGGTGATGTCCTCGCGCTCCAGACATTGCGAGGGGGCGAGCACCACGCTTGCCCGCTTGGCGCTGGCGCTCATCCACGGGTCGATCTGCACGAAGAGTTCGAGATCATCCAGCGCGCGCACCATCTTGGCCTGATCGGGGAAGCCGACCACCGGATTGCCGCCCACCGAAATCAGCGCGCGCACTTGGCCCTCGCCGGGGGTGAGGATTTCATCGGCCAGCACATTGCACGGCATTTCCCACCCCAAATGCCCCAGCCCGCGAAAGCGCGATTGCGGCATTCCCTCAGCGCCGAACATCGGCACAGGCGGGGCGACCTGCGCGCGGCGCGCCGTCTGATAGGGGCTGAAGACGCCGGGGATCGCGGCCTTCTCGCCTTCCTGCTTGAAGCGCGCACAGATGGTGTTGAGGCAGGTGACGAGATATTCGGTGAGCGTCCCGTTGCCCGCCATTTCCGGCCCCGTGCCGGTCACCGCGCAGCCTTTGGAGCCGCTGGCAAACATCCGGGCGGCCGCAATCAATTGATCTTTATCGAGCCCCGCGCGCTCCGCTGCAACCTGCGGCGGGAAGGCTTTGACCGCTTCGGCTAGCTCATCAAAGCCATCCACATGGGCGGCAACGAAATTGCGATCATAAAGCCCTTCTTCGATGATGACGTTGAGCATACCCGCCAGCATGGCAGGGTCTTCGCCGGGCTTTACCGGCAGGTAGATATCAGCAAGCCGCGCGACATCGCTTTCGCGCGGATCGGCCACGATCAGCTTCAGCCCTTCGGCTTTCTTGTCGCGGATGCGGCGCGAGGGGCTGAACGGCGGAACCCCGCCGACCGGCGCATAGTGCGAGACAATCGGATTATTGCCGATGAACATGGCAACGTCAGCTTCGGAGAAGGTGTTGGGCCCCGCCATCCACTTGCCATAACGTTGGGTTGTGAAGACCTTGGCGGGTTGATCGAGGGTGACCGAGGTGTAGAAATTGCGGCTGCCGATGCCTTGGGTGAAGCTGAGCGAGGCGGCCATCGCAGCCGAGTTCTGAAAGCCGCCCGAACCCATGAACACTGCGACCGAATGGGGCCCGTATGTGTCGATGATGCGCCGCAGTTCGCTTGCCACATGGGCGAGCGCTTGGTCCATCGGGGTTTCGACAAATTCGCCCGCTGCATTGCGCACGAGCGAGTGCTTCAAGCGGTGCTCGGCATTGTGCGAATCGGGCAGTTCGCGGCCCTTCAGACAGGTGTAGCCGCCAAACGCCGGATCAGCCGGATCGCCGCGCACTTCGAGCACGCGCCCATTTTCGACATCCACTTCCATCGCGCAATTGGCGTGGCAGAAACGGCAGAACGTCTTGTGCGTCTGAATTCCCATCGATCTTCTCCCCGGATACGCCAGACTACCACAGGCGCACGCGCCTTCGACTGACACTTTTGCGCGTGGCAGTGGGCGGCGCCCACGCCGCAAAAGAGCAACAACGCATAAGGAGATGGATGAAAATGCCCACCACCACTCGCCAATGGCTTTTGAACGGACACCCGCGCGGGCGCGGCATCGAGCTCGAAAATGACTTCAAGCTCACCACCACCGAACTGCCCGATCCCGGCCCCGGCGAGATGCTGTTGAAGACGCATTATCTCGGCTTTGACCCGGCGCAGAAAGGCTGGATGGAAAACATCGCGGATTATGTTGCGCCCATGGCAATTGGCGATGTGATGCGCGGCAGCGGGATTGCCGAAGTGGTGGCATCAAACGGGGGACGCTTTGCGGTCGGTGATCTGGTGTTCGGCACCACCGGCTGGACCGAATATCTCGTCACCGATGGCAAGGAACTCACCAAGGTCGAAACGGAAATCTCGCCTACGGCCGTGCTTTCGGTGCTGGGGACCACGGGGCTCACCGCCTATTGCGGGCTGTTCAAGGTCGGAAAGCCCGTGGCGGGCGACACCGTGCTGGTGTCGGGCGCAGCAGGCGCGACGGGGAGCATTGTCGGCCAGCTTGCCAAAATCGCGGGCTGCCGCGTCGTCGGCATCGCGGGTGGGCCTGACAAGTGCGACTGGCTGGTGAAAGAGGCAGGTTATGATGCCGCCATCGATTACAAGGCGGGCGGGGTAAAAGAGCAGATCCGCCAGCACTGCCCGCGCGGGGTGGACGTGATCTACGACAATGTCGGCGGCGCAATCCTCAATGATATGCTGGCTTGCATCGCCACTGGTGCGCGCGTGGTGATCTGCGGCGGGATCAGCCGCTATGAAACAGGCAGCCTGCCTGCCGGGCCGGAAAATTATTTCAACCTCGTGTTCCGGCGCGGCACGATGGCGGGCTTTATCGTGCTCGACTGGGCGAGCGAATTCCCCGCCATCCGCAAGCGTCTCGAAGGCTTCGTGAAAGACGGCAGCCTCAAATATCAGGAAGACATCCAGCACGGCTTCGAAAATGCGCCGGCCACCTTGCAGCGCCTGTTTACGGGCAAGAACCGCGGCAAGCAGATGCTGAAACTGTAGAGGGGATGAGGGGCGGGCATCCCGCCCCATCAATCCCTAATCAAACGCCTCGGTTGCAACCCCTTCAGCGTTATAAACCGGCCCTTCGGCATCGACGCGATATTTCTTGCTGACCGCAGCAGTAATGCCGAACTGCCCGATGTGATCGCGCATTCCGGTGTAGGCAATGTGCTGGAAATGGGCGGCAAGGGCTTCCTCGCTTTCCCATTCCTCGAACACGTTGATGCGCGTCTGGCTCATCGCGCAGGCGCTCCAGTCATAGTGGATACAGCCGTCTTCGGCGAGCGCTGCGGCGATATGCGGGCGGGCGCTTTCGAGCGCTTCGGCGCGGCGGGCAGGATCAACGTCGATCTGCGCGGAAATGACGATTTTTGCCATTGTGATCAGCTCTCCACACCAAATTCAGCCACAATACGGAAGGTGCGGCTGGTGAAGCGCCACTCCCCGTCGATCTTGGCGAGTTCATCGTCATAGAGCCCGCCGACATGACGCGCGGGCGCATCTTTGGGCTTGAGGATTTCCTGGGTCTGCACACGAGAACGCGCCGTGTTGCCGGTCACTTCGATCATGCAAGGGATGCACTGGAAGCTGACCGCCTCGAGCCCGATCATCGCCCCGTTCCACATCGCCACGATCGCTTCCTTGCCGTTCACCTCGTGACCCATCAGGTTCCAGTGGGCATCATCGGCCCATACGCTGCCCCATGTTTCCGGGTCGATCCGCACGACTCCATCGGCATAGGTGCCGTTCAATTCACGGATCGCCAGACGATCCTCGAGTGGCCCTGAAAACATCTACAGATCTCCCTTTGTCGCTTGGTGATGATCTATCTGATGCGCGGCCCTGAGCGACAATGGACACTTTTGGGAAGGGCGCGCGCGCGCCCTTGCGTGGTAGGCGTGGCCGCAAGCAAGGGAGAGACAGACGATGGGACAAATTCAAGGCAAGAGCGCGGTCATTCTCGGCGCAGCATCGCCGGGCAATATGGGGCAGACCATTGCCCGCCTGTTCGCAAAGGAAGGTGCCAAGGTGATGGTGGCCGGGCGCAAGGAAGGTCCCTTGGCTGATCTCGCCACGGAAATCGGCGGCGAATATGCGCTGTGCGACATCACCAGCCACGCCGAGGTCAACGCACTGGCTGACAAGGCACGCGACACTTTTGGCCGGGTTGATATTGCGATCAACACCACCGGATGGGGCCTGCTTGCCAGCCTGCTGGAGATCACCGAGGAGCAGCTGGACCAAATCACTGCGCTGCAATTCAAGGGCGTCCATCACTTCCTGCAAGCCTTTGTGCGCGTCATGAGCGAGCAGGCGCCGACCGGCGGTTCGCTTATCTCGCTATCTTCAGCCACCACCAAGGCAATCATCAACAATCACGCTGCCTATATCGGCACCAAGCGTGGGAGTGAGGCGCTGATTGAATGTGTAGCCAATGATTATGGCCATCTCGGCATCAAGGCCAACACTGTCTCGCCTGCCTTCACCGAAAGCCCGATGACCAAGGAAGGGTTTGCCACCCCCGGCCTCGTCGATGCTTTCCTGCCGCGCTATCCTTTGGGACGGCTCAACACGGTGGAGGACGTTGCCTATGCCTGCCTGTGGCTGTGCACCGACACCGCCTTTGTCACCGGACAGAACATCCAGCCCAATGGCGGCTTGACCTTGCGGGGCAATCCGCAAGCGAGCGATGTTGCCGCTGCCGTGGGTGCAGCGATGGCGAAGCTGCAGGAGGGGTAGTTTTCTGCCGCGCTGATGTGCGCTTCAGACTCCGCCCCGCTTCCCTTTTCCTAAGGCCCAACCCCGGCCACCATGCCTTGATGGTATAATGTGTGGCCGGGTGGGGAGGCGGCGCGGGAGGTCTGCGACAGAATCAATATTGCGCTGTCCCGCCGTCGACGCTGATCTGTGCGCCGGTGATGCCTGCGCCCGCCTTGCTGGCGAGCAGGACAGCCACGGCGGCGATTTCTTCAACCGTGTTGGGGCGTTTGATCGCGGCTTCCTGCGCGAACATCGTCACCATTTCATCAAACTCCATGCCCATTGCCTTGGCGGTCGCCGGGCCGTTGTTCTTGATGATATCGGTGATGACGAGGCCGGGGCAGATCGCGTTGACGGTGACGCCCTGTGCGCCGACTTCGCGTGCGAGGCTTTTGGTCAGGCCGTTCACCGCGTGTTTGGCGGCGGAATAGGCGGTCAGCACCGGCTTGCCGTGCTTTCCTTCCATGGACGAGATGTTGATGATCCGCCCATCGCTTTTCTCCAGCATGGCAGGCAGCGCGCGGCGGCAGGCCCAGAAGGTGGAATAGACATTCCACTTCATCGCTTCATCAAAAGCTTCGTCCGAAAGGTTCACCAGCGGTTGAAGATCACCTGCGCCGCCTGCGTTGTTCACCAGAATATCGAGCGTGCCGAAATGGGCGATCACCTGATCGATGAAGCCTTCGACATCTGATTGCTGCATCACATCGCCTGCAATGAAGATGGCGTTTTCGCCTGCGCCCAACTCTTCGAGCACCGCTGCGCCTTTGTCCGGGTTGCGCGCAAACAGCGCGACCTTGCCGCCTTCGGCCAGATAGGCCTCGGCAATGCCGCGCCCCATGCCTGCCGTGCCCCCGGTGATCGCTGCGACTTTTCCTGCGAGTTTCATGCATCATCTCCTTTGCTCGCCTGACTAGCGGGAGCAGCGCACCTGCGCACCTTGCCAAAATGACGGGTTGCCCGATTGCGCGCAGCGCGCCTCTATGGCCCCTATGGATAATGTCGATGTGATTGTGCTTGGGACGGGCGCTGCCGGGATGACGGCGGCGCTGGCAGCCCATGAAAGCGGAGCCAGCGTGGCGCTGATTGAGCGGGGGAGCCGGATCGGGGGAACCTCTGCCATATCGGGCGGGGTGATCTGGGTGGCGGACAATCCGCGCATGCGCGCTGCCGGGATGGCGGACAGCCGCGAGGACGCGCTCGCCTATTTCCGCAGCCTGAATCACGGCGATCTGGTGGACGAAACGCTTGAGGCTTTCGTCGATAGCGGGCCCGAAGCGCTCGAATTCCTCGAAGGCATTGAAGCGCTCAAGGTGGCGGTGCTGCCGGGCTATCCCGATTATTACCTCGACCGGCCCGGAGCCAAGCCCGAAGGCAGCCGCGCGCTCGATCATGATCTGTTTGCGCTGGGCGAACTGGGCGATTGGGCAGCGCGGATTTATGCGATCGAAGAACCCAAGCCGCTGATGCTGCGCGAAACGCCGCTGGGCGGGGCAACCGAAATGCCGCCGATGGAAGTGCTGGGTCAGCGCATGGCTGCGCGGCAATGCGGTTTTGGCCAAGCGATGGTGGCGCGATTGCTCAAGGCGTGCCTCTCGCGGGGCATTGAACCGCTGCTGGGTGTCGAAACGCACCGGCTCATCAAGGAAGGCGAGCGCATCAACGGCATCGAAGGCCTGCGCGATGGTCAGCCCTTCGCTCTCACCGCACGGCGCGGGGTGGTGATTGCGACCGGGGGTTTTGAATGGGATGAAGACCTGCGCCAGACGTTCCTGCGCGGGCCTGTCACCGCGCCGGCCAGCCCGCCCACGGCGCGCGGCGAGGGGCTGTCGCTCGCCATGGCGGCAGGGGCCAAGCTTGGCAATATGACCAGTGCTTGGTGGGCGCCGACGCTCGTCACCCCCGATGCGCCATGGGCGAGCGGCGAACAGCGCGCACAGATCATCCTCATCGAACGCACCGTGCCTCATTCGATCATGGTCAATCGCTCCGCCAAGCGTTTCTGCAACGAGGCGGCGAATTATTCGGCATTGGGCGGCGTGTTCCACCAGTTCGATCCGGCCAATTATGATTACCTGAACCTGCCGGCCTATCTCATTTTCGATGCGCAATATGCCGCGCGCTATCCGCTGGGCACGCGCCAGCCCGGTCAGCCCATCCCCGATTGGGTGATGCGCGGCGACACGATCGAAGCGCTTGCCGAACAGATCGGCCTTGATGCAGCAACGCTTGCCGAAACTGTCGCTCGCTTCAACGCTCATGCTGAGGCTGGCCATGATCCCGATTTCGGGCGCGGTACGAGCGCCTACGATCATTTCTATGGCGACCGCTCGCGCCAAGGCACTGCCGTGACGCTGGGAGCGATCCGTGAGGCGCCGTTCTATGCGGTGCAAATCCATTCTGGCCTGCTGGGAACCAATGGCGGGCCGAGGACGGATGGACAGGGGCGTGTCCTCGGCCATGACGGCGCGCCCATCCCCGGCCTGCTGGGCGCGGGCAATGCGATTGCGTGCCCCACCGGCGGGATTTACGCAGGCGCAGGCGGCACGCTCGGCCCGGCGCTCACTTTCGGCTATCTGGCCGGGCGCACGGCGGCGCTCGCCAACGGCTGATCCGTCATGGCGAGCGGCGCAGCCGCGCGGCAATCCAGAGCGTCACTCGGGCGGCTCTGGATTGCCGCGCCTCGCTCGCAATGACGATAGTGCCTAGGCCCCCATCCAGCGANGGATTGCCGCGCCTCGCTCGCAATGACGATAGTGCCTAGGCCCCCATCCAGCGATCAATCGTATCGTGGAAGAAGCGCACCCGCGCCTCTTGCCCGGCGAGATGCCCGCCCTTGTACCCGCGCGAGCGAAGGCCCTTTTGCTGCTCGCTCCAGATGCTGACATCCTGATCGATACCCGGCCCGCACGAGAGTTCGCCCACCACCCCGCGCCGATGCGGCACCGGCACGGTGCGGTCGACCTCCTCGCCCATCGAATAGGAGTAATAGCGATCCGCGCCTTGGGGAAACCACGTGAAATACCACATATCGAAATAGCTGCGTTCCGGATCGGTCGGATGCGGATCAGCACGCAGCCAGATGCAGCCATCGGGCTTGAGGCTGAAGCTGATATTGGGAAAGATCGTGTAGTGGAAGTGATCGGTCAATTGCGCGTCGTGGAAGTGATCGAAATCATAGCCCTTGGCCGCGCCCTTCTCGCGCTTGGCCTGCTGGATCGCGGCGCGCGTTGCCCATGGGTCTTCGCGGAAGTCTTCGGGGTCAAGGCCCCAATAGGTCAGCTCGGTGCGCATCATGTCGAGCACGGTGTCGGTGTGCCCACGCAAGGACCGCGTCGGGCGTGATCCCGGCATGAACATGCGCGCATGGCCGTGGGGCGCATAAAGATCGAACTGGCACTCCTTATAGCTCTGCTCCATCACGAAACGGGTCTGCGGATGGACGAAAGGCAGATGATAGCTCTCGTTGAAATTGTCCTGCACGCATTTCCAGTTCCAGTCGCCTTCCAGCGTCACCCAATGGGTGCGGTGCATCTGCTCCATCTTGTACAGATCAATCTGCGGCCCCACCGGACCGAGGTGATCGGCAAGCGGCGCAGCATCCGGATCCAGATTAACCCAGACAAAGCCTGCAAACACCTCGCTGCGCACTTCTTCGAGGCGCACCTTGCCGCAGGGGCTGCCACCTGTGAAATCTTCCGGACACGGGACGAAGTTCAGTTCGCCTTCCGCGGTAAAGCGCCAGCCATGGTAGGAACAGGCGAGGCGCTTTGAATGGCCCTGTTCTTCCATGACGAGGCGTTTGCCGCGATGCGGGCAGACATTGTAGAAGGCGCGAATGTGGCCATCCTCGCCATGGGTTACAAGGATGCTTTCGCGGCCGATTTCATAGGTGAAGAAATCACCCGGCTTGGCCACTTGCGCCGCAAGCCCGCCAATCAGCCACGCCTTGGTCCAGATCGCATCCCATTCGCGCGCCATGAACTCATGGCTCCAGTAGCGGCTGCCATCGATCGGACGGGTCGACAGTTCGGGGTCGGGCTGGCGGGTCATGTCGATCGGCTGCGGCGCTGGTGTCATCACGGTGGCCATGTCAGCGCTTTCTCGGTTCAAAGGTGATGTGCAGTTCCTTCAGGCTCCGCAGCAGGAAATGCGGGTGGTAGGAAAAGTCGTTCTTGCCATCGGCAAAGTGCATATCTTCGAACCGGTCGACGACAGCGGTGAAGCCCCAGATCAACTCGCGCCGTGCGATCGGCGCGCCAAGGCAGTGATGCACCCCTGAGCCAAAGCCCATATGCGCGCCCGCCTTGGGCCGATCGAGATCGAGTTTTTCGGGGCATTCGAAAAAGCGTTCATCGCGGTTGGCCGCAGCGTAACGCACATTGATTACCGCGCCTGCCGGGATGGTGACGCCGTCCAGTTCCACATCCTCGTGGGTGAAGCGCATCAGCGATTGCACCGGGCTTTCCAGCCGCACCACTTCTTCGACGAAAGTGCGCATATATTTATCGGGATCGGATTTGAGCCTCATCCACACATCCTTGTTCTCGATCAGCAATTTCATGCCGGCCGCGAGCGCATTGGTGGTGGTCTCCGAGCCGCCGACGAAGGTATCAGCCATCATCTCGGCGTGGAGTTCGTTATCGTTCAAAGGCCGCCCCCAACCTTCGATCACGGTGTTGACCAGCACGCTCAAGAGGCTCCCGTCAGGGTTCTCGCGCAATTGTTCGAACAGGGGCTGGAAATAGTGCTGCGCCTCGATCTCGCGGTCGACCATCTCAAGGTGCTTGTCTTCGGGCAGCATCATCGAGATGCGGTGGAAGAAGGCATCGGTCCAGCCCTTGATTTTCCACATATCCTCGCGGCGTGCGCCCATCTGTTCGCCGATGATAAACAAGGGCAGCGGCACGCAGAACTGGCGCACCCAATCGCAATGGCCCTCGTCCAGAAAATCATCGATCAGATCATAGGCAAGGCTTTCGACCAGCGGATCGATCTGCTTGATGCGGCTGGGCTTGAACGCTTCATTGAACATCGCGCGCATCTGTTTGTGGTTCGGATCATCGCGCCCTGCCAGCGTTGCCGCAGGCAGCCAGCCTTTCTCCTTGAACCGTTCGGCCACCTTGCGGCCGCGTTCAACATCGGTGGGGGTGACCCGCATCAGCTCGTTCTTGGCGGTCGACGGGAAGCGCTGCGGATCGAGCAGCACCTCGCGCACATGATCATAGCGGCTGATCACCCAGATCGGTGTGCCGGGGATATTATAGACCGGGGCTTCATCGCGCAGCGTCTTGTACGCTTCATAGGGGCATTGCTGAAGTTCGGGATCGAACAGGTTGATCTGAGGTGTGTTCATCAGCGCACCTCGATTTTTTCAGCGCCCCACGGGGCAATTGTCTCGGCGGTCTGAAAGGCTTGCGGCAGTTCCTCGACCATGTGCCAGGTCGCGGCCAGTCTGCCGAAGCCGACAAAGAAGGCGACAGTCATGCCAAGCTCGACAATCTGGGCCTCGCTGAAATGTTCGCGCAGTTCGGCATAGGTGGCATCCGTAATCGCGAGGTGATCGGTTGCCATCAATTCGCCGTACCGGATCGCGGCTTTTTCGGCCGGGGTGAGGTTTTCCGCTTCCTGTGGACGTTCGAGCGAGCACACCAGCCCTTCGGTGACGCCGTCTGCCACCGCATCGGAATAGCGGATCGCCATGCAGGAACGGCACTGGTTGAAGAAGGCCACCCTGAGCCGCACCAGCTCCACCAGCCGTTCGGGCAGCGCGCGGTTCATTTTCAGCGCTGCGCCAAAGCCCATCAGCCCCAGCGCCTGTTCCGGACAGTGGGCGAAATAGCGGGTCAGACCTTGTTCAAGATCGGTCAGATTTTCGGGGCGGATCGCAGCGACAAGGCGCTCGTCCCACTCCTCCGGTGCCAGTTTGGCAATACGGCTCACAGCTCTCTCCCATACGAAGCAGGAACTGGCAAAATAGCCTGTTTCCGTAAGGGCAAGGCTGCGGGACAAGGGGGGTATAAACAATTAGCGAATTGGCTAAGCACACGCCTTGGAGCGGGCGGGGGAGAGAGCGGTTTTGGACAGCACGCCGCGTTCACTGGCTGAGGTTGATCTGTTTGCGCCCGGTGCGCAGGAGCATTGGTATGAGGCCTATGCGATCCTCCATGCGCAAGGCCCGGTGCAGCGCCTACCGGGCGAGGGGCTCACGCCGGGCTCGGACGCTTTCGTGCTGACCAAATACGAAGACATCTCCCGCGTGGTGAAGGACTGGGAGCGTTTCCCGCCCACGCTCTCGCTGCTGGTGGCGCAAATCGAGGCATCGGGCGAAATGCCCGCGCACATCCCCGATATTGATGCGATGGTGGCCTCGATCGTGTCGCTGCGCCCCACGCCCGAATTGTGGCGTGCGCACAGGAAGGAGTTGACCGATCCGTGGGTCGGCCCCGGTTGCACGCGGCACACAGGCATGATCACGGCCCATGTCGATGCGCTGATCACAGGGATGCTGGCCAAGGCGCGCGCCGGGGAGCCGGTGGATTTCGTCGCCGATTTCGCCCGCCCCCTGCCGCAGCGGGTGATGGCCGATGTGCTGGGGTTCCCGCAGCAGGATATTCCGCAGCTTGAACAATGGGGCAATGCGCAGGTCATGTCCTATGTTCATGGCCGCACCCACAAGAACATCCTCACGCCTGAACAGAGTGCCGAGAAGTTCCGCTTGCTTGCGGGCATGAAGGAATATGTCGCGCAAATGACGCGGGAGAAGCGCGCCAATCCGCAAGACGATATGATCAGCTTCCTGACGCAGGTCGATTACGCGCCGCTGGGCCGCAAGCTGACCGACGACGAGATCAATGGCGTGGTTTACGCGATGGTGATCGGCGGGTTGGAGACGACCCAATATGCTATCGCCGAACAGGCACAGCTCCTGTGCGAGCGGCCCGGAATGTTTGGCCAGTTGCGCGCCAACCGTGCACACATCCGCACTTTCATCGAGGAAGGGATGCGACTGCGTTCACCCACGCAGGGGCTTTCGACCCGTATTTGTGCGGCTGACGAGGTGTTTCAGGGCGTCCCCGTCCCTGCAGGCTCTATGCTCCACCTGCGCTGGGCGGCGGCCAATATCGATGCCGATGAATTCGAAGACCCGCTCGAACTCAAACTCACTCGCAAGGCCGCCAGCCGCCACCTCGCTTTCAGTCAGGGGCCGCGTTCGTGTCCCGGCTCGAACCTGTCACGGCTCGAACAGGTGATCGCATGGGATCGCCTCTGCGATGCCTTTGCCGATCTGGAATACGCGTCCGGCAATGATTTCCGCCATCAGGGCGGGATCATGCTCGGCATTTATCGCCTTATGCTTACCCTCACCCCCACCTGACAGGAGACCTCGCCCATGGCCACCTTGCTTGCCCACATCCAGATCAAACCCGGTAAGGAAGAAAAATGGGAGGCGATCATGCGCGATATGGTCGCCGAGACTTTCGGGACGGAAGAAGGCGTCATCCGCTATGAATACTGGAAGGGGCAGGAGCCATTGAGCTACTATTGCCTGCTCAGCTTCAAGGACAAATGGGCCTTCTATCACCACCAGATGTCCGACCACCACGAGGGCCATGATTTCGCCGATGTGCTCGCCGGTATCCGGCTTGAATATCTCGACCCCGTCGAAGGCGCGGGCGGCGGGCTGCCGCCCACCACTGATCCAGCGCTGCCCGATGATGCCAGCGAGGCGATGAAAATCGCACAGGAACGCTTCCCGCTCGATATCGCCGCCTGGTGGAGTGGGCGAGCATGAGCATTGATCTGGAGATGATGGCCGCGCAATTGCAGGAATTGCTCGACAAGCAGGCGATACAGGAATTGGTTGCGCGCTATTCACGCACCTTGGACTGGCTCGATGATGGGGGCCAAGCGGGATGTTACTGGCCCGATGCGCAGATTGATTATGGTTTTTTCAAAGGCACTGCGGCGGAATTTGTGCCCACAGTCATGCAGGTCGAACGCTCCACCGGGCGGCGCTGGCATATGCTTGCCCCACTCAGCATCAAGCTGACCTCGCCCACCACCGCGATCGGGGAATGTTATGGCATTGCCGCAGCCTTCCGGCGCGAAGGCGATGCGCCTTACAAGGGCAATATGTATGGCGGGCGCTATCTTGACGAATATGAAAAAAGGACCACCCAAGCCGGGGCCGAATGGCGCATTGCCAGCCGCCGCTATGTGATGGACTGGACTTTGCCCATGCCCGATCAACCCGATGCTAGCCCGCTCGCGGAATTTCCCCTGCCTATGCTGGACCTAAGGGAAAGCGGCCACCCGGATTACCGGCCACTGTGAGCTTCGCGTCATTGCGAGGCAACGCAGGCGACAACGCAATCCAGAGCGTCATGCGCAACCGTTCTGGATTGCTGCGGCCTTTGGACACGCAATGACCATCATTCAGCCGGATCCATATAATCGCGGTAATAGGTAAGCTGGCCGCCGCTTACCTTGTAGATGCCCACGCCCCCGCGCGGGGCTGCGCCTTCCATGTGCATCGTCCAGCGCGCCCAGACGGCGTGATCATCGCCGCAGATTTCATCAACGGTGAAGTGCACTTTGCGCGTCCCCATCTCCTCAACCATCTTGGTCATGAAGCCCAAAATCGCCGCGCGCCCTTCGTAGCGGCCCCAGATCGGGTCTTCGAGCAGGGCGTCTTCTGCAAACAGCGGTGCAAGCTTGGTGTAGTCGCCTTCGTCCTGAATCCGCCAGAATTCCTCGATTACGCGCTGTGCTTCGCCTGCCATAGTCTGTCTCCTCTCAGCGGTGATTGTGCCAGCACAGGGGGCAACCGCGCCCCTGCGAAAATGGCGAGGCGGACGTTACGGCGCCTTGGGGTTATTCTGCCGCGCAAAAGGAGAGGCCCATGTCCACCATCCCCCGCGTATCATCCGCGATTGCCGGCGAGCCCGCCCATTTCGGCAGCGTGCTCGCCCACCAGCCCGAAATCGCTGCGCGTTTCTTTGAACTTTATGGCGCGTTCTGGGGGTCTGATGTGCTCGCCGCTCGCATCAAGGAAGTCGCGCGGATGCGCAACGCGCGCGTCACCGAATGCGGGTTCTGCCGCAATGTCCGTTTTGACAAGGCCTTGGGCGAGGGGCTGGTCGAGGAAGTGGTGGACGACATCACTGATGGTTACGAGACATCCGACAAGCTGACCGAGACCGAAAAGGCGGTGCTCAAATTCACCGATGCGCTGATCCACGATCCCGAATTGCTGAACGGCGATGCGCGCACCGCCTTGCAGCAGCATTTGACGCCTCAGCAGATCGCGGAACTGGGGCTGGGGGTCAGCCTGTTTCTCGCGCTGGCCAAGGCGCTGATTACCATGGGGCTGGAGCCAGAGCAGATGGACCGCACCGTTTTGCCCACGCCTGCCGTGCTGGAGGCCGCCGAATGAGCGGGCCAATCCACGCCAGCCTTGCCGCCACCAATGGCGCGCTGGCCGAGAAATACGCAGCCTTTGTGGCGGCCAGCGAAGGCGCGCTATCGCCTGAGCTGGTGGCGCTGGTCCGGCAGGCGGTGGCCGCGGTGCATGGCATGGGCGAAGGCCCAGATGAAAGCGCGTTGGATGAGGCAACCCGGACGGCGCTTGCCTATGCCCGGCGGATGCCGTTTGAACACACCGCGATCAGCGATGACGAAGCGGCTGCCGTGACCCATCATCTCGGCGAGCCGGGGTTTGTGGCTTTTTCCGTGGTGACAGCGCTGGCCGATGCCGAATGCCGTGCGGCTCAAGTGGATTTGCCGGAGCTGTCGGGGGTTTAACCCAACTCTCGCAGCAAATCCCGCCCGTCCCAGCCCTTGGCCGCGTCTGCCACGAAATCGTAGAAACCAGTCAGCATTTCGGAAGGCTCATACAATTCGAGCATATGGCCAAGGCTCGCCTTTGTATCGACAAAGGCAAAGGCCGTGCCGCCTTTCGTCACTGAAAGCTGCGCGAGGCTTGCGCCTTCACCCGCGAACCGCGCAATCGCGGCACCCAGATCATCCACAAACAGCGCCGCATGATGCAGCCCTTCGCGCCCCGATCCATAGGGGAACATATCATGGAGCGCGCTTGGCTCGGAATTGTGCTGCACCACCAGTTCCACCATCACAGCGCCCCATTGGCCATAGGCGGATGAGTGATCGAAGGGGCGCTCCACCCCGCGATGGTGTGAGGATGACAGCGCCACATGGCGAGCCACAAAAAACGGCCCCGAACCAAAGGCGCAGGCGTGGGCGAGCGCGGCGGCTTCGAGATCATTGACCTTGTAGGCGAGTTGCCGGACTGGAAGCGCGCCCGCCAGCACGCTAGTTCACCGCCCGGTCTTTCCCCACCCAATAGGGTGCGCGAAGCTCGCGGCGCAGGATTTTGCCTGAGGGGTTGCGCGGCAAAGCCGCGATGAAATCGACCGATTTGGGGCATTTATAGCCCGCAATATGCTGGCGCGCATGGGCGATCAGTTCAGCCTCGGTCAGATCCTCGCCCGGTTTCACCACCACACAGGCTTTCACCGCCTCGCCCCACTTGGCATCGGGCACGCCAATCACTGCCACATCGGCCACCTTGGGGTGCGAATAGAGCGCGTTTTCGACTTCGGCCGGATAGACATTCTCGCCGCCCGAAATGATCATGTCCTTCACCCGGTCGTGGATATAGAGATAGCCGTCCTCGTCGAAATAGCCCGCATCGCCCGTGCGCAGCCAGCCTTCTGCATCAATCGTGGCGGCGGTGGCTTCCGGGTTGTTCCAGTAGCCGCGCATATTCTTCGATGAGCGCGTGGCGATTTCGCCGACTGTGCCTGCGGGCACTTCATGGCCCGCCTCATCGATGATCTTGACCTCAACACCGGGCAAAGGCTTGCCCACGCTGCGCATCTTGGGGCTGCCTTCGGGGACGTGGTCTTCGGGATCGAGCGCCACGATGGTGCCGCTCGTCTCGGTCATCCCGTACATCTGGACAAAGCCGCAGCCCATCACCCGCATCGCCTCGCGCATCAGTTCAAGCGGGATGGGCGATGCGCCATAGGTGACATATTTGAGCCGTGAGAAATCCACCTCGTTAACGCGCGGGTGATTGAGCAGGATCTGGATCGCGGCCGGCACAAGGAAGATCTTGGAAATCGGATAGCGCTCGATCAGGTCAAGTGCTTGGGTGGGATCATATTCGGGCAGCACGATCGAATTGGTGCCCGCGACCATGGTGCCAATCCCCGTGCCCGTGCCGGAGATATGGAAACACGGCATGGCAAGCAGCGTGACATCGCCGGGGATCGGCTCCTGCCATGTCCTCATCTCGCCCTCGCGCCCTGCGGCATCGCGGCTGGAGAGGATCGAGCCGTGGGTCATCACCGCGCCTTTGGGCTTGCCGGTGGTGCCTGAGGTGTAGAGTTGCAGCGCATCATCTTCGGGCCGCACCTCATGCGCAGGCGGCGTGGCGGCAAAGCCATCGCGCCATTGGCGGTAATCAAGGCCCGCATGATCGCTCGCATCAATGCCGATGATGTGCCGCACATCGGGCGCTTGGCTGAGCGCCTTGTCCAGCACATCGGCAAAGCCTTCGCCCACAAACACCACCCGCGCTTCGCAATTACCCAGAATATAGGCAACTTCCGGCGCGGCCAGGCGCCAGTTGACGGGCGTCATCACTGCGCCGATGCGGGCAGCGCCTAGCAATGCCTCGAAATAGAGCGGGTGGTTCTTGCCCAGAAACGCCACCCTGTCCCCCGGCTTGATGCCGAGCGCGGCAAGGCCATTGGCCACGCGATTGGCGCCTTTGTCCAGTTGGGCAAAGGTGATGATTTCCTCACCATAGGTGAAGGCGTGTGTGTCGCCCTGCGCAGATGCGTGTTCGCGCACGACGTCGCAAAAGGATTGAGCGGTGAGAAGGGCATCGTTCTGCATGGAGCGGGAACCTAGCTTGAAGCGGGTGTGCGGCCATTGGCACAATTCATAGCGGCGCGTGCGCACCACTGCGCTAGGCTAGGGGGCATGGACGAAAAGGCAATTCCTGAAGGCTTTGACCGCGCCGATTTCACCCCGGGCTTTCTCGATCATGGCGGGCCCTATTATCTGGGGCCAGCCGTGGACGGGGTGAGGGTGGTGGGCCTTCGCATCTGTCCGCATCACATCAATTACCAAGAGGCAGCCCATGGCGGGGTGATTTCAACCTTTGCCGATGTGGCATTGTCCCATGCGGTCTATGATGCCGAGCGGCCCCGCCTTGCCCCTTCGACTGTGACGTTGAACGTCAATTACCTCGCAGGCGCGCGGCTGGGCGATTGGCTTGAGGCGCGGGTAAGGATTGATCGGCTGGGCGGGCGGATGGGTTATACCTCCGGCGGGATCTGGCGCGGGGAGGAGCAGTTGGCGACCATGAGCGGGGTGTTTTCGTTTAAGCGGCCTTAGCAGATTTTCGTCACCCTGAACTTGTTTCAGGGTCCATTCTTCCTCTCGCGCTGCTGCTCATGCGGCACGATGGATGCTGAAACAAGTTCAGCATGACGACATAGGATGCGGGGGCTTACCCCAGCCACTGCCGCACCGCTGCGGTCGAAGGATCGCGTTCGTCGTGATAGCCCGCCGCGCCTTCAGGCGTGTTGGAGAGGTCCGCGCCCTCCACCACCCGGAACTCGCGCCAGTCGTAAAGCCCGGTGCGCTGGGCGATGCGCCATTCGCCGCCACGTTTCTCGAAACGGTCGACATAACGGCCTGCGACAACGCCGGAATAGATCATCCCCTTGTCGGGAAAGGCCGCGGTCATCGGATAGCCCGGCGGAATGGTGTGCATCGCGGTCATATAGGTTTCGGTGTGGCAGACAGTTGCACTCTCGAAGCCGAAGATCGTCTGGCCGAGCTGATGCTGGGTCGCAAGGCAAGGGTCGATAATCGCGCGCGCTTGGCTCACAAAGCCGCGCCAATCGCCTGCAACGAGGCCGAACTGGAACTGCGCATCATCGTGAAACAGGCGCTCCATCATGCCCCAGCGGCGGCGATCAATCGCGTGGGCGTAAGCCGCCAGAATGTCGCGGATGGCTTCGCGGTCTTCGAGAGTGCCAGTCATGGGGTGAGCTCCACAATCACTTTGCCGATATTGCCGCCGGTGAACAGCTTGGCATAGGCGGTTAGCGTGTTTTCAAGGCCCTGCGTCACGTCATAGGGCATCACCAATGCGCCCGCCTCGTGCCATGTCTTGAGCCTTTCGGTGAGCCTTGGGCCTTCGTGCATGAAGTCGGGCGAGAAGAAGCCTTCGATACGAAGTCGCCGCATCAGCACCTGATCGAATTCGCGTGGGGAAGTGCGCCCGCCCCCGGTGTAATCAGCCAGCAATCCGCACACGGCAATCCGGCCATAGTGGTTCATACAGGTGAGCACGTCATCGAGCAGGCCGCCTCCGACATTGTCGAAATAGACATCAAACCCGCCTGCCCGATCCAGCTGCGCAGCGACATTCCCGGCCTTGTAATCGACCGCGCCTGCAATGCCGAGCGTGTCCGTCAGGTAAGCGCATTTCGCCACGCCGCCCGCAATGCCCCACGCCTCGCAGCCGAGCAATTTGGCGATCTGCACCGCAAGAATGCCGGTCGCGCCCGCTGCGGCTGACACCAGCACGCGCTCGCCCGGCTTAGCTGCGCCGGTCTGTTCAATGCCCCACAGCGCCGTCCACCCGTTCATGCCCAATGGCCCAAACCACGCGCGCCGGTCAGCCACCGCCGGATCGAGCGCAATCGCGCCCGACATCACCGCATCGACCACCGAATAATCGCCCCATTGCCCGAAAGCGCGCACCAGCGTGCCTTCGGGGAAACCCGCCGCGCGGGATTGCACCACCTCGCCGATCACCAGCCCGATCATCGAGGTGCCCACTTCAAGCGGTGGTTGGTAGCCATCCTGCCGGTCGGTCAGCCACATCCGCGTGCCGGCATCCATCGACAGCATGGCATTGCGGATGACGATTTGCCCCTCGGCAGGCTCTGGGACAGCGTCCTCCACCAGCGCCAATGCACCAGCGAAATCGGTGCCATGAGGGCGGCGATCAATGCGCCAGAAGCGGTTTTTCATGAGAGCAAGTTTCACTGGCCTGGCCTCGGTCAGGAACTCTCACTTTTGGTGCTATCAAAAGTTAGCGGCGCGCGCCCGCACCCCTTCCCCTACGTTTCGCTGCATCGAATAAGTGGAGGAGAGGCACATGGCACTTATCACTGTGATTGGCGCAAGCGGCAGGCAGGGGCTTGCACAGGTCCGACAGGCGCTTGCGGCGGG